>NZ_CP029487.1:619643-929464 GCF_002441855.2 Eubacterium maltosivorans | reverse complement strand
CCGTTTATGGCCTTTGTTGCCATGCTTATCGGGATTATCCAGGGAACCGGTCTTGGTGACTGGATCGCAAACACCATTTCGCCACTTGCAAATACACTCCCAGGTTTGCTGGTTATCTGTATTATCTGTGCCATACCAATCATTTCTCCAATTATTGGACCAGGCGCTGTTATCGCTCAGGTGGTCGGCGTTTTAATTGGCCAGCAGATTGGCGTGGGTGCCATCAATCCTTCTCTGGCATTACCAGCACTCTTCGCCATTGATGCACAGGTGGGCTGTGACTTTGTACCAGTTGGCCTTTCCCTTGGAGAAGCAGAACCGGAAACTATTGACGCCGGTGTGCCCGCTGTGCTGTTTGAACGCTTGATAACAGGTCCTGTAGCTGTTTTGATCGCTTATGCTTTCAGCATTGGGTTATATTAAAAGGCAGGGATGAAATGGACTATAAAAGTACTGTAACAACCATTGGACCGCTGGTAGAGGAAATGGCGGCAGAAGGAAATTTTATAATCGTATTTAATGAAAATGCGCCGGAATCTCTGGCAGAGATGTCCATTCTTCATACTATCTGTGAAATGGATCAGGAAATTAAGCCAGGAGATGTGGTCATTTTTGGCAATAATCAATATATTGTTACCGCAGTAGGTGAGGAAGCAAACCATACTTTAAAGGCTATGGGGCACTGTTCTTTTAAATTTACAGGACGAGAGAATGTGGAACTGCCAGGGCAGATTGAACTGTCTGGCGGGGATATCCCGGAAATAAAGCCTGGAGATCAGTTTGAAATTTTATTCACTTAATCTGGCAAAAAAGAACAGATTCGTATTAATCTGCCAGATAAAAATTGTTTAACAAATTTTTAATATAGAAAGAGGTATTTACAATGATTAACATGATGTACAAGCTGCAGAAGTTGGAAGACGAAGGCAAACCAATTAAAGCCAGTATCGTTGGCGCAGGCCAGATGGGTTGTGGCATGGCCGCTCAAATGACAGTCATGAAAGGGATGGACCCGGTTGTTGTGGTTGACGTTGTGCTTGAAAATGCAAAACGCGCATACCTGGATTCCGGTTATAAAGAAGGCGAAGATTTTGTAGAAGCAGAAACGGTCGAAGAAGCCAATAAGCTTTTGGCACAGGGCAAGTTTATCGTTACAAAAAATAATGAAATCGCAACGAAATGCGATATTATTGATTGTGCTGTCGACGCAACGGGTGTACCGGAAGTCGGGGCCAAGGTTGCGATGGACGCCATCAACGCCGGTAAACACATTTGTATGTTAAATGTTGAAACCGACGTATGCATTGGTCATCTTTTATACAAACTGGCCAACAATGCCGGCGTTGTCTACACAGGCTCCGCAGGGGATGAACCCGGGGCTGTTGTAGAAATGTATGATTATGCAAAAGGTCTTGGATTTGATGTTAAGGTTGTTGGTAAAGGAAAGAACAATCCACTGGCATTGGATTGCACACCAGAAACCGTAGCAGAAATTGCAAAAGAAAAAGGCGCTTCTCCAAAGATGATCTGCGCCTTTAAGGACGGAACTAAAACCATGGTTGAGATGACAGCTATGGCCAACGCCACTGGTTTTGTACCAGATGTTACCGGTGCACACGGTGCAGAAAGCGATGTCGCCCATCTGAATGATGTATTAAGCCTTAAGAGTGAAGGCCGCGGCGGTGTGTTAGACAACTATGGTGTTATTGAATATATCAATGGCGTGGCGCCTGGCGTGTTTGTAATCATCGGAACAGATCAGCCGGATATTGCAGCAGAGCTCACTTATCTGAGCATGGGACCTGGACCAAACTATACACTGTACCGTCCATATCACTTAACTTCTTTAGAAACGCCAATGTCTGTGGCAAAGGCCTGCATTGATCATGAACCAACCATTGTACCGCGCTGCGGACGTGTGGCTGAAACCATTGCTGTCGCTAAAAAGGATATGAAAGCCGGCGAAATGTTAGATGGTATTGGCGGGTACACTATCCGGGGAACCTTTATGGCTGCTTCAGAAGCGGACAGACAGAATGCGCTTCCGATGGGTCTTGTTGATAAGAAAACACAGCTGGTCCATGATAAAAAAGCCGGGGAAGTCATCACCTATGACGATGTTGTTCTGAACAATGATAACCTGATTGTACAACTGCGCAAATTACAGGACGAATTATTTATCTAACGTTTACCCCTTGCCCGGACAGGATGTGAAAACAGCAAGCGTTTTAAAACCTGTCTGGGCGTTTTTTAAAAAGGAGACAGCAAAATGTATACACAAAAGCTGACTGTTGTAAACCCTACCGGACTGCATGCGCGTCCAGCAGCGGAGTTCTGTAAGGTTGCAGGCAGTTATCAATCAAAAATTATGCTCAAACGCCTGGGAGCAAATGAAAAAGAGGGCAATGGAAAGTCTGTTATCGCTGTTATGGCCATGGGGCTGCCGAAAGGCTGCGAGATCGAAATCAGCGCAGAAGGTGAGGATGAAAACGCAGCAGTTGAAGCATTGGCAGAATTGGTCAGAGGCGGATTTGGTGAAATATAAATAAGTGATGCCGTTAAACAGAAAATTTTGTTTGACGGCTTTTTTATTTTCAGGTCAATTTTAGGATATGTGGTATAATTAAGAATACAATATTAAATTCGAAAGGGTGAAGGATCATGCAGAAAGTTTATGATTTTTTGAAAAAGTGTAACACCTACTATCTGGCTACAACAGATGGCGACCAGCCAAGGGTGCGCCCCTTTGGGACGATTGATCTTTTTGAGGACAAGCTCTATATTCAGACAGGAAAGGTAAAGGACGTTTCAAAGCAGATAATAAAGAATCCCAAAATTGAGCTGTGCGCTTTTAATGGTCAAAAATGGCTGAGAGTGCAGGCTGTTGCTGTAGAAGATGACCGTGTAGAGGCCAGACAACATATGTTAGACAGTTATCCAGAGCTGCAGAATATGTATTCTGCAACGGATGATAATACTCAAGTGTTTTACCTGAAAGACGCCACTGCGACATTTTCCTCATTTACGGAAGCACCGGAGAGTATCACATTTTAATCAGTGAAAGCCTAGGACAGTGAGCGCTGTTCTGGGCTTTATTGCGTTTTTTCTGCTGATTTATTTACATTCAAAAGCTGCTAAGATATAATGAATTATAAAGATGAGGTGATTAAAAAATGTTAGAGGCACTTGTATCCTTTTTCATTGAGCTGGATGAAGATAAGGTGGTTATAACCATACAACGTTTGATAAAGGCAGGAATCGAAAAGAAAAAAGTTGTGGAAGCACTGAATGAAGCACTGGATATTATTGGAAAAAAGTACGAGACTGGAGAGTATACCTTATCGGACTTAATGATGGCGGGCATTCTCTATGAACAGGTGATGGAGATGGACTGTATTGATATTTCAAAATCCATTGAAAAGTCAGCGTTGAAAGATGGGATAATTGTTATTGGAACGATTGAGAGCGACATGCACGATATTGGGAAATCGCTGTTTAAAAGTGTTGCCTCCACTTCAGGATTTCAGGTCATTGATCTTGGCGTTAATGTAAAGCCTGAAGTATTCTGTCAGAAAATAAAAGAGCTTAACCCAGATATTGTGGGGATCAGCGCAGTGCTTACCGGAGCTATCAGCCATCTGCGGAAAGCAGTTGATGCCATTACACAAGAAGGGCTCAGAGATCAGGTGAAAATCATTATTGGCGGCAGTGTAGTAGATGCGGCTGTCTGTAGGGAGGTAGGAGCAGACGGTTTTACAGATGATGCGATTCAGGGTGTCGAAATATGTCAAAAGTGGATGAACAGCGATGGGTGAATATACGAAGTATACAGAAATTATAGAGAACATAAAACAGAAGATACAAAGCAATATTTATAAATCGAATGAACTGCTTCCTTCCGAAAAGGAGTTGTGCACCGAATACAGTGTAAGCCGGCGAACCGTTCGAAGAGCGATTATAGAGCTTGTAGAGGATGGCTATTTATATACAGTGCCGGGTAAAGGAACCTTTGTACATGTCTTAAATAAGGATAATTATGAAGTTAACTTTAGACTTGGAGACATTATTTACAAGGGATTTGATAAATCAGAATTATATGAAGCCACCATTCTCTCGCCAGATGTTTACCTTGTATATAATTTGCAGGTGGCGCCAACAGATAAGGTTCTACGAATTCAGTCTCAGCTGAAAAGAGACGCTCAGGTTGTCGCTTTTGATGTTAAAAACATCCCGTATTTTCTGGGGATTCCTTTGAAAGAGGAGAACCTGAATTATAATAGTTTGAGAGATATTTTAAAAAATAAAATTTCTCAGTACGAAATGACAGAGGAAATTTATCTGTCCTCAATGATGGCAGATGATTTTTTGTGCAGAGTAATGCAGATGGAAGCTCCGGAGCCTTTGATGGTTTTAGATATCATCATCAGTGACCGAGACAAAATCCCACTGGGATGGAATAAAATTTATATAAAATGGAATGAAAGTGAAATTAAAGGGGTATCGGTTTGACAGTGAACAATCATTTTACAGCTTATGAGCTTATTGCAAGTGATATCCGTGAAAAAATTGAAGAAAATATTTTTAAGCCTGAACAGAGACTGCCTTCAGTACTTGAATTATGCAGTGAATATAATGCAAGCGATTCTACGATTCGAAAAAGTCTGGATATTTTAAAAAAAGAAGGCTATATTTACAGTAAAAAAAGAGTCGGTGTTTTTGTAAGCTCTATCGAGGAAAAACGGTTTATTCTTAAATTTAATGAATTCAGCAATTTAAAAGAGCCAGTCACAGCTTATAAACTGGTAATGTTTAAAAAAGGACCAGATAATAAAAAAGTTAAGGATTCAAGGTTTTATCACAAAAAATATATCGAATGCCATCGTATCTATACGGCAGGGGCATTTCCGGTATTGTATAAAATCGACTATATTCTGTACAACGCTCATATGCGTCTGAAAAGCATTAACGCTGAAAAATGGATTGGAGAAATGGATCTTGTAATGGAGAGCCCTGCAATTTATAAAAAACTTTCATTAAAAATAGATCTGGGCAAAGAGGAGATTCGCAAGGCTATGATTTTGGCTGAAGAGAGTATCCTTTATAAAATAAGGCGGGAGTATTACACTGAAAAGAAGTCATTTGTGGGTTTAAGCGAAATTTATGTGGCAAACCATGACTTAAAATTACAGATTCATGAAAAATAGGGTTGACAGAAAGAGTAAATCCTGATATATTCTATGTGTAATATGTACAACATAAAAAAATAAACACGGAGCACCGCGTTTATTTTTTTAAAGGCCTTCTATGTGCTACATGTACAACTTAATGTCGCGATGTTTTAAAAGATGATTTTATTTTTAAAGGAGGGCTCTTTGACAAATCTATTATAATAGGTGTTAAAGGGGAGACTATGAAACCATACGAACGATTTATTTCTAAGAATGATATTCAAACGATTCATGAAGAAAGTGTAAAAATATTAAGTGAAATCGGAGTTAAATTTGAACATGAAACAGCTATCGAGCTTTTTAAAAAGCATGGTGCAAAGGTTGATGGGGATATTGTTTTTATTGATGAAGCCTTGCTAAGCAAATCTTTAAAGAAAGTACCAGAAAGCTTCGAAGTGAATATAGGTGAAGGCAAAACCATTAATCTGGGCGGTGGATCGAAGGTACGTATGCCAGCAATGGGTAATATTTATATTTCAGAAAAAGGTAAAATACGCAAAATGGATAATAAAGATACCATTGATCAATTCAAACTTGCAGACACCAGCCCGGTTGTCAATGTCGGTTATCTGAATTATCTTCCTGATCTAAAAGGATTTACAACAGAGCAAAAAATGTTTTACTTGATTGCTATGTCACTGAAATACTGCAATCAACGCAATATTATGTTGAAGGTAGATACCTTCCACATGCCTGAGAACCGTTCAGTCCGTGAAGTTACCCAGGAAGGCTATCAGCTTGTTAAGCGGTTCTACGGCATTGATGGGTATGTAGCTCTTGGTGATATTAACCCGATTTCACCTTTGACATATGATCATGATCCCATTGAAAAGCTGTTGGGTATCTGTGCAGAGAACCAGCCGATCTGGATTTGTCCATGTGCTATGCCGATGATGACTGCGCCGGCGTCGGTCGCTTCAATGGTTGCTCAAACAAATGCAGAAATATTAGCAGGCTTGACACTTATACAGCTCATTAACCCTGGAACGCCAGTTTTATACGGAAACACCTCGGGTTCGACAAACCTTCGTACCATTCAATTGAGTATCGGTGCGCCAGAGACAGCGCTTGTCAGCTATGCCACCGCAGGTCTTGCTGATTATTACAATCTGCCTTTCAGAACCGGTGGAGGCTTGAGTGACGCTAAAGATATGGACATGCAGGCAGGTCTGGAATCTATGCTGATGATTCAGACAACTGAAGAGTGTAATCCAGATTTGGTTATGCATAGCTGCGGTACGATTGGTTCATTCAATGTCATCAGTTTTGAAAAATTTTTGGTAGATGAGGAAATTTGGGATTACGTCAGACGATTAATAAAAGGTGTGGATATTACTGAAAAGAAACTCTGCTTTAAGGAACTTCAAGAGGCAGGGCCGCGTGGAACTTTTGTAACAGGCAGAACACCCAAAATGTATCGGGAAGAATTTGTTTTACCTAAATATCTGAATAAGGACGATCCAAATCAATGGCAGGCACAGGGAGGGACACCTTTGAGGGACACCCTTCATGAAGCTGTGAGAAGCCGTATTAACAGTTACATGCCGCCGGAGATCACCAAAGAACAAAATGAACTTTTAATGCCTTATCTGCCAGAAATATATAAAGAAAGAATTTAATAAAACAAAGAGGTTAAGTATGTGCGCTGAAAAAAATTACTTTGAACAAAATGGGAGTCTCCATGAACAGTCAAAAGCCTTTTTAAAGAAAAACGGTCTGCCTTTGGAAGATAAAAAACTGGAGGATTGGCTTAGAAAGCGAGGGTTTACGGTGGAAGGGGGCCGAATAAAGTTTAGGGATTATGAAATCGAGCATGCTCTAAAATTATGTCCTTCGGTAATCCAGCTGAAAACGGATGTGTCTGACTTAGACCTTGGAGGGTTAAAAAGCTACTATGGATTTACAGGCATATCAGAATTATTTTTAAAAGACAACAACGCACATACTTTTCACAAGGAAGATGGTATTGATATTTTTAAACTCGTCGATACCAGTCGTATTATAGATTTTTCGGCGTACTATCCCTGGTTTTCCAGCTATCGGAGCCAGGCAGAACAACTAGCTTTTCTACTCAAACACAGTAATAAATCTGTGGTCGTTCTTCCGGGAAAATGTGTTAATAAAACAGATCTGTATGAATCACTTCAACTCATCGGCGACTATTTTGAGCAAAGAAATGAGTACCAGCTGGCAGTTCCAGTGGAGGTATATGATGACAGCGCGGTTACGTGGAGGCAGATAGAGTGTTTGGAATGTGTAGCGGGGTTTCATCAGGTAATTTTATTAAGTATCCACAGCACGATAAAAGAGAATGAATTAATAACAGAAGAAGCGCTATGTGTTCGAATCAATGCTGTAGCTTTAGGTTACTGCTGTATTATTCAAAAGCTTTTTAGTGGGCAGGCTGTAATCTTTACATTGTCTAATCAGATATCCAGAGGTTATAACGATAAAGAGGCGGTAAGTGTTATGAGCAAAAGCATTTTAGGGCTGACTGCACAGGTATGGAGGTATTATCAAGTGCCGTTTATGATGAGCAATCTTCCTCTTAATGCACAGATACCAAATGTCGTTGCTGGTATTGAAGCTATGGCGCGTTACCGGGAGATGTTTGATGATCTTCAAAGCGACATAATGAATTTTTCGTTGGGCGGTCTTGATCATGAAAAAGTGTTTTGTCTCGAAAAATATCTGATCGATGAAGAGATTATTGAAATGCTGGCGCGATTATATCGTGGAATAGACTGTTCAGAGGAAGCAAGCTGTTATGATGCTGTAAAGAACGCAGGCCCCAGAGGAAGCTACTTTAATACTCGTATGCTTAAAATTATAAAAAAAGAATTCTACGACAGCCGTTATTTAAATAAAGAATCTCTTGGTAATTGGCGTTCTGAGACAGAGCAGGACTTGATTGGTTATGTGAGGAAAGCTGTTCAAAAAAGATTGAACGCCTATGTTCCACCGGAGGTTACAAAAGAGAAAAGAATGCTTTTGGACAAGTACCTGAGAGACGAGGATCGCTGTATTACTCAATTTCAGGATATCAAATTTTAGAGGAGAAAATCATGGAATTATCAAAAGGGAAGAGGAATTTTCTGGTTGTATTGATCAGTTTTATGGTCGGGATTATTTATTTTATTCCATATATTCGATTTACGTTTTATGATCAAACGATTGCTGCGTTTCAGCTTACCAATATGGAACTTGGCAATTTAGGTGCGGTATATGGTCTCGTTGCATTATTTTGTTATCCAATCAGCGGTTTTTTGGCAGAAAAGTTTAGTCCTAAACTTTTACTGGCAGCGTCTTTCATCGGAACAGCGGCGATGACCTTTTGGCAGGCAAGCTTTCCAAGCTACGGCGCATTACTCGTTATCTATATTTTATTTGCCTTCTTTACAACAGCAACATTGTGGTCACCATATATCGCAGTGTTAAGAAATCTGGGAACTGAGGAAGAACAGGGGAAGCTTTTTGGGATCAGTGAAGCGATGCGCGGTATTGTTTCTACAGTAACAGGTTTTGTATTTGTCTGGATACTGAGTCTTTTTGCCGATGCCGTTGGTGGATTTAGGGCTATTTTGATTATCGGAGCAGTGGTCTATATTATTTTTGCGGCGTTAGCTATTATTTTTCTTCCTAAAAATGTTTCACGCGAAGAAAAAGAGAATGAGGGGAAGAAAGAGAAAGGAAGCATCCTGAAGGCTTTGAAACTACCAGGTGTCTGGCTAATGGGGCTCTTTATTTTCAGCTGCTATTCTATTATTGCTGCGGGCATTAATTATCTTGGAACTTATACTACACAGATTTTAGGCGTCTCGGCTTCTGTATCCAGCAGTTTGGCTATTATACGAAGCTACGTCTTAACGGTTGTAGCAGGCATTGGGGCTGGAATCATCGCAGATAAGTTTAAATCGAGATTGATATTTTTAGTTTATGTTTTGATCGCTATCATCGTTTGTGCTGTTGCGACACCATTTTTATCTAATCTTGTTACTCTGGCAATCATTGTCACTATGGTTTTGTCGTTATTGTATTTTATGATGAAATCTGTATATTTTTCCATTATGGGTGAAAGCGGTATTCCTGTAGCTATGACTGGTATCGCCAGCGGCATTGTATCGTTTATTGGTTTTATTCCAGACGCTTTTATTACATCTCTAATGGGATCATGGCTTGATAAAGACCCTGTAACAGGCTTTAATATGATTTTTGCCTGGATTGCAATTTGGGGTGTGATTGCAATTGTTCTGGCACTTGTTATTTATAAAAGAGGAAAGAAAAACCAACTGATTCATGAAAAATGATCGTACTTATAAGCGGCCCGTCTGTTTGGCCGCTTTTTTCTTTAGGAGGAAACAATGAAGCATCAAAAGATTAATTTAATTGTTTTTTTACCGTCAGTATTTCTTTTTTGCGCCTGCATTATATTAGCTTTTCTTGATAACGTGGCGTTTGTAAGCTTAACCAGTACGCTGTATGCGTGGATATTGGACGAATTCGGATGGCTGTTTTTACTGACTGCTTTGGTAGTATTTCTGGTGTGCCTCGGTTTGTATTTTTCGCATTTTGGAAAAATAATCATAGGAGGAAAAGGGGCTAAGCCGATAATGTCTGTCTGGAATTGGTTCAGTATTACGCTTTGCACCACGGTGGCTTCGGGCATTGTATTTTGGGGGGCGGCTGAGCCAGTACAGCATATTCTTAATCCTCCGGTATCAAGCGGTATTGAGGCTCTGACTCCAGAGTCTTCTCTATTTGCCATGGCAGCAGTTTTCAGACACTGGACGGTCCTGCCCTATGGACTTTACACAATTTTAGCGGTCGTTTTTGCTTTTGTTTATTATAATATGCGGCAGCCCTTCTCCTTGGGTTCTGTCATTGCGCCGCTTATTCCTGAAAAGGGAAGAAGCGGCGTGAGCAAGGCTGTGGATTTTATCTGTGTATTTGCATTGGTCACAGGTCTTGCCGCATCTCTGGCTTCAGGCGTGCTCAGTATCAATGGTGGGCTCAGCAAGCTGTTCGGCATCGATTCAAATGCAATGGTGTGGGGAATCATCATTCTGGTAATTGGAGGTATGACCATTATTGCCGCAGTTACGGGGATCACTCGAGGTATAAAATATCTGTCAAATATAAATGTAGCAATGTATATTGTGATACTGGCTTTTATACTCTTGTTCGGGGGAACTGTCTTTATTTTTAGTTTTGGTATTGAAAGCATAGGTCAGTTTATATCGACCTTTTTCAGTGGTACGCTGTTTACTGGCACAGCAGAGGGTGACCTCTGGGCCAAAAATTGGACGATGTTTTATTTGGGAAACTGGATGGCGTGGGCACCAGTGACGGCGGTGTTCCTCGGAAGAATTAGCTATGGCCGCAGGATAAAAGATGTGATTGCAATGAACCTTTTTGTAACCGCACTGTTTAGTATAGTTTGGTTCATGATTATCTCTGGAGCGACAGTCAATCAGCTGATGAATAACCCCGCATCAGGTCTCATTGATGCATATAACGCCGGGTATGAAAATGTGATTTATCAGCTGTTCAAGAACTTGCCTTTAAGCCAGATTTTTATTCCATTGTATCTGGTAGCGGTTTTGATTTCATTTGTAACCGCAGCCGATTCCACTACAATGGCCATTGCAGGTATTTGCAGCAAAGGAATCGCACCAGATTCGCCAGAGCCGCCAACTTATTTGATTGCGGTTTGGGGTGTTATTGTAGCTGTGGTAACCTGGATTATGATGTCGGTGGGTGAGGGAATTACCGGCATTAAGATGCTTTCGAATATTGGCGGCCTTCCAGCCATGTTTTTGATTGTTCTTGTGGTAATCAGCGCGATAATCATTTCGATACACCCAGAAAGATATAATTTTGTTGATAAAAACAATGTAACTGACAAAAATGTAAAATAAATTGATCTGCACAAGATACACACTTTTAGCGTGGTGCGGACAAAAGGGCCATATCACCCACGGCATATGCTGTGTAAGGTGCCTCCAGACAGTAGCCAAGGCTCTTGGCAAGGCCCAGGGATTCCTGGCTGACAGCATCCCAGCTGGGATAGCGGTTTTGCTGCAGGCATTCTAAAATAAGGCGTGAGCCTACAATCCGTGCCAAACCTTGTCTTCGATAGGGGCGTTTAGTATCGATCTGGATTTCGATACCGTCATCGTAATAAGTATAGGAGGAAGCTCCGGTAATGACTTCATGGTTTTTAATGATGACAAATCCGAGACCGTTTTGTGCATAATCCTGTGCGTTTTTAAACTGAGAACATAAATCTTTAGACCATTCTTCATTTCGCAGAGTGCGGTAAAGCGTACCGTCAATTCGACAAATTTCGCAGTCCTGGGGAAGGCCTGTAAGATTAACCCGAAGCTGTTCTTGATTGAAAGCTTCGGGTTCTTTTTTTAGAGCATAACGTATAAATTTTATGTATCGTCCATCGTAGGTAGATTCGATTAATGAATGCCAGCTTTCCTGGCGCGTGATCAGGGTAATGACGGGAACCCTGATCGGATCAGGAATGTTATCGATCAGCTCTGGATCAGGTATGCCGGCAAAAAAACAAAAATCACCGATTAAGATCTGGGCAGACTTGGGGGTGTCGGGATTATCTGCAAAAGCCTGACCGAGATGGCCTTGAAGGCAGGACCATACTGGTGTTTCATTCCAACCTTTAAATAATGGCGCAATACACTGTAGATTTTTTTTTGAAATTGTGTACAAAGTGAGCCTCCTGGCAGTATAAAAACCAGCCAGTAGAAAGATCTCCTGGCTTTGTAGGAACATTGTTAATCGTTAAAAGCTTTGCCCAAAGGCGAGGACTTGTTCCAGCCAGCCGCTTTCCAGAATATCATCCTTTTTCCAGACATCAGAAGCGATAAAAACGCCTTTATTCTGCCATTTCAGGTAGTCTGCGGTTAGCTTATAACTGTCAATGGCGGGAAGAAAATCCTTCAGGTCACTGCTGGCACCGGTCATCAGCAGGACTGATTTTTTACCTACCAAAGGCATTGGATGATTACTTCTGCAAAAAGCGTACATTCGATCAATGACTGCTTTTAGCTGGGCAGTCAAATTGAAAAAATATAGCGGCGATACCAGAACAACCATGTCAGCAGCTAAAAGCATGGGGTAAATTTTCCAAAAATCATCTTTTTGAACACAAGGTGCATCGGCCTCGGCGTAACATTGATCGCAAGCCAGGCATCCGTTTATTTTCATGTGACCAGCGGAAATCATTGTAACGACATGATCCTTTTGCTGAAGCCCCTGCGCAAAGGCACGGGCCAGCAGTTCGCTGTTGCCGCCTTTTCTGGGACTGGACGAAATAATTAAAACTTTCATATTTAACCTCCTGATAACGTAAACAACCATTGAATAGAATTATAATCCAGTGTGATGGTAAAAGCAATGGAAATGTGATAAATTGTGGTGTGAATTTTATGGCTCTCAGGGACCGTGAAAATTGCAAGCAATACCAGTGGATGCCGTTGTTTTTGCCCGGATGAGTATATATGGCGGAAGCAAAGGGTTTAAACGGTATCGGTTATCATCCTTATTTGGGATTCCTAATAGATGCTTTTGAAGCTATGGCAATGCTGGATTTTGAAAATAAAGTGTGTTAGAATGAAAAAAAGGAGGAATTTTATGGCAGCAGAAAAAAGTCAACAGAAAATGATATATCATTTTCTGCTAAGACAGATCAAGATGGGCAATTATAAAAGTGGAGACCGTTTTCCAACGGTTAAGGAGATCGCCGATCATTTTAACGTGTCCTATTGTCCAGCCCAGATCGCCTTAAAAACATTGGAAAAGGACGGGTATGTCCAGCTGAGCAAGGGGAAAACAGCAGAAATAATATGGCAGCCAGATGAAACCGCAGAAAAAACACTGGACTTTGAAGAGCGCAGGGGGGTATTGAAGGATCTTTATGAAAGTCTCTGCCATTTTTCCCCCTTATCCAGGCTACAGGGATTAAGTTTGATGGATGAAAAACAGCTCGCTGAACTGGAACAGCTGCTTACCAGTGATCAGGAGCCGCTGTTGTTTAGCCTTTATAAGGGTTTTGAAGTATCTTTACAACCTATGAAAAATCAGATGCTGATGTACTTGTTTACAGATGTTGATGCTTTTGTGGGAACAGTACTCGTGGACCGGATGAAAGATGTGAATGATGGCCAGGGCGATATGGCTTTGGAAAAAGTAAGAAAATATCTGCTCAATGCCATTCGGTGTATCCAAAAAAAGGAATATACAAATGGCTTTGAGCAGCTTTCACAATTAAGCTATTATTTAAAAGGATTTTTCGATATTAATCAGAATGAGGACGGCCAGTGTGCTCAGACCGAAGCTTTTTCTTGGGAACCTCAAAAGGGCCGTAAACGGTATTGTGATGACATCGCCATTGATCTGATCTGTAAAATTAACCAAGGGGTCTATCCGGTAGACAGCTACCTGCCGCAGGGCAGGCTGCTGGCGGATATTTATCATGTATCCCCGATTACTATACGTCGAACCATAAGTATTCTTAATGAGCTGGGCGTAGCAAAAAACATCAATGGTGTTGGAACAAAAGTGATTTTCCCGGGAGACCGGACGATTTTATACAAAATGAAGGATATGACAATGGACAGAAATCTGATTCAGTTTTTAGAAGCCCTGCAGATTCTGGCTATTACCGGTGAGTCTGTTGCACTTAGTGTTTTTCCATTTTTTGATGAAAATGCCCTCCAGAAGATTAAGGAAGCCTTAAAACTAAAGGGTGATGAGCGGTCAAAAATACAGACCTTTGCAGCTTGTTTACAGGCCATCGTCCATTGTGCTCCTTTTGCGGCGGTCAGGGAGATATACAGCAAGCTGACTCTTATGACACTAAAAGGGAGTGTTCTGCGGCTTGAGAGTACTGGCGATGAAAACATTGTCTGGTGGGCAGAAATGGCTGAAAGGTTTGAAAACAGTCTGGATAATAAGGACGCGGCTTTGTTTTCCAAAACACTTTTTGATTTGTTTTACCGGAGTTTTTGTTCTACCCGTAAGATGCTGTGTGAAATTGGAGTAGAACAGGCAGGCTTGGTTGCGGTTCCGATTATTTTTAAATAAGAATAAGAAGTTCGCGGTATCTTGTACCTGATTATCGGTAAAGTGAAAGATCGAGGGCATCAGAAATAAAACGCAAAGCTTTTTGCCCTCGGACACTGTTACCGATGGGGTCAAGCCTCGGACTGAAGGCAGAAAGTGCCAACTGACCGGGTACTACCGCCAGCAAGCCACCGCCCACGCCGCTCTTACCAGGAAGTCCTACGGTATAGGCGAAATCACCCGAAGCACCATAGAGACCTTCCATGGTCATTTCAGCAAAAATATGAGGTAAAAATTCGGGATTTATAACAGCTTTTTCAGTAATTGGGTTTACGCCGCCATTGGCCAGTGTAGCCCCCATAACCGCCAGATTTTTACAGGTTATGGCAATAGAGCATTGCCTGGTGTAAATATCGCAGGTGATATCTGGATCGTCATAAAGCGTGCCATAGCTTGACATGAGCCAGGCGATGCCTTTGTTATGGCTGTTGGTGGCAGCCTCTGAGGTATACACAGCATTCATCACTTCAAGGGTGTGGCCGGCAAATTGGCTGTAACCATCAAGAATTTTCTGCCATTTTTCATCGGAATTGGCGGCAGGCAACAGACTGACAGTGGCCATGGCGCCGGCGTTTACCAGTGGCGAGAGTGGCTTGCCGCGGTGCAGTTCCAGTGCCATTACAGAGTTAAAAGGAAGGCCTGTCGGGTCTGCGCCCACCTTTTTTAACATCTCCTGAGCTCCGACGGCTTCCATGACGAGCGCCATGGAAAAGACTTTGGAAATAGATTCAATGGCAAAGGGATAGCTGGTGTCACCTGTCTCAATTACTGTACCATCTGATGTTACAGCGGTCAGCCCAAACAGATTGGAAGGAACCTTGGCCAAGGCGGGAATATAAGAAGCGTTAGCGCCAGACTGATCACTTTCTGCGGCGCTGTAGGCTTGCTTGAGTACCGTTTCGAGTTTTTTAGTGTCAATGATATTTTTTTGCATGATTTAAACCTCGCTTTCGTAGAATGCTATATACCCATACGAGTCAAAAAAGAAAGGGAATATAAAATGTTTAAATTTTGGTAAAAGGGTATATATCTAAAGGAGCATACAACCTCTTATTTAAAAATTTTACTCTCCCCAAATTTTCCCTGAACAGGTTCCAGACTGATATGTCCGGAACCTGTTTTTTTGTGAAAAGCAATGCATAATAAAAAAGCCCCGTTCGGGGCTTTCAGGTTATTTGTAATACTTATCCAAAATAGTAATGATTTCCTCAATCTTGGTATTGCGGTCTTCCTTGCTGCCGTTTTCGAAGGCATCTGTAACACAGTGATGCATATGTTGTTCGAGAATCTGCAGATTGGCCTTTTTTAAAAGAGCCTGTACCGCCAATACTTGTTTGGATACGTCAATGCAATAGCGGTCTTCTTCCAGCATTTTTATAATGCCGTCTATCTGGCCCCTTGCGGTTTTTAAAAGATTGAGCTCCTTGGTGCGGTCAATGCCTTCCATGGGGGTCACTCAGTAATGACAGAGGCGGGATAGCCAGCTTCATCCAGAGCATCGCACAGCATTTTGTCAGTAACGGCATCTGTCACATCCATGGTAGCCTGGGCATCTTCCAGAGAAACTTGAACATTTGAAACGCCGTCAATGGCATTTAAAGTGTCTTCAACACGTTTTACGCAGTGTTTGCAGCTCATGTCATTTACATGTAATTTTTTAGTCATTGTTATTCCTTCTTTCTGTGATTCCATTATCGAATCACTGTTATTAATTTGATTATTGACAACCGTCACATCCGTTTGGATAGACGGCAGGTCATTCACAGAGATAAATTTTGGCTTAAAGCCTTTCAGAGAAAGTGCGTTCAGCACAACGGAAACTGAGCTCAGGCTCATGGCCGCTGCGGCAAACATCGGGTTCAGTTTGAGGCCGAAGGGAAGGTAGAGAATACCAGCAGCCAACGGAATACCGATGGTATTGTAAATAAAGGCCCAGAACAAGTTTTGCTTGATATTTCGAATCGTCGCTTTACTCAGCTGAATAGCTGCTACGATCTGCAAAAGGTCGTTCTGCATGAGGATAACATCAGCAGATTCGATGGCTACATCGGTTCCGTTGCCAATGGCAATGCCGATATCGCTTTGTGCCAGGGCAGGAGCATCATTGATGCCGTCACCGACCATAATAACCTGTTTGCCTTCAGTCTGAAGTTTTTTAATCAGGTCAGCCTTTTCCTCCGGCAGAACATTAGCAATAACGTGATCAATATTGATTTTTGCGCCGATGGCACGTGCAGTCCGCTCATTATCACCGGTTAGCATATATACCTGAGTGCCCATAGCCTTAAGCTGAGCGATAGCATTTGACGAATTCTCCTTAAGCGTATCCGCAACGGCGATTATGCCAATCAGTTCATTGCCTTCACCGATAAACAAGGGCGTTTTACCAGCGTCAGAGAGACTGTTGTAAAGCTCAGTCTGAGTATCGGGGTCAATGCCGGAACCTTTCATAAGCTTCTGGTTGCCGATTGTAATAAAACGGGTATCTACAGTACCCTCGACGCCGAGGCCGGGGATAGCATTAAAATCGGACACGTCCCGTAACGCAATGCCCCTTTCGTTAGCCCCTTCCACGATGGCTTCACTCAGAGGATGTTCTGATTTAGCCTCAATGGAAGCAACAAGCTGAAGAAGTGTCTCTTCATCTGTACTGCCCAAGGGAACAATATCTGTAATGGAAGGCTTGCCAATGGTGATGGTGCCGGTTTTATCAAAAACAACGGCATCGGCTTTTCCGAGTGTTTCAAGGGCAGGGCCATTTTTAAAAAGAATGCCCTGCTCAGCGCCTTTGCCGGTGCCTACCATGATGGCTGTCGGTGTCGCCAGTCCGAGGGCGCAGGGACATGATATAACGAGTACTGAAATGCCCATTGACAATGCAAAGGAGAACTCATAACCGAGGAGCAGCCAGACGACAAAGGATAAGGCGGCAATTCCCATAACAGCTGGTACAAAATAACGGCTAATCTGGTCAGCAATTTTGGCGATCGGGGCTTTAGAGGACTGGGCCTCTTCTACAAGATGGATAATCTTGCTAAGCGTAGTATCATCACCAATTTTGGTGGTGCGAAACTTAAAAGCGCCAGTTTTATTGATGCTGCCACAGATAACGTGGTCACCGGTTTCCTTTTCTACCGGAATGCTCTCACCAGTAAGCAGGGACTCGTCGACACTGGAATGACCAGAAATAATTTCACCATCCACTGGAATACGATCACCAGGCTTAATGACGACGGTATCGCCAAGGCGTACATCATCAATGGGGATTTCGACCTCTGTATTACCGCGCTCTACGAGAGCGGTATCTGGAGCCAGGGCAATAAGTTTTTCAATAGCCTGGGAAGTTTTTCCTTTAGCGCGGGCTTCCATGTATTTTCCTAAGGTGATAAGGGTTAAAATAACCGCGGTCCCTTCAAAATAAATCTCGTGGGCGAAGTGATGCACCATGGACATATCGCCGTACGAATAGCCCCAGGCCAATTGGTACAATACATAAATACCGTAAAGAAAAGAAGCGCTGGTTCCAACGGCCACCAGAGAGTCCATATTTGGAATGCGTTTCCAGAGGGCTTTGTAACCATCCTTATAAAAATGCGCACCCATATAAACAACAGGCAGGGTTAAAAGCATCTGAGTAATTGTGTTGACCAGGCGATTCATATCGCCATCTAAAAAAGCGGGAACAGGCAGCCCAATCATAGGACCCATAGACAGGTAGAATAAAGGAATGGTAAAAATTAATGAAATAATGAGCCGAGTCTGGAGCTCTTTCATTTGCTTTTGGGCATTTTCACCGGCTGTATTCTTGACAGTGCTTTTACCGGATGGAGAGGCATCCTGTTCGGGCACTGCACCATAACCGATTTTCTCGATAGCGGAGACAATCGCCGGAGCATGAACCGAGCTGTCATCATAGGTCACAGACAAATTTTCGGTGGCATAATTGACCACAGCGTCCTCCACACCATCCATTTTATTTACGGTTCGTTCGATGGCAGCAGCACAGGCCGTACAGGACATCCCTTCTATTTTAAAATTTTTTTTCATATGATAACCTCCAAACAGCACCCCTCGTGGGGTGGGATATGTTTATATAATATAACACTTTAGAAGAATGGTCAAGTTCTTTTCAAAAATTTTTACCCCGTTGTTATTAAACTTAACAAAAGCTTTAAAGTATGGCAGTTTATCTGGAAAGTGTTGATCCTAAGTAAATTTGGATCAAGGTTAAAGTTAAAACTCCTGAAGTGCTATAAATTTCATTATTTTTGATGAAAACGCAAAACAATTCTTAATACTTGTTTATATTTTGTAAAATTTTCAATGAATGTTTGACGTACAGATAAAAAATTGCTATGATAGTACTAAGCTAAAGTAAATCAAAATGCAGTGTAGAGATATTTTGATAAAAACAGTATAATGTTATAATATTGTTTAAAATGACCAAAGGAGTTGGTAAAGTGAAACTGCAAGCAAATAAAGACTACGTCATTATGGCGCAGGAAAAGACGTTGGCTCTGGGAATTGAAAACGGCTCAGTCGAGAATGGTGCACTTATAAAATTACAAGAGGCCTCCAAAACAGTGGCAGAAAGCCAGAAATGGAAAGCAGAATATATTGATGATGAATGGTTTAAACTCATCAATAAACACTCTGAAAAGGTACTGGATTTGTGTATGCTGGGAACAGTAAACGGTACATGGGTACAGCAATGGGAATCCGTTGATACGGACAGCCAGCTTTGGTCCCTAGAAGAGACTGCTGAAGGTAGTTATCTGATAAAGTCTCAGCGCGCCGGTATTTATCTTGATATAGCGATGGGTGCTGCCGTACCGGGCGCTCAGATGCAGATTTGGGAAAAAACTGGGAGTGCCAATCAGGTATGGCATTTTATAGCAACCCAGATTGATGAGACTGTAAAGCTAGCTGAAAAAGCAGACACTGAAGCAGCGCAGCAAAAAAAAACGGCCCCCCGAAAATCCGCTGCAGCAAAAAGGACAGCCTCGTCTAGAGCTAAAAAAACAACTGCATTAAAAGAAGATGCTGGATCAGAAAAGGTTGAAAAGGTAACCACTGCCCAAAAAACAACGGCTTCAAAAGCAACCACAAAAAAATCAGCGGCATCCAGAAAAGCCAGTGCAGCTAAAAAGACTGAACCGGCACAGGCAACAACAGAACCCTCTAAAAAAACGACACGAAAAACACGTACCACTGCGGCTAAAAAAGTTGATACAGAAGCATAAGCTCATTGCGGGATATTTTAAACCACCAGTTTAATTTTTGGTGGTTTTTTTATACTTAAAAATTTCGAATGTTCTAAAAAAAATAGTCGTTTTTGAGAATAAAAGCTTGCTATTCTTGCAGAAATACGATAAAATATTATTATGTCATATAATAAAACAGTATTGTGTCTTAAATAAAACACTGTGCAAAGTTTATCCAATGAATAGCTGCCTGTAATCGTTCTGAGGACAAACAAAGTGTGAAATCAAAGCATTCGGTAAAATTAATCAATAAAGGAGTATCAGAAATGTACACGATTAAGGTCAACGGCGTAATACACGAGGTTGAACAGGATAAAAAGCTCATGCGCTTCTTGAGAGATGATCTGAGATTAACCTCAGTAAAGGATGGCTGCAGCGAAGGGGCCTGCGGTACCTGTACGATTATTATCGATGGTAAGGCTACCCGGTCCTGCATACCGATGGTATCTAAAATGGCAGATAAGGAGATTATCACGGCAGAAGGCCTTACAGAGCGTGAAAAAGAAGTTTACGGCTACGCTTTTGCAGCAGCAGGAGCTGTGCAATGCGGCTTTTGCATACCGGGAATGGTAATGTCGGGAAAAGCGCTTATTGACACTAATCCAAATCCGACGCGCCTAGAGGTGATAAACGCTATCAAAAATAACATATGCCGCTGTACTGGCTATAAAAAAATTGTTGATGGTATTTTATTAGCCGCTAAAGTTTTCAGAGAAAACCTTCCTGTAAATGAAGATGCTGGCGAGGTTACCGTTGGCCAGGCCATGCAGCGTGTAGACGCCAGAGAAAAAGTGCTTGGAACAGGCGAATATCCAGATGATCTTTATCTGGACGGCATGATCTATGGCAGCGCTGTGCGTGCAGCGTATCCGAGAGCTCGAGTGCTGGCGATTCATACGGATGAAGCAAAGGCAATGCCGGGTGTGATTGGTATTTTTACCGCTGAGGATATTCCGGGAAGTGTCAAGGTTGGGCACCTTAAACAGGACTGGGATACAATGATCCCTGTTGGGAAAACCACACATTATATCGGTGACGCAATCTGCCTGGTAGCAGCGGAAACACCTGAAATTCTGGAAGAAGCCAAGAAGCTTGTAAGGGTTGAATACGAACAGCTTGAAGGGGTTTTTGACCCGCGTGAGGCCATGAAGGAAGATGCACCTTTAGTACATGAAGGCAGCAAAACCAATGTTTTGGCACATGAGCACCTGGTACGTGGGAATGCGGATGAGGTTATTGCTCGTTCAAAATATAAGGTAACACGTCATTATGAAACACCATGGACCGAGCATGCTTTCCTGGAGCCGGAAACAGCCGTGGCAATGCCCTTTGATGGGGATGGTGTCTTTATTTATTCAACAGACCAGGGGACCTATGACACTCAGCATGAATGTATGGCAATGCTGGGTCTGCCCCCCGAAAAGGTAGTTGTTGAAAATAAGCTGGTGGGCGGCGGCTTTGGGGGCAAGGAAGACGTATCAGTCCAGCACCATGCTGCACTGATTGCCTATCTGACCAAGCGGACTGTTAAAGTCAAGCTTAGCCGGAAAGAAAGCATTATGATTCATCCTAAACGCCATCCGTTTTATATGGATGTTACATCCGCCTGTGACGAAGAAGGACACTTAACCGCGCTAAAAGCGGTGGTAGTGTCTGATACCGGTGCTTATGCCTCTTTGGGCGGTCCGGTGCTTCAACGAGCCTGCACACACGCTGCTGGCCCTTATAATTTCCAAACTATTGATATTGACGGTAAAGCTGTATATACGAATAATCCTCCAGCGGGTGCTTTCAGAGGCTTTGGGGTAACACAGACCTGCTTTGCTTCTGAAATGAACCTTAACCTTTTGGCTGAAATGGTGGGGATCACCCCATGGGAAATCCGCTATCGAAACGCGGTACGTCCAGGTGAGGTGCTCCCAAATGGACAAATTGCTGATCCGGCAACGGGTATTGCCGAAACATTGGAAGCGGTTAAAGAAATTTATGACAATGAAAAATACGTGGGCATTGGCTGTGCGATGAAAAATGCCGGCGTCGGCGTGGGTCTTCCAGACTGGGGACGCTGCCGGCTCCTGGTAAAGGACGGACATGTGGAAATACATGCTGGAGCCTCCTGTATTGGACAAGGACTGGGTACAGTGTTGACACAGGTGCTTTCTGAAACTGCGGGACTCACCCTGGATCAGATTGTTTATATGCCGCCAAATACAGCCAATGCACCGGATTCCGGCACAACCTCAGGCTCCAGGCAGACGTTGGTAACCGGTGAGGCCTGTAGGCGGGCAGCGGAGAATTTGAGGGCCGCGATGAGAAATAAAACGCTGGCGGAGCTTGAAGGGCAGGATTTTATGGGAGAGTATCTGGCAAAAACAGACGCCATGGGCACACCTGTGCCAAACCCGGTTTCTCATGTAGCCTACGGCTATGCAACACAGATGTGTGTGCTGAATGAAGATGGCACCATTAAAAAAATGGTTGCCGCCCATGATGTGGGCAAGGCTGTGAACCCCATTAGTGTAGAGGGGCAAATTGAAGGCGGTGTGGTCATGGGAATGGGCTATGCGCTAACAGAGCAATATGAGCTGGATCACGGTATTCCAAAGTCGAAATTTGGTACGCTGGGTCTCTTTAAGGCAGATAAGGTGCCAGAGCTTGACAGTATCATTGTTGAAAAACCAGGCATTGATGTGGCCTATGGCGCCATTGGTATTGGTGAGATCACCTCTATTCCGACAGCTCCGGCCATTGCAGATGCATACTATCGCTTAAACGGTGAATTTCAGACCGTTTTACCGCTGAAAAATACGCCCTATGAGAAAAAGAAGAAAAAGTAAAACAATATTTATCATACATATCAAAAAGCCAATGACTTGACAAAAATAAAAGAACCACCGATGAGAACTGAGGTGGTTCTTTTATTTTTTTGTGCTTCTGCTTAAAGCTGACAAATCCCCCGTGAGATATATCGCCCTCTATTTTCAGCGATAACCTGTCCATTTTCTACAACGGTTTCTCCATTTAACAGTACGAACTCTGCCCGGCCCTTTGTTTTAATTCCTTCGTAAGGTGTATAATCAACATTTTGGTATTGATCCTTCTGAGTAATGATACCATTGTAGTCTGGGTCCCAGATAACAATATCGGCATCACTTCCTGCTTTTAAGGCTCCTTTTTTGGGATACATGCCAAAAATTTTTGCTGGTGTTTCTGAAAGCTGGGCAGTCAATTGATTCAGGGTCATTTTGTTTTCGCAGACACCAAAGGTATACATGAGTATTGGGCGTGTTTCCACACCGGGCATGCCGTTTGGAATTTTACTGAAGTCATTTTTACCAAGATCTTTTCCGCCTTTCATATTAAAGCTGCAATGATCACTGCCGATAGTGTCAACAATTCCAGAGCCAACAGCCTTCCAAAGGGCCTTTTCATCGGATGGTTTACGTGCTGGAGGAGCAAAAACATATTTTGCGCTTTCAAAGCCTTTCAGTTTATAACAGCTGTCGTCCAGCAGTAAATATTGCGGGCAGGTTTCAATAAAGACTTTTTGCCCACGCCTGCGGCCATTCAGGCACGCTTCAAGTGCTCGTTCAGTACTGAGGTGTACCACATAGACCGGTGATTCAGCGGCCTCTGCAATGGCTAAAAAGCGGTTGACAGCCTCTGCTTCTACAAAGCCGGGCCTGGAGAGGGGATGAGCTGCAGGACTCATATGGCCCTGGCGTTTTTGTTCGGCAATCAGTGCGTTGACGAGATCGCCGTTTTCACAGTGCATTGAGACAAGCCCGCCGAAGGCTTTTACCGCTTCTAAAATTTCAAAAATCTCGCGGTCATTGGAGCGCAGGTTATCGTAAGCCATATAAAGCTTAAAGGAGGTTACGCCGAAATCTTGCATTGTCTTTAGTTCTTTACGCGTCGTGTCATTCCAGTCGGTAATGGCCATATGAAAGCCATAATGGCAGGAGGAGCGGTTATCCGCCAGCATATGCCAGTTTTCTAAAGCCTCTGTCAGACTGTGGCCTTTATCCTGGGTGGCAAAATCGATAATGGTTGTGGTACCGCCAGAGACGGCGCCTTTTGTCGCGGAGACAAAATCATCCGCAGTATGGGCTGTGCCAGTATCCATATCCAGGTGTGTATGTGGATCAATAAAGCCTGGGAAGATATACTTTCCGGCAGCCTCGATGATATTAGCCTCTGGGTCTTCGAGCTTTTGGTCTATTTTGGCGATTTTATCATTTTCTATCAGAATATCGGCGTTAAGGGTATCTGTGGAGGAAAAGAGGATACCGCCCTTGATGATTGTTTTTTTCATAATAACACCTCATTTTAAAATGGAAATTTGAGTAGGAAACAAGATTAGGGACGTCCTAAGACGTCCCAGATATATAGTTTTTAAAGGAGATAGCTGTAGTTGCTGACAACTGCTTTAATGATATCATTGATCCCCTGTGGCAGTGTGCTGTCACCAATAGAGGCATCAATGACATTGCCTTCAAGACGGACCTTAACACGATCGCCGCCTGTGACCAGAAAACCGCTGTTACTGCTGTCTTCAAAGTCGGCAAGACTGTGATAGAGGGTAAACTTATCTTTGTAAGGGGCGCTGTCGTATGGACAGAATGTCTTGCAGTTACCGCATTCGTTACACATTCTGTCAACATGTACAATCTGTCGCATTTTATGATGTGGCACAAAGAGGGCCAGATTTGCACGGTTTGGGCATACATCCATACAGGATTCACAGACTGTTGAGCATTCCAGACAACGGCTGCATTCTGCTGATTCACATTTTGGCTCTGCCAGGATACCGCGCTTAGACAGTGCTCGGTCATAATTTCCTGTATTTTTAGAATAGGTAGGAGCAGCTTCGAGACCCTCGGCTTTCACAATGGTATCGGCAACCTTACGCGCGTCGGCAATAGCCTCCACAACTGTGGCAGCGCCTAGCTGTGCGTCGCCGGCTACAAATATATTGTCACGTGCTTCCAGGGTGTCTTTGTTAACTTCGACGCGGCCACGGTCTGTCAGACCGATTTTATTCTGAGCAAACCATTCTTTATCAATTTTTGCACCGACTGAGGCGATGACCGTATTGGCTGGAATAGTCATGAATTCATCGGTGTTCTGAGGGCTTCTTCTTCCGGACGTATCCGGCGCACCGAGTACCATCTTACGGCAGGAAAGGATGCTGCCGTCAAATTTTTCTGGTGAGAGAAGCTCATAGAATTTCACGCCGTCTTCCAATGCCATTGCAAGCTCTTCCTCATCTGCTGGCATATAGCGTTTTGTTCTGCGGTATACCAGATGGACATTTTGAACACCCGGGGCTTTTTTGGCGGCTCTGGCGGCATCCATGGCGGTATTGCCACCACCGATTACCACAACATCTTTTCCTAATTTCAGGCTGGAAGCGTCTTTTCTGAAGCTCTGTAAAAAGTCGAGTACATTGATTGCCTGTTCACCCTCCAGCTTATACGGGCTTGGGCCCCAGGCACCGGTAGCGGCAATAACATATTTAAAGCCCTTGTTTTTCAAATCCTCCAATGAGAGGACTTCAGTGTTTGTGAAAACTTCTACACCGTAAGCTTTCATAAGCTTTACATCATTTTCCACGATTTCGGAATCGACCCGGAACTCGGGGACTACATGGCGTACAATACCGCCCAGGCTTTCATTGCGTTCAAAGATTGTAGCAGAGATGCCATTTCTCGCCAGGAAGTAAGCGGCAGAGATACCAGCGGGACCACCGCCGACAATGGCAACCTTGGCATCCGTGCGTTTTTCAACGGGCTTGATCTCTTTGAGTAAATCATCATAACCCAGCTCGGCAGCGTTAAGTTTCACATCGCGGATACACAGAGGCGCTTCGTAAAAATTACGTGTACATTTGTCCATACAGCGGTGGTTGCAGATGGTGCCGGTGATGAAAGGAAGCGGGTTTTTCGCAGTAATGACTTTAAGCGCTTCCAGAGGTTTGTCTTCGCCAAGAAGCTCAATATAATCCGGAATATCCTGAGAAATTGGACAGGCTTCAGAACAGGGGGCAGTAAAACAGTCAACTAAGGGTACTTTTTTGTCGAATTTTCTGGATGGCAATGGTTTTATGGCGCCTTTTACATTATGAGGATTGGTTCTGGCACGTTTTGCGAGCATGGATAAAGCCGAAGGTTTCAGGTTTTGCACTTCCTTAAAATTGTAAGAAACAAGATCATCTGCCATTTGGTCGAGACGGTTATATCCGCCCGGCTTTAACAAAGTGGTAGCCAGGGTGATCGGCCAAATACCTGCTTTAAAGATATCTTTGATGTTAAAGATATCTGCACCACCGGAATAGGAAATACGCAGATCACCGTCAAAGGCTTTCGCCAGACGGTTTGCCAGCTCGATTGAGCATGGGAACAGTGACCGGCCGGACATATACATATCTTCACTTGGCAAAATACCGTCAACAACCTTCTGTGGGAAGGTATTCGTGATTTTTACCCCAAAGGCAACGCCTTTATCGGCGGCTTCTTTTTTCAGCCGGGTAAACATGGGTACAGCGTCCTTGAACTGAAGGTCATGAAGGAAATGATAATCATCAAAATCCATGTAATCATATCCCATACTGTCCAGAATTTTACGAGCAGATTCGTAGCCTAACATGGTTGGATTGCATTTAACAAAGGTATTTAAGTTTTTTTCGTTAATCAGGTAGCTGGCAATTCGTTCGATTTCATCAGGGGGACAGCCGTGAAGGGTAGAAAGTGTGATGGAGCGGCTGACGACTGGTGAGATACTTTTGACATAACCAGCGTCAATATTATCGAACTGATCCAAATGAGCCAGGGTATAATTCATGCATTCCTTCCATACCGCAGAATTTTCAGCGTTTTTCATTCCTTCGATATAATGATCAATTTTTTCAGTCTGAACGCCGGCAAAGTCATAGCCGACACTCATGTTAAAGATGAAGCCATCTGGGTTCCCGAACCCCATCTCCTTGGCTAAAAGCTTAATGGCAAACCAGGCCTTCACATATTCATCATAGGCTTCCTCCACGCGCAGCTCGGTAGACCATTCACAGTTGTAGCATTCATCGCCGGCTGTGATACAGGGTTTGGAAACAAGCGCTGCCAGGTCTTCGCCATCTACAGGCTGTACGGTTTTTAGTTCAAAGAAACGCGCTCCGCCGACATAAGCGGCAATAATATTTTGTGCCAGCTGGTTGTGTGGTCCCGCCGCCGGACCAAAAGGCGTTTCCAGCATCTCGCCAAAAATAGAGAGTGTCTGCTGGTCAATTTTTTTGTAAAGCTTGCGAACGCCAAAGATGCTTTTTTCTTTTTTATATTCTTTTAAGATCCAGTTGATCATTTCGCCAAAAGGGATAGGGTACATTTTATCGCTCATTTTGATACTCCTTTTTATTTTAATAACAGGGCAGTTATATTATCTATGGTTAATGCGATCGGCTAGTTTCTTAGCGGTTTCGCGCGATTTTGCCAGAATGGCTTCTTCATCAATATTCAGCAGCTCGCGGTCTTTCATAAGAACCTTGCCATTAATCATGGTGGTAATGACAGAACGTCCGCACATGCCAAAGAGGATATGTGAATTATAATTGTCAGCGTTCATTGGGGTCGTTGGAGTGTAGTCTGTCACGATAATGTCAGCGGCGGCTCCCGGGGTCAGAACGCCTAAGGTTTTGCCAAAAAGGCGTTTGGCGATGGCCGGATTATTATTAAACAGCATCTGTGGAATTTCACCCCAGGCCACGTTTGGATCACAATTGAAATGCTTGTGAAGGATATTAGCTACCTTGTAGGATTCGATCATATCATTGGTGTATCCGTCTGTGCCGAGACCGACGAGAATGCCGCGCTTCACAAGCTGAAGCACCGGCGGACACCCAACAGCATTTCCCATATTGGATTCAGGGTTATGCACGACCATTGTGTCGGTATCCTTGAGAATTGCCATTTCTTCACCATTGATGTGAATACAATGTACAGCAATGGTGTTTTTGCCTAAAATATTTTTATCGAACAAACGATTGACCACGCGTTTACCATATTTTTCTAAAGAATCATAGACATCGTCCAGACCCTCCGCAACGTGTACATGATAACCGGCGTAATCCGGTTTTTCGGCATTACAGTAATCAAGCGTTTCATCAGTCAGGGTAAAGGCAGCGTGGAGACCGAGCATACCGTGAACCATTCCGGTTTTATCCTCGTGGGCGGCTTTGATAAAGTCGATGTTTTCCTTGACAGCGGCTTTCATTTTATCGGCACCATCCCGATCAGAAACTTCATAACAAAGGCTGGTGCGAACGCCGAGCTCTTTGGCGACATCGGCAATGGTAAAGAGGCTGTCTTTTATTTCGCCGTAGCTTGCGTGGTGGTCTACAACAGTGGTAACACCCTGTTTAATACAATTAATATAAGTATCGTATGCGCTGTATTTATTGTCTTCGTTTGTCAGGTTGCGGTCAATGGTCCACCATTGACCATCTAAAATATCCATGAAATTCTGGGGATTAAAGCCCTTGATGGAAAGCCCTCTTGCAAAGGTGCTGTAGATGTGATTATGGGTATTGATCAGCCCTGGCATGATAACGCCGCCCTTGGCATCAATAAATTCAGCATCAGGATATTGCTTTTTCAATTCTTCTGTAAAAGCAACGTTTACAATTTCATCGCCTTCCACTGCAACACAACCATTATTTAAATAGGTGTTTTTTTCATCTCGGGTAATTAACCGACCATTTCCAATTAAAATCATTGTTCTCTCCTTGATTATTGTTATTTTGAATGGATATAGAGGGTAGTGAGGTTTCTATATCCTTAATGAATACTGCAAAACATTGAATATGCGAAGGTTTTTATATGAGATGCAGCAACCTTTTAATAGAGGCACAAGACAATAATACTTTATTATCCTAACGATAATTTATCATGTTTTAAAACAAAAAGCAAGCCTTTTTTAAAAAAAATTATTAAATTTATTTTGGTGATATAATAAATTTTTATTTTTTTTAAAAACAGGGGTTGCGCTTTTTCAAGAATGGTGTTATGATAGACACATAAATCAAACAAATTGTCAGGTTACCTGATAAACTGTTTGGTTAATTGAAAAAGTCGATATGCGAAGGAATTAATTAAGATGCAAGGAGAAACACTGGATTTATTAAAGAATTTGGCCCATGGCATTGCTACACAGTTTGGCAGCAACTGTGAAGTGGTAGTACACGATCTTACAACTGAAAATAAAGAAAGCACAGTTGTCTACATAGAAAATGGACATGTTACCAACCGTAAGCTGGGAGACGGGCCCTCCCATGTTGTTCTGGAAGCTCTGAAAAAAAACCCTGAAGATTTACAGGATCATCTGGATTATATGACAAAAACTGCAGATGGCAAAATTTTAAAATCAAGCACGGTTTATATCAGGGATAAAGGTAATAAGGTTATTGGTATCTTTTCGATTAATTATGACATTACAGGTTTATTGATGGTGGAAAACTCACTTCAGTCTCTTATAGGAACTAAGAAAGAAAAAGAGGAGGAAGTAGAGAGCATTCCCACAAATGTCAATGACTTACTGGAGGACCTGCTTGAGCAGTCTGTTCGTCTGGTTGGAAAGCCAGTGGCTTTAATGAACAAAGAGGATAAAATCAAGGCCCTTAAATTTTTGAATGATGCCGGAGCCTTATTAATCACCAAAGCGAGCGAAAAGCTGACCGCTTACTTTGGAATATCCAAGTATACCTTGTACAGCTATATTGATCAGAGCAGTTCTGATCCATCAGAAAAGAAATAAGCGAGGACCGTCACGGTCCTGAAAGCAATTTAGTATTATACTTCAACAGGAGAGAACAATGGAAAAAATTAAATGGGTATCTAATGAGATGCCAAAAACTGACGATAAGGAATTATCGGTGATGTCTATCGAATCGGTTAAAAAGGCGAAAGCTTTTCACGAAAGCTTTCCGCAGTATTCAAAGACACCACTTGTAAAGCTTAACAAAATGTCAGAGTATCTGGGAATCGGCAGTTTGTTTGTGAAAGATGAATCTTACCGTTTTGGTCTCAATGCCTTTAAGGTTTTAGGCGGTTCCTTTGCAATGGCGAGGTATATTGCACAAAAGCTGGGCAGAGATGTTTCTGAGCTGGATTACGATTATCTGACATCCGATAAACTGAAAGAAGAATTTGGGCAGGCTACCTTTTTTACAGCTACTGACGGAAACCACGGACGTGGTGTTGCATGGGCTGCCAATAAACTCGGACAAAAGGCCGTTGTTTATATGCCAAAGGGCTCCAGCCCGATTCGGCTGGAAAATATTTTGAAAGAGAACGCAGAGGCAACTATTACGGATGTAAACTATGACGAATGTGTTCGTATAGCGGCGGCCGAGGCAGAAAAAACAGAAAACGGCGTGGTTGTTCAGGATACGGCCTGGGACGGCTATGAAGAAATTCCGGCATGGATCATGCAGGGCTATGGTACCATGGCTTTAGAAGCTGCCGAGCAGTTGAAAGCAGCAGGATGCGAACGTCCGACACATATTTTTATTCAGGCAGGCGTTGGATCTCTGGCGGGAGCGGTACAAGGGTTTTTCGCAAACCTGTTCCCGGACAACTGCCCTACAACGGTTGTGGTTGAAGCTGATGAAGCAGCCTGCTTATATAAATCGGCTGCTGCTAAAGATGGCAAAATCCGTTTTGTAGATGGTGATATGCAAACCATCATGGCCGGTTTAGCCTGTGGCGAACCGAATACCATCTCATGGGAAATTTTGAAAAATAACAGTTCCTTTTTCGTTTCCTGCCCGGACTGGGTAGCGGCAAAAGGCATGAGAATGCTGGCGGCGCCAGTAAAAGGGGATACACCTGTGACCTCTGGTGAGTCTGGGGCAGTATCTATGGGCTTAATCGCAACCTTAATGGAAAGCGACGATTATAAAGATTTGAGAGAAAGCATTGGTCTGGACAGTAATTCTAAGATCATTATGTTCTCGACTGAAGGGGATACAGATCCCGAAAATTATCGTGCTATTGTCTGGAATGGCGCGCACCCATCAATTTAAATTAATCAGGAGGTAAATGAAAATGGATTTTGAAGCGATCAAAAAAGCGGCACAGGGTTATGAAAAGGATATGACGAAATTCCTTCGCAATATTGTAAAAAACCCGGGTGAAAGCTGTGATGAGGAAAAGCATATTAATACCATTGCAGAAGAGATGCGCAGGCTTGGTTTTGATAAAGTGGAAATTGATCCTCAGGGGAATGTCCTGGGATATATGGGAACCGGCGATACTCTGATCGGTTTCGACGCCCATATTGATACCGTTGGTGTTGGTAATATGGATAACTGGGATTTTGATCCCTATGAGGGTTTTGAATCGGACACTGAAATCGGCGGCCGTGGCACCTCAGATCAGCTGGGTGGGATTGTGTCTGCTGTTTACGGCGCTAAAATTATGAAAGACCTGGGAATGCTGAATGATAAATACAGCGTATTGGTAACCGGTACAGTTCAGGAAGAGGACTGTGATGGTCTTTGCTGGCAGTATATTATCAATGAAGATAAGGTCCGTCCTGAATTTGTCGTTTCCACGGAACCGACTGACGGCGGTATCTACCGTGGACAGCGCGGACGTATGGAAATCCGGATTGATGTGGCGGGGGTCTCCTGTCATGGATCTGCTCCGGAGCGTGGTGATAACGCTATTTATAAGATGGCGGATATTCTGCAGGATGTACGCGCTCTTAATGAAAATAATGCGGAAGAAAGCACTGAAATCAAGGGACTGGTTAAAATGCTGGATGAAAAATATAATCCTGAGTGGAAGGAGGCCCGCTTTTTAGGCCGTGGAACTGTCACTACCTCAGAAATTTTCTTCAGCTCGCCAAGCCGCTGTGCGGTGGCGGACGGCTGCTCTGTTTCTTTAGACCGCCGTATGACAGCCGGGGAAACATGGGAAAGCTGTCTGGAAGAAATCCGCAATCTGCCAAATGTAAAAAAATATGGAAATGATGTGAAGGTCTCAATGTATGAATATGAACGTCCTTCTTATACTGGATGTGTTTATCCGATCGAATGCTATTTTCCGACATGGGTTATTCCAGAAGACCATAAGGTTACTAAAGCATTGGAAGAGGCTTATAAAGGGATGTACGGCGAAGAACGTATCGGATCTTCTGAAACTGCGGCAGAACGTAAGGCCCGCCCGCTGACCGATAAATGGACTTTCTCGACCAACGGTGTGTCCATCATGGGACGAAACGGTATTCCGGTTATTGGTTTTGGCCCTGGGGCAGAAGCACAGGCTCATGCACCAAATGAAAAAACCTGGAAACAGGACCTTGTGACTTGTGCTGCTGTTTACGCTGCTTTACCAACTGTTTACACCAAATAAAAAAGTTTGGCTGTGAATGAAGGATAAATTATGAGTATTAATTTATAAAATCAAGGAGATTAAAAAATGGATAAAACTTTACAAACCTATATCGATAAACTAAATGCACTGAATTTTAAAGAAATGTATGAAAATGATTTTTTCCTGACCTGGGAAAAAACGCCGGAAGAGCTGGAAGCAGTGTTCACCGTGGCCGACGCTTTAAGATATATGCGTGAAAATAATATTTCAACTAAAATCTTCGAAAGTGGTCTGGGAATTTCCCTGTTCCGAGACAATTCAACACGTACCCGTTTCAGCTTTGCCTCTGCCTGTAATCTGTTAGGTCTGGAAGTTCAGGATTTAGATGAAGGTAAATCTCAGGTAGCTCACGGTGAAACTGTGCGTGAAACAGCCAATATGATCTCCTTTATGGCAGATGTTATCGGTATTCGGGATGATATGTATATTGGCAAAGGCAACGCCTATATGCACGAAGTGGTCGACGCTGTAACAGAGGGTCACAAAGATGGTATTTTGGAACAGAAACCAACCTTAGTCAATCTGCAGTGCGATATTGATCATCCCACACAGGCAATGGCCGATGCCCTCCACTTAATCCATTATTTTGGCGGCATTGAAAACTTAAAGGGTAAAAAAGTCGCCATGACCTGGGCCTATTCCCCATCTTATGGAAAACCGTTATCTGTACCGCAGGGGATTGTCGGTCTGATGACTCGTCTGGGCATGGACGTTACTCTGGCACATCCGGAAGGATATGAAATTATGTCTGACGTAGAAGAAGTGGCTAAAAAGAATGCAGCTGAAAGCGGTGGATCTTTTACAAAGACCAACAGCATGGCAGAGGCATTTAAAGACGCTGACGTTGTTTACCCCAAGAGCTGGGCACCCTTCTCCGCAATGGAAGAACGGACCATCTTATACGGTAACGGTGACCAGGAAGGCATCGATCGCTTAGAAAAAGAACTGCTCGCTCAGAATGCAAACCATAAAGACTGGGAATGCACTGAAGAGTTGATGAAAACAACCAAAGACGGCAAAGCACTTTATATGCACTGCCTTCCGGCTGACATTACTGGCGTCAGCTGTGAAGAGGGCGAAGTTGAAGCCTCTGTATTCGACCGCTACCGTACAGAATTATATAAAGAAGCCAGTTATAAACCATATATTATTGCCGCGATGATCTTCCTGGCAAAGGAAAAAGATCCTCAGGCAACCTTAAAGGCTTTGGAAAAAAGAGGCATTGACCGTTTCTTTACCAAGTAAAAGCAAAGATAATAAATTTGAGGATGGCCAGGTGATTCACTTGGCCGTCCATCCATTTTGCATTTAAAGGAGGATACCATGAGCAAAAAAATTGTGATCGCCTTGGGTGGAAACGCTTTAGGCAACAATTTACCAGAACAAATGGAGGCGGTTAAAAATACAGCCAAGGCCATTGCGGATTTAATAGAGGAAGGAAATGAAGTTGTTATTTCTCACGGAAACGGACCGCAGGTGGGTATGATCAATCTGGCCATGGGTGAACTGGCAAAGGCGGACCCGGGGAATCCGGTGGCGCCTCTGTCTGTTTGTGTAGCGATGAGCCAGGGATATATTGGCTATGACCTTCAAAATGCGTTGAGGGAAGAGCTCCTTGACAGAGGCATTCACAAACCGGTTTCCAGTATTATTACCCAGATGCGTGTTGATCCTGACGATGAAGCCTTCAGCCATCCCACAAAACCCATCGGTCGTTTTATGACTAAGGAAGAAGCAGACGAAATGGTCAGAGAAAGAAATTATGATGTCGTGGAGGATGCGGGCCGTGGTTACCGGCGGGTTGTGGCCTCACCAAAGCCAGTCGAGATTATTGAGATTGAAACCGTTAAAGCTCTGGCAGATGCGGGGCAGGTTGTTGTGGCGGCTGGTGGCGGGGGAATCCCTGTTTATGCTCAGGGAAATCATTTAAAAGGTGCAGCCGCTGTGGTGGACAAGGATTTTGGAAGCTGTCTGCTGGCAAAGGAAATTGGCGCAGACTGCCTGATTATTTTAACTGCCGTCGAAAAGGTTGCCATCAATTTTGGCAAGCCGAATGAGGAATGGCTGTCTGAGATCAGTGTTGAGGAAGCCCAGAAATACGCCGATGAGGGACAGTTTGCTCCTGGCTCTATGCTGCCAAAGGTTCAGGCGGCAATGGAATTTGCAAAATCGGGTTCAGACCGTTTTGCATTGATTACTCTGCTTGAAAAAGCAAAGGATGGTATCCAGGGTAAAACAGGGACCATTATTAAATAGATAAGTTAAATTTCTAACAAACAACAAGAAGGAGAATATCATGAGTAAAACAGTTATCAACGCAGCGAAAGCACCAGCTGCTGTCGGCCCTTATTCACATGCCAATGCGGCAGGAGACACGATCTATATTTCAGGACAGCTGGGACTGGACCCAGAAACCGGTGTTTTGGCAGAAGGTGTAGAGGATCAGGCTAAAACAGGCTTTGAAAATTTAAAAACCATTCTAAGCGAAGCGGGTGTTTCTTTTGAAAACGTTGTGAAAACAACGGTCTTTTTAACGGACATGAATGACTTTGCTACAGTTAACGATCTCTATGCACAATATTTTACGGGAGACTACCCGGCGCGTTCCTGCGTTCAGGTTGCAGCATTGCCAAAAGGAGCTTCTTTTGAGATAGAAGCCATTGCAGCAAAATAACGATGCGTTAACACACCGTGCACAAAGTGTTCTTGGAGGACGGCTCTTAACAGTCCTCTAAGGTCATGAGGAGAATATCATGAATAACGATAAAGATAATGTCATTTATCAACTTAAGGGAATGCCGAAAATAAAAGAAGCAATCCCATTGGCACTGCAGCATGTTGCGGCGATGATTGTTGGCTGTGTGACGCCAGCCATTATAGTGGCCGGAACCGGCGGCTTATCGCCGGCCGACACGCGGATTCTTATTCAGGCGGCGCTTATCATCTCTGGTATCGCCACACTTATTCAGCTCTTTCCACCGTTTCGAAAAGTCGGTTCGGGCCTTCCGGTTATCATGGGGGTCAGTTTTGCCTATCTGCCAACCATGATCGGTATTGTCAGTGATTATAATATTGCGACCATACTAGGCTCGCAGGTCATTGGCGGCGTTGTGGGAATACTGATTGGTATTTTTATTAAGAAGCTCCGAAAGCTTTTTCCTCCAGTAGTTACCGGCACTGTGGTCTTTACCATTGGTCTGTCCTTATACCCGACGGCTATTAAATACATGGCGGGGGGCGCGGGAAGCGAAAATTTCGGTTCCCCCATGAACTGGATCATCGCAATGATCACGCTGGTACTGGTTATTTTCTTTAATAATTTTACAAAAGGCTTTGCCCGTCTGGCTTCCATTCTTTTATCGATGATCATCGGCTATGTTATCGCCCTGTTCTGTGGAATGATTGATTTTGGTACAGTACAGGAAGCGAGCTGGTTTATGCTGCCGGCAGTGGGTCATTTTGGGTATGAGTTTCATCTGCCTGCGATTATATCTATGTCGATCTTGTTTGTGGTCAACTCGGTGGAATCCATCGGGCAGTTTTCCGCACTCAGTGTGGGTGCCATGGACCGTGAGCCTACAACAGACGAACTGTCAAGAGGGCTGATGGGCAATGGTGTCTCAAGCATTATCGGCTCTATCTTCGGTGGCCTTCCGACCTCTACCTTTGGTCAGAATGTCGGTATTGTTGTGACGAACCGGGTTATTAACCGTGTGGTCATTGGTTTTGCCGCGGGCTTTATTGTCCTGGCCGGTCTCTTTCCGAAATTTTCAGCTTTAATGATGACCATCCCGTACTGCGTGCTGGGCGGTGCCACAATTTCAGTTTTTGCTACCATTACCATGACAGGGGTTAAGCTTTTTATGCAAAGCGAACTGACTCAGAGAAATGCAACCATTGTTGGGTTATCGGTTGCCCTTGGTATTGGTATTTCACAGGTTCCCGGCGCGATGGAACAGCTTCCAGCCTGGATCGACAGTCTTTTTGGGGAATCAGCCGTTGTGGTTTCAACCCTGTCTGCAATCCTTTTAAACTTAATTTTACCAAAGAATACACCCTTTGAAAATGAGGATCTTTAAAAAAATCGACACAATAATAAATTATTATTGAATTTTTCTCCGAAATCTGCGATAATAGGGATATAACATTTTTTAAACAATGATTGTAAGCGTTCTTTGTTTATATGAATCAAAGTTCAGAAGGAGAATAATTATGGCAAAAGATCTTGAATCCTACAAGGTACTGGTAGACTTTTTAGCAGATTATCTGGGAGAAAACACAGAGGTGGTATTGCACGACCTCTCGGACTGTCAATCATCGATTGTGGCAATCCGCAATGGCGATATCAGTGGACGTGAATTAGGGGCACCGGTTACAGACTATGGCCTTAAGCTTATTAAGAATGAGGCGTATAAAGAAGCGCCATACCGTGTGAACTATCGGGGATTGTCTCCAAGAGGCAACATTATACGTTCGGCAACGTATTTTATTAAGGATGATGATGGTGAGCTGATCGGTCTGCTTTGTCTGAATATGGACTGTCAGAAATTTGCGGAGGCCCGTGATATTCTGGAATCACTCATTACGGTTGAGCCGCTCAAAAAAGATGAAGAATCCGAAGAAAACTTCAACATTAACGTCAAAGAACTGGTTATCAATAATATGAGCCGTGTGCTGCCCAGCAATCACGGAGACCTCAGAAAAATGGGCAAACAGGAAAAGATTGATGTGGTTGAAAGACTGCAGGGACTTGGAACCTTTATGGTTAAAGGAACCATCTGGCACGTGGCGGATATGCTCGGGGTTTCAGTACCGACTGTTTACCGCTACCTGGCTACCATTAAGAAGGAAAATGAATAAAAAACTTTGTGTGCAAAATGAGAACATGAAACTGTCAGTGCTGTTCGGTATCGAACAGCCTGACTTTGTTACAATCACCGGCGGCGGCGGTAAAACAGCGTTACTCACCTGTCTGGGAAGTGAGCTTAAGAATAAGGGTAAGACCCTTTTAACCACCACCACAAAAATGCGCTATCCGGATGACTTTGAAGGCGAAGTAATCGTAACAGAATCGTACAGAGAGCTTTTAAGCCGCTTGGTAAAACAGCACTGCAATTTGTATTATTTTGCAGAACGCTGTATTGAGGATCATAAGGTAAAGGGGGCGCCGCCCGAGCTGCTGGACAGTCTTTTTAAAGTGCTGGCGGATTGGGTTATTCTGAATGAGGGAGACGGAGCTGGCGGAAAGCCCTATAAAATATATAGAGAGTGGGAACCCGTTATTCCACAAAACACAACAAAACTGATCCATGTGATCGGCTGTGAGCTTTTAAATGAGCCCATAACCGACATGAATCTGCACCGCTGCCCGCAAGAATTGAAGGGGAAACGTTTTGACCTTGATTTGTTCAGGGAGAGCATGGAGTGGTTTGTGAGTGATAAACTGAAAAGTTTTGAAGTTCCCAAATTTTTGCTTGTTAATAAGGCAGATAACGGAAATAAGATGAAAGCTGAGATACTCTGTGAAGCGGCTAAACCATATTTTGACGGTTGTATTGCAGCGTCTTTGCGTGAAAGGAACTGGTATCTATGTTAGGGGCAATTGTTCTTGGAGCAGGACTGTCACGCCGTATGGGCGGTGAAAAGTTACTCCTGCCCATAGGCAGAAAGAAAATTTTAGAGAAAACCATCGATGGTGTAATGGAAAGCTTTAGAGATGTAATCGTTATTGTAACAAGGGAGGCTGTTTTTAATTGTATTGAAACACATAGAGAGCCTGTATATTTACTGAATGATCATCCAGAGCTTGGACAGTCGACTTCTTTACAAATAGCAGTCGCATACCTTGAAGAGCATTACCCGGTGTGTCAGGGCATACTGGTGTTCCTTGGCGATCAGCCGCTGGTCAGCAGGAAGCTGGTGAATGACATAGAACGGGCGATTACAGAGAATCCAAAGTGTATTATCATGCCAGAATATAAAGGTCAGAAAGGACATCCTGTTGCCTTTGGAAAATGTTGGTTTAAAGAGCTTTTGGCAATCTCCGGTGACACAGGTGGCCGGGAGATTATTCAAAAATACCCTGAGGCTCTGATAAAAATTCCAGGAGAAAGAAACTGTGTTATGGACGCTGATACGCCTGAGGATTATCGGCGTTTACTGGAATACTATGAAAAGGAATGGTCTGAGAATGAAAATTAATGAAACGATTATTGTGCGTGGAGCCGGCGATATTGCCACTGGCACGATATACCGGCTGTATAATGCGGGTTTCAGAGTAATTGCCCTGGACATTGAATCCCCTACGGTTATCCGGCGCACTGTCGCGTTTGCCCGAGCCATTCAGGATGGTACGGCAGTCGTGGAAGGAGTAACGGCAAGACGCTGTGAGTCCATTGAGGAGGTGTGCCGGTGCTTGAAAAAAGATGAGATACCGCTTTGTGTCGATCCAAGAGGCGATATGATCCGTATGGTTCGTCCTGATGCAGTGGTCGACGCAATACTTGCCAAAAAAAATCTGGGAACGACCCGTGATATGGCAAAAGCCGTTGTTGCCCTGGGACCTGGCTTCACCGCCAAAGAGGATGTTGACGCTGTGATTGAAACCAACCGGGGGCACTATCTTGGAAAAATTCTGTATGAGGGAATGGCGGCAAGAAATACTGGTATCCCTGGAAACATTGGCGGATATACCCACGAACGGGTAATCCACGCTCCCGATTCTGGAGTGATCCGGCTGTGTCACGACATTGGTGATTTGGTAAAAAAAGGCGAACATCTCGCTTTTATCGGAGAGAACCCGGTTACGGCCAAGATTGACGGCGTATTGCGCGGCATGATTGCCGATGGTACGAATGTAAAAAAAGGATTGAAAATTGCCGACGTTGATCCACGGGGCGATAGGGCCTATTGTTATGCGATTTCGGATAAGGCCCGTAATATCAGCGGCGGTGTACTGGAGGCAGTTATGCACTTACTGAAGGAGTAAAAATGAAAGGCGTTTATTTTGACAATGCCAGCACCAGCTGGCCAAAAGCTCCGGGAGTGGCGTCTGAAATGGCCGGTTATCTGGAGAACATTGGCTGTAATGTGGGACGGGGGAGCTATGAACGGGCCTATACAGTGGCTAGAAAGGTTTACGATACCCGTGAGAAGCTGTGCAGTCTGTTTGACGGCGAGGATAATAAAAACGTTATTTTTACAGCGAATGTAACACAAGCAGTCAACATGGTGCTCAAAGGCTTTCTGAGACAGGGCGATCACGTGCTTATTTCCGGCCTGGAGCATAACGCTGTGGTGAGACCACTTGAACATCTGAAGCGGGTTGGCGTTACCTATGATGTGATTCCATGTGACAATCTGGGTAATTTAGAAATAGCGTGTATCGAAAAAATGATAAAGCCGGAAACGAAGGCTGTTGTTATGACCCATGGCTCCAACGTAAGCGGAAGCATTCTGCCCATTGAGGCTGTGGGACGAATATGCAGAAGTCAGGGACTGTACTTTATTGTGGATGCTGCCCAGACAGCTGGTCTGCACGATATCAGCATGAAAAGGGCGAATATCAGTGCCCTGTGCTTTACAGGGCATAAAGGGCTCATGGGCCCGCAGGGGATTGGCGGCTTTCTGGTGACAGATGATCTGGCGGAGCAGATGGATCCGCTTTTATATGGAGGCACAGGAAGCGTGTCAGACCAGCTGGATATGCCGGACTTTTTGCCGGATCGGTTTGAGGCTGGAACGTTGAACCTTCCGGGGATTTATGGACTCAGCAGCGCGTTAGATTATTTGTGCTCAGTTGATAAAAGCGAGCTGCTTATGGTTGAGGAACGGTTAACGAGCACTTTTATCCGTGGGGTTGAAGCCATAGACGGCCTGCGCCTTGTTGGAAATGTGGACATTCAGAGCCGCTGTGCCCTGGTTTCTGTAGAATGCCTGACAAGGGACAATGCGCAGATAGCCTTTGAGCTGGACAGGGATTATGGCATTATGACACGGGTAGGAATGCATTGCGCTCCGCTTGCGCACAGGACTTTGGGGACATACCCACAGGGAACCCTGCGTTTTTCCTTCAATCATTTCAACACACAAGGTGAGGTGGCCTATGCCTTGGAGGCCCTTCAAAAACTTACAGCAGAATGAAAGGACAAATGCCATGTCAGAAGATAAACCGAAACGCTTGACCGAAATGGTCAGAAATTGTGGATGTGCTGCGAAGCTTGGGCCAGGCGCTCTGTCAAAGGTTTTAAAAAACCTTGAGCTTAAAGGCTGTGACAGCCTGATAATCGGGCTGGAAAATTCAGATGATGCCGCAGCTTACAGGATTAATGACAAGCAGATCCTGCTCCAGACACTGGATTTTTTTCCACCCATTGTGGACGACCCATATCTCTTTGGACAAATTGCCGCGACAAATGCTCTGAGCGATATTTACGCCATGGGCGGAAAACCGCTGACTGCGATGAATATTGTCTGTTTTCCAGAAAAGGAAGACAAGGCGCTTCTATCCGAAATTTTGAGAGGCGGCGCTGACAAGATACAGGAGGCCGGTGCAGTTCTTATAGGCGGCCACTCAGTCGATGATCTTGAACCTAAATATGGCTTGTCTGTGACCGGAGTGACAGACTGCCTGCACCTTCGTGGGAACTGCCATGCGCGGGAGGGTGACAAGCTTATCCTTACGAAACCTATCGGGACCGGGATTATCGTATCAGCCATCAAAGGCGGTATCGCGACAGACGAATCCTGTGAAGCTGCGATTTTTTCCATGACCACGCTGAATAAAATAGCCTGTGAAGTGATGGGGTTATACGACGAAGTGCATGGCTGTACAGATATTACCGGTTTCAGCCTGGGCGGTCATGGAATTGAGATGGCCAGAGCCAGCCACCTGACCATGGAGCTTGAGGCTTCAGCCATTCCGCTCATGCCTGGAGTCATTGAACTGGCAGAGATGGGCATTGTGCCCGGTGGCACTTATCGGAACAGAGAATATTTTGGACCAGATTACAGATCAACGGTGAGTGGACTGATGGAGGATATTATTTTTGATCCCCAGACTTCCGGCGGCCTTTTGATCAGCGTGTCACCCTCTGAGGCGGAGAATCTTTTGAAAACACTGAAGGTCGAGCTGAAGACAGACTGTGCGCTTGTGGGAGAGCTTACAGACAGGCAGGACAAAGCCCTGATCATAAAAGAATAAAGGAGAAAAACAATGACTAAGATAATCGATGCCATGGGCAAGGCATGTCCTATGCCGGTCATTATGGCCAAAAAAGAAATCGAAGAAAATCGTGACAGTTTTATTATAACCGTCGATAACGCCATTGCGGTTGAAAACCTGAAAAAACTTGCAGCCAGCCAAAGCTATGACGCTGTAGTAAGCGGCAGCGGAGAGCGCTTTGAAGTCCGGTTTATTACAGATGGCCATGAAATACCGGAGGAAGAGATGAAGAAAACGCCAGATGGCGGTGCCGTTGCCTGGGAAACAACAGGCAGATGGGTCGTTTTTATGGGAAAAGACTACATTGGCGAAGGAGAGTATGAGCTGGGGAACGCCTTGGTGAAAATGTTCTTTTACACCCTTTCGCAGGCCGACAACGTGCCAGAGAGCATTTTATTTATGAACAGTGGCGTTAAGCTGCCAGCCCTGGATGAGCAGGTGGCTACCCATTTACAGGCTCTGGAGGACCGGGGTGTAAAGATACTGGTCTGCGGAACTTGTCTTGACTACTATAAACTTAAGGATAAACTGAAGCTTGGTGAAATCAGCAATATGTATGACATTACAGAAAAGATGTTGGCCGCTTCAAAGGTTATTAGTCTGTAATAATGAAGGGACAGGATTATTATTTGCTGACTTTTGCCAATACCCACGCAGCCATGATGGCCGAAGGAATATTGAAGGATCTTTTTGAAATCACGATTATTCCAACGTTAAGGGAGATTTCGGCGGGGTGCGGTATTTCAATAAGCGTTAAGACATCGGACATAGAAAATGCATTAAAACAGCTGAAAACAGCGAAATTTGATGAAACACTGATGGACATCTATAGGGTTCGCCATATCGGAGGAAAAGTCTGTCCAGAACCAGTGCGTTCAAAATAAAACAGAACGAGGCAGTAAAATGGAAAGTGTAAAAACAACAGAAGCCCTGGGGCTGATCTTATGTCATGACATGACACAAATCATAAAAGACGAGTTTAAAGGCCCGAGATTCCGCAAGGGGCATGTGATTCAGAAAGAGGATATACCCGTGCTTTTATCCATGGGAAAGGAGCACGTTTATATCTGGAAAAACGACCCCGGCATGGTTCATGAAAACGCTGGAGCCGAGGTACTGTACCGACTATGTGCAGGGGCGTATATGTCTCCTTCGGAGGTAAAGGAAGGAAAAATTGAGGTGATTGCAGAGAGAGACGGGTTGCTAAAGGTGGACAGCGGTAGGCTAAAAGCGCTTAATGCCCTGGGTGAGCTCATGATTGCCACCAGACATGGGAACTTTCCTGTTAAAAAAGGAGATAAGCTGGCAGGGACCCGGATTATTCCACTGGCCATTGAACAGGATAAGCTGGACCGCGCTGTGGCCCTTGGCGGCGGAAAGCCCATTCTGAAGCTGCTGCCATTTAAAAAAAAGAAGGCGGCTGTCATCAACACTGGAAGCGAGCTCTATGCGGGGCGGATTAAGGATGCTTTTGGTCCTGTGATCAAGGACAAGCTGGACGAATACGGTGTTGACGTTATGGCGCAGGAGATTCTTCCCGATGATGAGGCGTTAGTTTCGGAAAAAATCAGTGAATTTATCGAAAAAGGCGCCGAGATCGTCATCTGTACCGGAGGTATGAGCGTGGACCCGGACGATATTACGCCAAGTGCCATTCAAAAGACTGGCGCCGAGATCGTCAGCTACGGTGCACCGGTATTGCCGGGGGCGATGTTTCTACTGGCATATCAGGGGGAGATACCCATAATGGGCCTGCCAGGATGTGTGATGTACGCCAAAAGAACAGTATTTGACCTGGTGCTCCCCAGAATACTGGCAGGGGAAAAACTGGTTCCGGAGGATTTATCTTCTCTGGGTGAGGGTGGCTTATGTTTAAATTGTGAAGTCTGCACCTACCCAAACTGTGGTTTTGGAAAGTAGAGGAAATAATGAAGGATTTTTACAAAGCGCTTAAGCTTTCAAAAAAGAGAAAAGAACCCCTGGTAGTTGTGACCATTATTGATTTTCATGGCTCTGCGCCCAGGGGGACAGGCGCCAGAATGGCTGTTTATAAGAATGGCAGCACCACAGGTACCGTGGGTGGTGGAGCCATCGAATACGATGCTCAGCAGGAAGCGCAGAAACTGTTTGAAACTAAGATCTCCTTTATGAAAAAATACATACTGAGGCCAAATGAGGCCGCTGATCTCGGTATGGTATGCGGCGGAAACGCCACATTGTATTTTCAGTATTTTTCCCCCGATAATCCGCAGACAGAAAAGCTGATTGAAGAGCTGGACAGAGCATTTAAATCCAATGAGGATTTCTGGCTCCTGACCAGCTGGGAGAAGCCTGCGGATTTTGAAATGACTGTCGTCGATGGAGAGAAGAAAAAAACAGCTTTTTTTGATATCGAGTTATTTCAAAAAGAAAGTCGATTGCTTAAAAAGGACAAAATCGTTTTTTTCTCACAGCCACTATTGCAAAACGGGCGGGTTTATGTATTTGGCGGTGGACATATTGCTAAGGAGCTCGTGCCCTTGCTCAGTCATCTGGACTTTAAATGCGTGGTTATTGATGACCGGGAGGCGTTTGCAAACAGTGAAGTCTTTCCAGATGCTGATGCGGTTTTTGTCAGCGATTTTAAAGATATCGGCACATTTTTAAAGATTGGCCCATCAGATTATGTGGTCATAATGACCAGGGGACACCAGAACGATTATCTGGTCGAGGCGCAGGTCCTTAAAACAAAAGCCCGTTATATCGGTGTTATCGGCAGCAGGAAAAAAACGGAAGCTGTTAACGGAAAGCTCATGAAGCTTGATGGCTTTACACAGGAAAGATTGAACATGGTTTATACGCCGATTGGAAAAGCGATTAAAGCAAAAACGCCGGCAGAAATAGCCATCAGTATTGCCGCAGAGCTCATTGAAGTAAGGGCGTCAGACGAAAGCATAAAAACTTTTAAATAGTGGAGGTGTTTGTATGGCAGAGAGTTATTCACCCCTTCTGATTTCCTTAAAAACAGCGATTCTGGCAACAGCTGTTACGGTTATTCTGGGCATTTTGGCCGCACGGCTGGTTATCCGCTTTCCGGAAAAAGCCCAATGGCTGACAGATGGCATTCTGACACTTCCGCTGGTTTTGCCCCCGACGGTTATCGGCTTTATCCTGCTGATGATTTTTGGCAAAAACAGCCCTTTGGGACAGGCGCTGCTGCAATTGGGGATACGCGTGGTCTTTTCGTGGAGCGGAGCAGTTATCGCCGCCATTGTTGTTTCCTTTCCTCTTATGTACCGTACCACCAAGGCGGCTTTTGAACAGATGGATCAGAACCTTATTGATGCCGGGAGAACGATGGGGCTTTCAGAGCGCTATATTTTCTGGCGAATAAGAGTCCCGGTAAGCCTGCCAGGAATTGGAGCCGGCATGGTGCTGGCTTTTGCCCGGGCCATCGGCGAATTTGGGGCGACACTGATGATTGCCGGGAACATTCCAGGCAAAACACAAACCGTTCCCCTGATTATCTACACGGCCACAGCAGCTGGAGATATGCGTTTAGCCATGCAGTGGGTAGCGGTTATCGTAGCCATATCACTGTTTTCCATTGGCGGCATGAATGTCTGGCTGGCCTTGCAGGGAAGAAAGGCAGGTAAAGCATGAGCATGCTGGTGGATATTGAAAAAAGATTTAAAGGATTTAATCTGAAAGTACAGTTTGAAAGCGGTGAGGGAGTGACCGGACTGCTGGGTGCCTCCGGATCAGGAAAAAGCATGACCCTGAGGTGTATCGCCGGTATTGAAAAACCTGATAGAGGACAAATCATAGTAGATGGCATTACCTATTTCGATTCTGAAAAGAAGATCAACCTGCCGCCTCAAAAAAGAAGCGTTGGATATCTTTTCCAAAATTACGCGCTATTTCCGAATATGACTGTAAGCCAGAATATTACAGCAGGAATGAAGAAAAGCGCGGACAGTACCCGGAAAATTCTGAAGCAGATGATCGAACGCTTTCAAATCCATGAACTAGAGGAGCGTTATCCGGCACAGCTTTCCGGCGGGCAACAACAGCGTGTGGCGCTGGCGAGAATTTTCGCGCGCAGCCCGAAATTACTGATGCTGGATGAACCCTTTTCGGCTTTGGACACTTTTTTGAAATGGGAACTACAGCGTGAAGTCTCAAAAATTTTGAAGGATTATGAAGGAACCACACTTTTTGTCTCGCATTCGAGAGATGAAATTTTTGCCATTTGTGATCGTGTTGCTATAATTAATGATGGAAAAATTGACCGATTTGATGCGTTAAGAAATATTTTTGACAATCCTGGAACGATATCTGCTACGAAACTAACCGGTTGTAAAAATATTTCGAGAATAAAACCGTTGCAAGGCCATTGCTTTGAGGCGGTGGATTGGGGCTGTATGCTTTACTCAGACGTACCGCTTTCACAGGATATTAGCCATGCAGGCATCCGGGCACATTTCTTTGAGCCGGTAGAACATCCTGGTGAAAATACCATCGAAATAGAGATTGAGGATGTTATCGAATCCCAGTTTAAGGTATCCGTTTTATTTAGGCCTTTTGGAAGGGAGGTGAACCAACTGCTGTGTTGGGATTTTGAACGTGTTTATTTTGGAAAAGAGCCTGGACGTGAGTTTCCAAAATATTTAAAAATTGCGCCTGAAAATATCATCTTAATGAAAGGGTAAGAAATATGAAAAGTGTAAAAATATTAATTGTTACTGTTTTGATGGGAGTTCTCATTATTGGGTTTACCGCTTGCAGCACACAGAACAATGCGCAGACGGGAGACAGCGCGGACAATGTTAATCTGACGATTTCAGCAGCGGCCAGTTTAAAAAATGCCATGGAAGAGCTGACGCCAATGTACGAACAGGCCAATAAAGGGCAGACATTAACTTTTAATTATGGTGGCTCAGGCGATCTTCAAAAGCAGATTGAGAACGGTGCTCCGACAGATGTTTTCATTTCTGCCGCACAAAAACAGATGGACGCTTTGGAGCAGGAGGGGTTTTTGGCAGAAGGCACCCGTGAAGATCTGCTGAAAAACAATCTGGTTTTAATTGTGCCCCGGGGAAAAACCGAAATCGCCACCATTGAGGATCTGGGTACGGATAAGGCTGCTCAGGTTGCTTTAGGTGAACCGAGCGCAGTACCCGCCGGTCAATATGCTGAAGAGGCGCTGACTAACCTTAATCTTTTAGACACTGTAAAGGCAAAGGCTGTTTACGGCAAAGATGTTACACAGGTATTGACCTATGTAGAAAATAGAGAGGTGGACGCAGGGCTGGTCTACGAAACGGACGCAAAATCAGTCCCAGACAAGGTTACTATAGTAAGCAAAGTTCCGGAAAGCAGTTACAAAACCGTTATTTACCCAATGGCTGTTTTAAAGGACAGCACCCTGCAGGATGCGGCCAAAAATTTTGAAAGCTTTTTAAATAGTGATGAAGCTAAAGCAGTTTTTGAAAAATACGGTTTTGAGCCGTTGTAAATTAAATAGCTCCTGGTCAAAGGACCGGGAGCTTATTTTATACCTGAATGGTGGGCAGCAGATGCAGTTGATTTTGGCGCATAGCATCGGCAGACAAAAAGGATAAAGACAAATTTGTTTTCATTTCGTTACTGCCATCACACTTGCTTATATATATTTAATAGGAAGATAATTTTAATTTTTCGTGGATTTTTGGGGCTGAAGGGTATAAAATATCAACAGAGTGAATATAATTTCATTCTGGGAATCCATTATTTATAAAAAGCCACGCTATTATTACCGATTAGCATCAAAAGATACTACAATTTTGAGCTTTTGTCTAAAAATTGCAGTTAAAACCATTTCAAAAACAAAAATAGTTATTGCTTTGTATACATAAAGTGCTATAATGGGTTCAGACTAGAATTAATTTTTGAAGAAGGAGGTCGTTATTAGGATGATAAATGAAGTGCTTCATCAGATTATCGATCTGGACAACCGGGCCAAGAAAATCAAAGCCAGCGCCACAGCCCGCGCGGAAAAAATCGTAGCCGATACCAAAGACGAGTTAAAAGAAGAAGAAACGAATGTTATCACCGCTGCAAAAGAGGAAAGCAAACAAAACTATGACGTTGAAATCAAAAAAGCTGAAGAAGAGAAGGATAACGCCATAAAAGAAATGTCGAGCTCGATTAAAGCATTGCGAGAGCAGTACGAAAGTGCAAAACAAGAAAGTGCAAAAAGAGTTTTGGACGAACTGTTTCAGTCGATCTGATTCTTGAAAAATTTAAAGAAAAGTAGTGAAGATTAATGGCGAATAGTAATCATGCGTGTGTGAACACGAAATTATTGGCAATGAAGTCAAAGATGCTTGGAACTCAGGATTACGAGGCGCTGATTAAAGCTCCTTCGCTGAATGACCTTTTTTATTACCTGAAGGACAATACCTATTACGGGCCATTTCTGGAGGAGGTTCATACGGACCATCTTCACCGCCTGGAACTGGAAGTGCCCCTCACCCGGATGAAGATTTACGAAATTGAGAAGCTGATGCACTATCTGCAGGGAGAAGAAAAGACGTTTGTAAAAACGCTGCTGATCCGTTCGGATATTGAAAGCCTCCGCGTTTTGATCCGCGGGATTGCCCGCGGCGCGAATCTTGAAGAGCTCGCCGGGTTTCTGGTCTATTCAGAAAAGTACACCAACATACCCTTTGACAAATTGGTAAAAACAAAAGATTGGGACAGCTTTAAAAAAGCCCTGGTCGGCACCGATTATTACCGTCTTCTCGAAATCTACCGGCAGGTAACCGTGGAGGATGACCTCTTTCCCATCGAAAAGGGGCTCGAACGTTATTACTATGATAAGCTGAAAAACAGCCTGAACAAGCTGGATCAGAAAAGGAACAAGGACCTTATCAAGACAACGCGTGAGGGCATTGATCTTTTAAACCTGGTTTGGTTTTATCGTGGCAAGAAGTTCTACCACCTTTCCCGTGAGGAGCTGCTGGCCTATGCGCTGCGCGGCGGTCTTAAGATTAAAGAGAAAGATATTCAGCATATGAGTGAGATCAAAAACATCGATACACTCCACGAGGTGATGAAATCCTACAGTGAATATGCTTTTCTGTTTAATCATTCGAAAACACTGGACCTGTATATGGAAAGAAGACGTGAACGATTTATGTACTATGCCTATCTGAAGCTGTTTAACGGCACAGAAGCTGGCCTGGGAAAGGTCGTTGCATTCATACGGCTCATTGAATACGAGATTGAGGACATTACCTCCATCATCGAAAGCAAGCGTTACCGTATGTCTGCGTTAGAAACAGAAAAATTTTTAATCAGATCTTTTGAGTAAGATGTGAAAGGAAGTATTATATGGCTATAGAAAATGTTATGATGATGAACGTTGTAGGCAAAATAAACTACGTCGACCGTTTCGCTAAAGACATTTTTCTTTTCAATGATATCCAGATTGTTGATGCCATGAACGAAATTGATACCGGGCGTTTTACTTTGCCAGTCTGCGAAGAAAACATCGGTGAGCTGCTGGGATTTGCCCAGCTCGTTCCTGGTGAAAACATGGTGGATGAGAAGATTTTTGTACAGAAAGTGCAAAAATTAAATGAGCTTTACGACAATAAGCTGACCCTGGATACAAAAGCCCTGTCCAAAAAGGAATATGACCTTGGTGAAATCCTTGAAAAAGCCGATCGTTTCCAAAACTATCTGGATACGGAATTTGAAAATCTTGGAAAAGCGCGGGAAGAACTAAAAAGAGTTAACACGAGTATCGAAGCCTACGAATACATCAAAAATATTGATGTGAAAATGGAAGACTTAAATAACATGGAATACTTTACCTATACCATCGGCTCTGTCTCTAAAGACAACGCGGCCCGGTTAAAGAGTATTTACAACACGGTTACTTCCATTGTGTTCCACGTCGGGGACACCAGCCAGAATGAAGAAGTTTTTATGATTATTTCACCTAAGGATTTTGAGGTGGAAACCAACCGTATTTTAAAAGCGCTGAACTTTAAACTGGTTGAAGGTTACGACGATGCTTATATAAAAGCACCAGGCGACATTTTGGCAGATCTGGGCCTTGAAAAAGTAAAACTGGAAAAAATAATTTCTGAAAATGAAACGCTGCTTGAAAAGCACCGTAATGAAAATAAAGTGGAAGCAGAAGAAGTTTTCAATGTGCTCACACTTTACGCAAACTTGAATATCATTAAAAAGTACATGGCTTTCAGTGAGGAAAACTTCTATTTTTCCGGATGGGTCTCCAAAAAAGACAGAGCGGCCCTGGAAAAGATCGCTGCGCAGTATGACAATATGATTGTCATGTTCACCGATCCCGATGCCGCTAACAAACCGCCGACAAAAATGAAAAACAACTGGGTTTTCAGGCCCTTTGAGACACTGGTAAAAATGTACGGGGTGCCAGCATATAACGAGTTAGATCCCACCCCATTTCTCAGTATCACATATTTATTTTGCTTTGGATATATGTTTGGGGATGTAGGCCAAGGTCTTGTCCTATTACTGGCCGGCTATATCTTTGGCAAACGGGGAGTAGAATTGGGGCATGTTATTGCACGAATGGCATGCAGTTCCATTATTTTTGGCTTCATATACGGAAGTATATTTGGTAATGAGTCGATTCTGCCGACACTTTGGGTCAGACCCTTTGAAAACATCAATACGGTGCTTTTGACGGCAGTTGTGCTCGGTGTGGTGATGCTGTTTGTTGCTTATCTGTACAGCATTATCAACAAGCTGCGAGCGGGGGACATTAAAGAAGGACTCTTCGGCAAAAATGGTATTGCCGGCTTTGTCCTTTACATCAGCATCTTGTTGTGCGCGCTCTGCGCTACGGGGATTATCCCGGGCGGCAGTGCCTTTACACCGTTTTTGGCAGTTCTTGCAGTCGCTTTGGTCATCTTGGTGCTTCTGCGTGAGCCTATTGCCAATACCATCAGAAAAAGAAAATTGTACGATACATCTGCAGGGGATTATTATGTGGAAAGCGGCTTTGAGCTTTTTGAAATGCTGCTGGCCATGCTCAGCAACACCCTGTCGTTTATCAGAGTCGGGGCCTTTGCGCTGACTCACGTTGGACTGTTTATGGCATTTGAAACCCTGGCCACCATGGTGGGCGGCGGTTTTGGCGGTGTGATTGTTCTGATCATCGGTAATGTTTTAATCATTGTGCTGGAAGGTCTGATCGACTTTATCCAGTGCCTGAGATTACAGTTCTATGAACTGTTCAGTAAATATTACACAGGCGACGGGGAGGAATTTGTTCCTCTGAGCAGTGAAATCAGAAACACACTTTAATCAAAATAACATGATAAATATCTATCCCTGATGGGATACACGAAGAAAAAGGAGTTTAAAATGAGTATTTTAACAATTATTACAATTTTAGCTGGTCTTTTAGTTCTGGCAACCATTGCCGGTGGTGTTTATTTTATTTATAAGGACTGCACCTCTGAACAGAGCCGTCTGAAAAAGTTTTTAAGATTTAATTTAGCCGGATTTATCCCGACGATGGCTGCTGCTTTAATTATGTTTGCTCCATCTGCTGTTGCTGCCGCTACCAATCCTGCCGGCATGTCTGACGCGGGCCTGGGTTACATTGGCGCCGCATTATCGACTGGTTTAGCCTGTGTGGGTGCAGGTTACGCTGTTGGTGTCGTTGGTTCTGCCGCTCTTGGCGCTGTATCCGAAAATGAAAAGATTCTTGGTAAAACTCTGATCTACGTAGGCCTGGCTGAAGGGGTTGCCATTTACGGATTAATTATCTCGATCATGATCATCGGTAGTCTCTAAGCCTTTAAGGATATGACAAAATGAAATCTTTTGTGATCAGCGAAAATCGTGATTCCTATTTAGGCATGAAATTAGCTGGAATCGAAGGCGCCTACGTCAGAGATCAGGAAACCATTGAAAGTACGTTTAAAGAAGCTCTGAAGAATAAGGAAATCGGCATTATCTTTCTAACCGAAAAGGCTTATTTAATGATCGAAGATCTCGTACTGGATACCAAAAAAAAGGTTCTCTTCCCTTTGATCACGGTCATACCTGACCGCTATGGTTATCAGAGAGAACAGGGAATCATCACCCAATATATTAAAGAATCCGTAGGATTGTAAGGAAGTGAACACATGATATCAGTTGAAGAAAAACTTGGTGTCTTTACACAATATCTCCTAAGGAAACAACGCGAATGGGGCAAGCAGACCATCAATACAGCAAAGGATAAAAAGCTGGAAATGGTGAAGGCTTCTGGTGAAAAAATCAAGGAAGAAAAACGCAGTATCGAAGAACGCGGTTACCACGTTATTTTCCGTGATAAGAATAAAATTATCGCTCAGGGTAAAAACACTGCAAAAACAGAGCTTTTAGAAGAAAAAAGCCGTATTTTGGAGGATTTTAAACAGGCGGTGCTGGATGAAGCCAGAAATTATGTCGGCACAGAAATCTATCGCGGTTACCTTGTAAAATGTCTGGAAAAGGTTCCGAACATTTTGAGAGACCGCAAAGATATTATTATTTTTGTAAATGACCCGGACAGTGCGTTTGTCAAACAAAACGCCTCGAGGGTTCTGCCCGATTACACCATCACATTTGATGCGTTACCTGCAGGCACCATTGGAGGCATTGTAGTCAGAGACACAGACAACCGTATTAACTGCGATTTTACCGTCGAGAACCTTGTACGCACCAATTACAAGCTCATCGGTATGCGCTTGAACGAAGTAATGGAAAAGCAGGTGGGTTAATTGAGTAATGAAGTAAAGAATGAAGTAAAAGGCGTTATTTCAGGCATCAACGGACCCGTTGTAACAGGGACCAACATGACCGCCTTCCAAATGCGTGAAATGGTCATGGTCGGCAGAAAAAAGCTGATCGGCGAAGTCATTGTCCTGGACGGCGACATTGGAACTATTCAGGTATATGAAGAAACCGAAGGCCTGATGCCCGGCGAGGAAATCCTGTCAACCGGCATGCCTTTAAGCGTAAAGCTTGGACCGGGGATGCTTAAAAATATGTTCGATGGTATCCAAAGGCCCCTGGAAAAAATACAGGAGATCTCACCGGTGTTTATCCCGGAAGGGATCGGCCTGATGTCCATTGACGAAGAAAAACTGTGGGATTATAAAGCCCGGCTGAGTGTTGGCGATACCGTTAAACCCGGACAGGTCTTTGGGACCGTTCAGGAAACCCTGATGATCGAGCACCGCCTCATGGTGCCGCCGAACGTAAAGGGAACCGTGGTGGAAGCCAGAGAAGACGGCAGCTATAATATCGAAACGGCGTTAGTCGTGGTTGAGGATGACCGAAAAAGACGGCATGCGCTCAAAATGTACCAGGAATGGCCGGTAAGAACACCGCGTCCTGCCAGGTTCAGAAGAGAGCCGGAAAAACCACTGGTCACCGGCCAGCGTATCATTGACTTTTTCTTCCCCATTGCCAAGGGCGGCACAGCAGCCATCCCGGGGGGCTTCGGAACCGGTAAAACCACCACCCAGCATCAGCTGGCAAAATGGTCCGATGCGGATATTATCATCTACATTGGCTGTGGCGAGCGTGGGAATGAAATGACCGAGGTTATCGAAGATTTCCCAGGCCTCATCGACCCGAAATCCGGCGAGTCCATCATGGAGCGTACGGTTATGATCGCCAATACCTCCAACATGCCCGTTGCGGCCCGTGAAGCCAGTATCTATACCGGTATCACCATGGCCGAATATTTCAGAGATATGGGCTATGACGTGGCCATGATGGCTGACTCCACCTCCCGCTGGGCAGAAGCCCTGCGTGAAATCTCCGGACGTCTGGAAGAAATGCCGGCGGAAGAAGGCTATCCGGCCTACCTGTCCTCCCGTATCGCAGAGTTCTACGAACGTGCAGGCTCTGTGGACACCTTGTGCGGGGAAGAGGGCTCCATCAGTATTGTCGGGGCCGTATCACCGGCCGGCGGGGACTTCTCAGAGCCCGTTACCGAAAATACCAAGCGTTATGTCAACACCTTCCTGGCGCTGGATAAGAACCTGGCCTATGCCCGTCACTATCCGGCCATCAACTGGATGGAAAGCTACTCCGGTTATGTGAAGCTGCTGACCGACTGGTATGAAGACAACGTGGCCGAGGACAGTATCCAGCTGCGTAACAAAATGCTGGATCTGCTTTTCCAGGAAAACAAGCTCCAGGAAATGGTCATGCTCATCGGTGAAGACGCACTGCCGGACGACCAGCGCTGGGTGTTAAACATCGCCAAGCTCATCCGGGTCGGCTTCCTACAGCAGAACACCTTTGACGATACCGACACCTATGTACCGCTTGAAAAACAGTACCGTATGTTAAAGGTTATGGATTATCTCTATGAAAAAGGCCTGGCAGGCCTGAAGCAGGGGATACCAACCTCGGTGCTTTACAATGAAAAAATCTTTGATGACGTCATCAAGATGAAATACAATATTCCGAATGATGATTTCAGTGGGATTGATGTCCTGAGACAGGATATTGATGAATACTACGACGATCTCATGCGCAGATATCAGGATTAAGGAGGCACAGTATGCAAAGAGAATATCTAAAAATAGACAACATTAACGGGCCTCTTATTTTGATCACAGACGTTGAGGATGTTTTCTACGGTGAGGTGGTAAACATTCAGGACCAGGCCACCGGCGAGGTGAAAAAAGGGAAGGTCATCAAAATTGACGGCACGACCATCACCGTCCAGGTGTTCCAGTCCACCGCCGGCCTGGCCGCCGAAAACAGCGTCACCCGCTTTACCGGCGAGGCCTTTAAAATCCCAATGTCCATGGACCTCATGGGCCGCGTGTTCAACGGGATTGGAGAACCCATTGATAACGGTGCGGATATCTTCAGTACCGTTGAATCCAATATCAATGGTGCGCCCATCAACCCCATGAGCCGTGAATACCCGCGTAACTTTATTCAGACCGGTATTTCCGCCATCGACGTGCTGATGACCCTGATCCGTGGCCAGAAGCTGCCGATCTTCTCCGGAAACGGCCTGTCCCACAATGAGCTGGCCGCGCAGATCGTGCGCCAGGCCAAGCTGAGCGACGATGTGGACGAACAGTTCGCCATCGTGTTTGCCGCCATCGGCGTTAAGCACGACGATGAAAAGTTCTTCCGCAAAACCTTTGAGGAAGCCAACGTCATGGACCGGGTTGTCATGTTTGTCAACTACGCCGATGACCCGGTAGCCGAAAGAAACACCGCGCCGCGGTGCGCTCTGACCGTTGCCGAGTACCTGGCCTTCCAGAAGGATATGCATATTCTGGTCGTCATGAGCGATATTACCGCTTACTGCGAGGGCCTGCGTGAAATTTCGTCGGCCCGTGAAGAAGTACCAAGCCGTAAGGGCTACCCGGGCTACATGTACTCCGACCTGGCCGCGCTGTACGAACGCGCCGGCATGTTAAAGAGCAGCAGGGGTTCCATTACCTTCCTGCCCATCCTGACCATGCCGAATGATGATATCACCCATCCCATCCCTGACTTAACCGGTTATATAACCGAGGGCCAGATTGTACTGGGACGTGACCTGTTCCAGCGGAGCATCTATCCGCCGATCGACGTCCTGCCATCCCTCTCCCGTCTGATGAAGGACGGTATCGGGGAAGGCTACACCCGTGAAGACCATCAGGACCTGGCCAATCAGCTGTTTGCCGCTTATTCCAGAGTGCAGGAAGTCCGTGACCTCTCCCAGATCATGGGTGAGGACGACCTATCCGAAACCGATAAGCTGTACATGGAATTTGGCCGTGCCTTTGAAGATGAATTCCTGAGTCAGGATTTTGATGAAAACCGGACCATCTATGAAAGCCTGGATCTTGGCTGGAAGCTGTTAACCATCCTGCCAGTCACCGAACTTGACCGTCTGAGTCCAAAACTGATCGAAAAATATCTGCCAAAGAAGAATGCGTAGGTGATCACTTATGGCCATTAAAATCACGCCGACTAAGGCAAATTTAATCAAGTCGAAGTCAAGCCTGGCCTTTTCAACCAAAGGGTATAACCTGCTCGATAAAAAGCGGACCGTTCTGATCCAGGAAATCATGAAGCTGGTCAAGCAGTCCGAGGAGATCGAACAGAAGATTACCGAAATTTTTAAGGAAGCTTACATAGCACTCCAGCAGGTAACCATCAGCATGGGCCTCAACCACGTTGAGGAATACGCTTTGTCCATCCCGCAGGAGGAAGACTTCGACGTGCGTACCCGAAGCGTTATGGGCGTCGATATTCCAGAGATTGTGGACAACGAGAACAAGAACAAAAACTTCAGCCTGCCCTATGGCTTCCATGAAAATAATCCGGCCCTGGATGTGGCCATCGAGAAGTTTAATGAGGTAAAGCACCTGTCCTATAAGCTGGCAGAAATCGAGAGTACAGCCTTCAAGCTGTCCCTCGAGATCAAAAAAACACAGAAAAGTGCCAACGCTCTGGATAAAATTCAGATACCAAAGCTTAAGGATCAAATTAAATACATTGAGGAAAGCATCGAAGAAAAGGACCGTGAGGAAAACTTCCGCATTAAAAAGGTCAAAAAACACAACCAATCATAACGTAACGTTACAGAAACCACCAAATTTGGTGGTTTCTGTTATTTCACGGGCTTTTCAGGTATATTCTTTACAAAGACGAGGAATTTTTTGAAATTGTTACAATATTAAGATTTATTGACACTTTAGTTGAATTTTGTTAAAATTTATAGTGAAATTATTATTTTTCCTATTATACTTTCAACCGTTTTTCAAATTGAAGAACACAAAAAAATGAAAGGAAGCAATTATCTATGAGTGAATTTATGAGCAGTCATTGGAAAAAGCTCGTCGGTATGATTTTTCTGATCGTATTGACCGTTGCCATGGGCATCGCCTGTGCTTTTACCATGACTAAGAGCATTGAAGTATCACTGGACGAAAATACCGGAAACGGCAGCGTCCAGACCGAAACCCTGGCCAGTCAGCGCCAGTCCCAGATCGGTGAAGTACTCAAGCAGAAGGGCTATCCGGTGGATTCCACCGATTATACCGTCAGCGTTCCCCTTGATACCAAGGTGAAGGACGTCGACAATGTCAGCATCAAAAAGAACGCCAAGGGCACCTTAAACGTAGATGGCAATGGACATACCTATGATTCCACTGCCGATACCGTTGGCGACCTGTTAAAGGATCAGAACATCACCCTGGGCGCAAGCGACATTGTGGTCCCGTCGGCCGATACCGCCCTGACCACAGAGGTTAAAGAAATTAAAATCGTGCGCCGTGAGGAAAAAGAAGAAAGCCGCATGGAGGCCATTCCTTTTGAGGTTAAGCAAACAGTAAACCCAGAGCTTGAAGAAGGAAAGCAGAACATCATAACCGCCGGCGTAAACGGCAGTAAAAAGATTACCGATAAGCTCGTATACGAAGACGGTATACTGGTCAGCCAGGAAACCGTGGCGACCCAGGTCGTGCTTGAACCAGTGACCGAAGTCATTGAGGTCGGCAGCAAGGTAACCACCGAAGTAAAACAGGAAACCCATGAGGAGGCCATTGCCTTTACCAGTCAGAAGGTTGAAAATCCAGAGCTGGAACAGGGAAAAACCAACGTGAAAACCGCCGGTGTCAATGGCACGGCCCGGATCACTGAAAATGTCACCTACGAAAACGGCAAGGAAATTACCCGTGATGTCGTGGCGAAGGAAACCATCAAGGAACCCGTGACCGAGGTAGTCGAAGTTGGAACAAAAGCCGCTGAACCGGCGCCAACCCCCACACCAGAGCCGACGCCAGAACCTACCCCAGAAGCGACACAGCCGGAAACTCCCGCAGAACAGCCAGCGCCAACCCCGGAACCTACCCCGGCGCCAGCGCCAGAGCCCACCCCGGCACCCGGGCCTGAGCCCGAGCAGCCCGCGGAAGAAAGTAATGGGATTGATCTGAGTAATGCAACCCATTTTACCGCCAACTGTACCGCCTATGTGGCCACCGGTAATGCCACAGCCTCCGGCGCATGGCCCACATCCGGCCATACCATCGCAGCCGATCTGACCAATTATCCCATCGGCACCAGAATCTATATTCCGTATTTTGATACCGTATTTACCGTAGAAGACAGCGGCGGCGCCGTAAAAGGCAATGTCATTGATATCTTCTTCGACAGCTACGCCGAAGCCATCAGCTTTGGACGCCGGAATCTGGACGCTTATGTGTTAAATTAAATTAGAATCCAAACCTTTCCGCACACCGGGATTATCCGGTGTGCGGAGGGGTTTTTTAGTTTAAAAAATATTGATGAAAGTTTTAAAAGATACATTATCCTAAATACTTTGGAAGTGGTTGAAATGTGTTCGTTATAAAATAAAAAGACTCGCAGACTATTCAAAGTCTGCGAGTCTTTTTTTAATTTCACTTTTTTATAATTTAACTGCGATACCTATTATAACATTAGGTAATGAAAAAAGCATCCACTTTTTTGAAAAAATTAAATATTTTTCTTTAAAGTCAATTTATATCTATATTTTAACAATAAAAGTATTTTTCGTCAAATTTTCTTTTCTTATTTATAAAAGAGCCAACATGGTCAAAACATGGTCAAAATAAACCTCAAAAATCCTGATTTTAAGCGATTTCTTTTATGTTTTTATTTTCAAATTTTAAATTCTTCTTTGGTCAAAAACATGGTCAGCAAAAGAGAAAAACATGGTACTCATTAGCTTTTAGATGTGTCGTTCGCAGACTTTGAATAGTCTGCGAACAAATGGAGGCCCCAAAATGAGTGCGGGATACGCCATCACGACGTACAAAATACAGCTGAATTACAAGCATTTAGACTGGTTTAAGCAAACCCAGGCCCTCTTTGACGACGTCCTGGCATTCTATTACCAGCTTCTCGAGAAACAGCCCGAAGCCCTCAGCCTCACCAACCAAAATTTACTGCGCCATTTAGAACTGCAGACCATAAAACAGCGGGACGGCACTTTGCCCGAAACACCCTTGCCCTTTGAGAAAATCCCATTGTATTTCCGGCGCGCGGCCATCAATGCCGCCATCAGCATGTACCGGAGTTACACAAGCAAGCTCAGGGACTGGGAAGCGGGTCAAGAAAAACAAATGGAGAATGAAGAATTGAGAGTTGAGAATTCAGGAACAGAATCGCAAAGCGATTCTGGATTGAATCAAATCGGCAAAGCCGATTTGTTCCAACATTCTCCATTGAAAAAAGGCCGGCCCTCCAGGCCGCGCCGTCTCCACATGTCCATGCTCTACTACAAAGGCATGTACAAAGACTTTGACGAAAAAAGCATCATGCTCAAGCTCTACACCGGCAAAGCCTGGGCCTGGGTCAAGCACCGGACTACGGGCAGACCCTTTCCAGAAAATGCCGAGCTTATGAGCCCAGCCATTGTCATCAAAAAGAAAAAAGTCATGCTCCACATCCCCGTTAAAGAGATCGTGGAAGACAGCCGGACCGCCAAAGAGCGCGTAAAACAAAACGAAAAGTTTGTCGCCGTGGCCTTAACCGGTTCCGACACCTTAGCCGTTTGTACCACCATACAAGCAGACGGTCGCGCCACCGCCCCATATTTCATCAAGGGCGGAAAAGCACTGGCCCACCGTAGGAAGCTGCTTTTAGGGTATACCAAACGCGGAAAATCCAATCAAAAGGCCAAAGGCATTTTGCTCCAGAATTCTCCATTGTCCATTCTCAATTCTCCATTGAAAGAGACTGGAGGTTATGTCGGTAGAGAAAATGAAAAATATTATCAAAAGATCACCCGCGTCACCGACCACTATGCTCACGAGGTATCACGTGAAATTGTCGATTACGCCCTCAAACAAGGCGCAAAACTCATCGTCCTGCCCGAGCTCAAAGAAAGCTTCGATCAGGCGAAAAAGCCCTACCTGGGCAAAACCCCCTATGACTTTATCGGAAGGCGCATCGCCCGCTACGTCCAGTACAAAGCCTGGCAGAAAGGCCTGGTCGCCATGACCAGCAAGCCCTACTACGCCAGCACCCGGTGCTGCCACTGCGGCGCCCCCATTGCCAAGCACAACACCGAGTACCAGAACCCCAGCGCCAACTTCTACGGCGGCAAGAACTTCGTCTGTAAAGAAGGCCACCGGGGGAGCACAGCGCTGAACAGTGCGAGGAATCTGGGGAAAGGGTTTTATGAGCGGTTTTATGCGGGCGCTGCCTGATAAAAAAAGAATAAAAAATAGATTATAAATTTAATATTTTAAATCCTGTGGAGAAATGCACAGGTGTGACTGTTGTCTATAGGGCGATAGTTACAGGCATAGCACCGCCTGCTTTTACTTCGCGTCGCATTGTGGTTGTTTTCTTCCTTAATATATAAGAAGATAACCGCAATGCGATGACAGTAAAAAACAAAGCATCATTTAAAAGGAACACCCTAATCCATGATGATGTGTGCTACGAGTTTTAAATATTGAATGTAATGTAGGGAACGCTGCCACCAGCGTTCCGAAAAGAGGAACCATTTATGAAAATATTAGTCACTGGCGGAGCTGGCTATATCGGCAGCCATGCCGTCGTCCAGCTTTTAGACCAGGGATATGAAGTGGTCGTAGTTGACAATCTATCCACAGGTCATCGCTGGGCCATTGATGAAAGAGCCCGGTTTGTAAAAGGTGATATAAGAAATCACAAGCTTATGGACGCTGTTTTTCAATTAGAAAAAATCGACGCCGTCATGCAGTTTGCTGCCGACATCGTCGTGGCAGAGAGCGAAACCAATCCGCTTAAATATTATAACAACAACGTTTACGGCACCATTGCATTACTGGAGTCCATGTTAAAGAACAACGTAAAAAACATCATCTTTTCATCTACCGCCGCCGTCTATGGCAATACCGAAGCCGTGCCTGTCACCGAGGACATTCCGGTAGCACCCATCAGCCCCTATGGGCGAACCAAAGCCTTTGTGGAGCAGATTCTAGAAGACTGCCATAAAGCCTATGGACTGAATTACTGTGTGTTTCGTTACTTCAACGTTTCCGGCGCTCATGAAAAATACCCCATCGGCCAGGCCGTTAAGCATAATACCGCATTGATCCCGATTATATTAGAAGTCGCCGCAGGCGAACGGGAAAGTATCCAAGTCTTTGGTGATGACTATGCCACCAAAGACGGCACCGGCGTAAGAGATTTTATTCACGTGGTCGATCTGGTCGACGCCCATATCTTAGGCTTAAACAAGCTTTTTAAAAATGAAAGTGCCATCTATAACCTTGGAAACGGCCAGGGCTTCACCGTCATGGAAATGATCGAAGCCGCCAGAAAAGTCACCGGCCATCCCGTGCCCGCCATTATAACAAAGCGGCGCCCGGGTGATATCGCCATCTCCATTGCCAGCAGTGAAAAAGCAAAACAAGAGCTTGGCTGGGAACCCAGATATCCAGAAGTTGAAAAGATCATTGAGACCGCCTGGAAGTTTAAACAGAGCAGACATGAAAAAGAAGACTGAGAACAAAACAGCCCATGAAACCATTTTTGAGGTTTGCATTCTCTGCGGAAAAAAGACCCATATCCCAATCGATACACCCATTGCTGCAAGACAAGGCTACATCGAAGGAAGCGGGCAGCTCTGCTCAGGCTGTTACCAAAGAATAAACACAAGGGAAAAAACATGAAAAAGAAAGAACACTGCCAGATTATCATTATCCTTTTAAAAATCCTGTTGGTAAGTCTGATCACCGCAGCCTTCGGCTACCTGTGGTTTGAATTCTATACCGACAAGCTTTATATCAGCTATTATAATCTGGGCAACTGGGCCATTATCTTACTATATGGCATACTCTATCTCTTTTTATGCCGGATATACAGCGCCTTTCGTGTCGGATACTACAGCATAACCGAGCTGATCTATACCCATGGCATCACACTGTTTCTGACGAATACCCTGGCCTACATCATAATCTGTCTTTTAACCAGACATTTGACCAATATCCTTTGGATACTGTTACTTTTTGCGATACAGATTCTTTGCGCAGCTTTATGGGCCTACGCATCCAACCGAATCTTTTTTAAAGTCAACCCAAGGTGCGACATGCTGGTCGTCTATAAAGATGAAGCCGCCAAAATGCTGCTGACCAAAATGAAAGCCTATCCCGAAAAATACCATGTGGCAGAGATCATCAACATCCAATCCGATATCCAAGACATCAAAGAAAAAATCAAAGCATACCAGGCCGTTCTGCTGTGCGATCTACCAACCGCCACACGGAATATTCTCTTGAAATTCTGTGTTCAGGAAAAAATCCGCGTTTATCTGACGCCCGAAGTATCCGATATCCTGATCAGCGGCGCCAACAGAATCCACCTCTTTGACACCCCACTGCTGCTCTGCGATAACGCAAGCCAGGCCGTGACCCATCGCTTTGCCAAAAGACTCATCGATCTGATCGTATCCACCGTGATGATCATCGTCTTTTCACCTTTTATGCTTTTTACCATTATTGCCATCAAAGTGAATGACCATGGCAGCATCCTGTACAAACAGAAACGCCTGACCCAAAACGGCAAGTCATTTAATGTCTATAAGTTTAGAAGCATGGTCGAAGACGCCGAAAAAGACGGCGTGGCACGGCTGTCCAGCAAAAACGACGACCGCATCACGCCCGTCGGTAAGTTTATAAGAGCCACACGGCTCGATGAGCTGCCACAGCTCTTTAACATTTTCAAAGGTGATATGACCTTAGTAGGCCCCAGGCCCGAACGGCCCGAAATCGCCGAAAAGTATTGTAAGACCATGCCCGAATTTTCCCTAAGGCTTCAGGTGAAAGCAGGATTAACCGGATACGCGCAGATCTTTGGAAAGTATAATACAACGCCAAAAGATAAACTGAAACTGGATCTGATGTATATTGCCGATAACAGCATCTTTTTAGATTTTAAGATCCTCTTTCTTACCTTTAAGACCATGTTTATGAAAGGGAGTACCGAGGGGATTGAGGATGGAGCTGTGACGGCAGGGGATGTGAAATGAAAAAAGTATTTTTATCTTTTGAGTCGTAGTAACTAAATTTATAAAAATACAGAAAAAATAACTCAATAGAAATTATAGGTGGAAAATATGAAAATTTTAGTAACAGGTGCTAATGGCTATTTAGGGATGGGAATTGTCAACCAACTGTTAAATGAAAATCAAATTATTGTTGCGACTGATTATCAAGTTGACAATATTGATCAAAGAGCAATAATTAAAAAAACAGATATTTTTAAAGTTGAAAATCCATATGAGTATTTTGAAAAACCAGATGTTTTATTGCATTTAGCATGGCGAAATGGTTTTATACATAATGCAATTAGTCACATCGAAGAAATGCCAAACCATTACAGTTTTATCAAGAAGCTTGTAGAATCAGGGATAAAACAAGTAACATGTTTAGGTTCCATGCATGAGATAGGATTTTATGAAGGATGCATTGATGAGAATACACCAACTAATCCGTTAAGCTTATATGGTATTGGAAAAGATGCCTTGAGAAAAAGTGTTGAACTTTTAGCAAAAGAAAAAGGCACAACATTTCAGTGGTTACGAGGATACTACATCGTCGGAAATACCGGTTATGGAAACTCAATTTTTTCAAAGATTAACATAGCAGAAAAAGAAGGTCAAGAAGAGTTTCCTTTTACAACGGGTCAGAATCAATGGGATTTTTTAAATTATGATGACTTCTGTAAACAAGTAGCGGCAACAGTAGAACAAGACGAGATTAACGGTGTTGTTAATATTTGTTCAGGATATCCAGAAAAATTAGCTGACCGGGTTGAACGTTTTATTCAGGAGAATAATTACAAAATACGATTAAAATATGGCGCATTTCCCGATAGAGCTTACGATTCTAAAGCGGTTTGGGGTGATAACAGAAAAATAAAAAGTATTATGGAAAATAGACAAAAAGGAAAACTTTAAAGTATGGAAAGTAATAGAATTTTACTAATAGCTCCGATTTTTTATAATTATCATATTGAAATTAAAAAAGAACTCGAAAAACAAGGATATATAGTAGATTTTTATGACGATCGTCCTAGCAAAAATGCTATTTCAATTGGCTTAATCAAATTAAAAAAGAACCTAATGAAAAAGTCAATTGATCATTATATGGATAAAATTATTAACGATACAAAAAACAGAAAATATAAAGATGTTTTTATCATTAATAATGTAGCTTTTGAAAAAGAACACATAGAAAAATTGAAAAATAACCATGGAGAAGCACGTTTTATACTTTATTTGTGGGATTCTATCGAAAATTATAAACATAATAAAGATGTACTTTCTTACTTTGAACGCGTTTTTTCTTTTGATCCAAAAGATTGTGAAAAATATCATGTAAAATTTTTACCTTTATTCTATACAGATAAATACAGAAAAATAAATGAGGATAAAGAGAAGAATATCTACGATTTGATGAGTATTTGTACAGCTCATCCTATACGATATCCACTTTTAAATGATTTGAAAAAATATTGTCAAGACAATAAAATCAGACTGTTTTCCTACTTATATTTAGCGACGCCACTGCTTTATATTTATAATAAGATTTTTGTCGAAGTTTTTAAAAAGGCCAAAATAAGAGAGTTTCACTTTAAGCCATTAACAGAAAATGAAATTATAAGAATTATGTCGCAAACCAAGGCAGTGTTTGATATTTGTAATGAGAATCAGAACGGATTGACGATACGGACGATTGAGACTATTGGAGCAAGAAAAAAATTGATTACGACAAATAAAAATATTGTTAAATATGATTTTTTTGATAAAAATAATATTTATGTTTTTGATCTTGAAAGTTTTGAAATTCCTAGTGTATTTTTAGAAACAGAATATCATGAAATAAACGAGAGCATTTACAAAAAATATAGTTTATCTAATTGGATTAATACAATATTTGGAGAAATACAATGATAAAAAATAAATATTTAATTTCAGAGTTTATTTCTACTACAATAGCATTTTTATTAACAAAGATATTTTATCCAAAGGCAAGACTTATTAGGAGGCCACTTTATATAAGGGGAAAAAAGGGGATGATATATGGTGAAGGGTTTACCACAGGGCACGGATGTCGTATTGATTTAACAGGCAAAACAATTACATTGCGGATTGGTAAAAATTGCTTAATAGGTGATTATAGTCATATTGTAGCACATCAGAATGTTGTAATTGGAGATAACTGTTTAATGGCTTCAAAAGTTTTTATCAGTGATACTACTCATGGGTTTTATAATCAAAAATTAGACTTAGAGACTCCACCTAATGATAGGTTACTTGAAACAAAACCTGTAAAAATTGGTAAAAATGTATGGATCGGTGAAAATGTCTGTATTCTTTCAGGGGTAACAATAGGTGACGGCGTTGTGATTGGTGCTAATGCGGTAGTTACTGATGATATAGAAAGCTATAGTATTGTAGGAGGAGTACCCGCAAAATTGATAAAGAAGTTTTAATAAATATTTAAAACAACTAAAAATATAGGAAGTATTTATTGAGAGAGGAAATTAATAAAAATGAGGAAAATGGTACTTAGCGGTATAAATTTATATGAAGGAGGTCCACTAGCAATTTATTATGATTGCTTAGAAGCGATTAAAGGATTAGGCATTTACAAAAGGTACCATATTATTGCATTTGTCCATAAGAAATCTCTTTTCAAAAAATATAAAGATATAATAAATTTTATCGAGCTACCAAAGTCTAGAAAAAATTATGCATATAGATTATATTACGAGTATTTCTTTTTTAAAAAATATTCTAATAATCATGACATTGATATTTGGATATCACTGCATGATATCACCCCCAATGTAAAGGTTAAAAAATTATATACTTATTGTCATAATCCCAGTCCATTTATGGAAAAAGATTTTTCAAAAGTAAGATATAGTTTTAAAAATGTGGCATTTTCATATTTTTATAAATATCTTTATCGTATAAATATTAGCAGTGCATCTGCAGTAATTGTGCAGCAAGATTGGATGCGTGAAGAGTTTAAAAAGATGTATTCTATCGATAATATAATTGTTGCTAGACCAGATATAAAAGATGATTTTGTTATTGAAAAAATACAAGATAAAAAAGAGAAAAAAATATTTATTTATCCAGCATTTCCGAGATTTTTTAAAAATTTTGAAGTAATTTGTGAAGCTTGCAAATATTTAAAGAAAGATAATTTCGAAATTTGGTTAACAATTGATGGCAGTGAAAATCAATATTCTCGGGAAATAAGAAAAAAGTATTCAGAATTAAAGCAGATTAGGTGGATAGGGATACAAAAAAGAGAAAAAATTTTTGAAATGTATGATATTGCTGATTGTCTCATATTTCCATCAAAACTTGAAACGTGGGGATTGCCTATTAGTGAGTTTAAATTAACACAAAAAGATATTTTACTTGTGGATTTGCCATATGCACATGAAACTCTTGGTGAATATGAAAAAGTGATGTTTTTTAGACAGAATGATCCAGAGCAGCTAGCTAAATGTATGAAAATGGAAATAGAAGAAAAGCCAATCTATAGCCCGCAAAAAAAAATTAATATCAGTAAACCCTTTTACAAAGGGTGGAAAGAATTATTGGAGAAGATTTGTGATAATGAGTGAAGCCTGTCAGAATGAAAATAAAAAAAGTAGCAAAATAAAAGGAATTGTAATGATTGCAATATGCATCAGAGTGATTGTGTTGCTATTTATTGCCTTTTTCGCTAATAATATGAGCGAAGGATTTGTCGGCTCATCAACATATTATGACGACTATAGATATGAAAAAGGTGCTGAGTATTATGCTCAGAATGCTACTTCTCTGATAGATGTTAGTGCATTTATGTCGGCATTTGCCTCAGTGGGTGACTGGGTAGGGAATAAATTATCTAACCCGTTTGAAAGCACTCCATTGTGGTACTGGATAGTGTGTATCTTAACGTATTTAACTAAAACAGTATGGAGTATAAGGATATTAAATATTTTACTAGCATCCTTTACTATTGTTTATGTGTTCAGATTTACGGATTTAATCTATGGAGACAGAACAGCGACAAAAGCATCATATTTATTGGCACTCCTGCCGTATCCGGTTATATTTTCTTGCTTTTCATATAAAGATCAACTTGTTATGTTTATAACATTCTATTTACTATATATAGCAGAAAAATATCGAATGTCAAATGTAATAAAAAAGAAAGATATATTTGCTGTTTTAATATTCTCTCTTATGCTAATGCTAACAAGAAGCGGATTTAGTATACTTCTTTTCTTAGTATGCTTTGTAATTGCATTTGTAAAAAAGTTAACTGACATTAAAAAATATAAAAAAAAGTTACTAGCTATTGGATTTTTTGGAATTATAACTATTTGTATTTTGTTAATACAGTATAGTGATATTATAATTTACAAATTTGAATATTATATTATTAGACATGAAAATACTTTAGACAAAACTACAATTGCTTATTTAACAATAAATGGAATAAGAGATATATACAAATTACCCTTTACTTATATTTTCTCCATGATTATGCCAATTGAAATGTTTGGTGAGGTGACTTCTTGGTATTCAATAGTAGCAAATTTTAATATTATAATGTGCCCTATTTCAGTTGGTGCAGCATTGTATGTTTTTAAGAAAAAACCTGATAAATTAGTGTATTGGTGCTGTTTAATGCTATATATTTTTTCTATCATTACTTCTATTAATATTTTTAGGCATTATTACTCATTAATACCGTTTTCCCTTATCTTCTTTTCAGATTATTGGTGTAGGGCAAGTGGGATTGAAAAACTAATATGCGGTTTAGTATCTTTGACATATGCAACACTATTGATTGTTTTTTATGGAGTTTTACAATGAAAGTTAAAAATAAATTTACTATTTCTAATAGGTTAAAAGCATATTTGAAATATATTGCAAGCATTGTAATAATGAATACTTTGAAAATTTTTTGGATACTGCCAATTAATAAAAATAGAATTCTTTTTTTTAGTTTTGATGGTAAGCAATATTCAGATAACCCCAAATATATAAGCCAGTATTTGCATAAAAGATTACCAAAAAAAGAAATAGTATGGGCCTTTTTAGAACCTGAAAAATTTGAATATTTAGAAGAAATATATCATCTTGTTCAGCGAAAGGGTGTTCAATTTATTAAAGAGTTTGTGACAGCAAAAATCATTGTAACTAATAATCATGTGCCAACTTATTTGCCAATAAGAGATAAGCAGATACTGTTAAATACATGGCATGGTGGGAGTCCACTTAAAACCGTCGGGTTTTCTGAAAAGGTACCAGTATTTTATAATAAATTTTTTTATAAAATGCAAAATAGAAAGTATTCGGCTTTTTTGTCTAGTTCTGCATTTATGACAGAAGAAGTGTTTAACAATTCGTTTGGATATAAAGGGAATGTACTTGACTATGGAATGCCAAGAAATGCAATACTTTTGGGTCCACATAAAGAAATAATTAACAAAGTATACAAATATTTTGGAATAGAACAGAATAATAATTGTGGCATTGTACTTTATGCTCCGACTTTTCGTGGAGATTTTAGAAGTTCAAGATTTTTACCGTCTAAGATGCAATTTGATGTAGAAAAATGTGTTGAGTGCTTGAATCAAAAATTCAAGAAAAAGTTTAAATTTTTGTTTAGAGCACATCATACTATGTCTGAAGCTATTGAAGGTAATTCTGTGATAATGGCGACAGATTATCCCGATATGCAAGAGTTATTGTGCGCAGCGGATGTGTTAATAACAGATTACTCATCTTGTATGGGTGATATAGCTTTAATGAAAAAACCAACCTTTCTTTACGCCCCTGATTTAGAAAGTTATATACAAAACCGAGGATTTTATTGGGACATTCGCTCATTACCATTTCCTCTTTCACAAAACCAAAATGAGTTTTATAACGCGATCAATTCATTTAATCAAAAGAGATACGAAAGGGAAGTAGATAAATATCTTTTACGTTTGGGAACATATGAATCACCTGATTCAGTCGAAAAAACAGTTTCATGGATTATAAATAAATTGCAATAATAATTTTAAGATAAAAGAGGAAAGTATAAAGATATGGAGGATAAGAACTATGACTAAGATTCAATTTGAAGTACTTCGTTATTGTTATGAAAATAAAACAATTGATGTAGAGACATTTGCTCATGAGTTATATAAGCCTGAAGAGGTTATTAATGATGCAGTGGAGTATCTTTGTGTTGAAGGATTTATAAAAGAAAATATGGTTACCCGAAAAGGTGAGAAAGAGTTAGAATCTCATAAAGTGGAGAATGCTGTAATTCTTGCGGCAGGTATGTCAACTCGTTTTGTACCCCTAAACTATGAGTTGCCCAAAGGATTGTTAACTGTTAAGGGGGAAAAATTAGTCGAACGACAGATTGAACAGCTACATGAAAAAAACATTATGGAAGTTGTGCTGGTTGTCGGACATATGAAAGAACGTTTTGAATATTTGGTGGAAAAATATGGGGTAATTCTTGTAGAGACAACAGAGTATACAAGTAAAAATAATCATGCTAGTATTTATGCGGCAAAGAATTATTTGAAGAATACAATTGTTACATCTTCAGATTTATATTTTAGTGAAAATATTTTTCAGACTTATGCCTATGACTCTTATTATTGTACTTTGTATATGTCGGGTAAATCTGCAGAACGAGGTATAGAAACTGACGGAGATGACCGTATTCTCGATACTTTTTATGGCGATAAATGTTATGATATTTGGGTGACGCTTGGATATGCTTTCTTTTCCAAACGTTTTTCAAAAAAAATCATTGAAATACTTGATAAAGAATATGAATTACCAGAAACAACAAATAAGTTCTGGGCGGACATTCAGGATGAACATCTTGAAGAACTGTATATGTATGCTAAACGATGCAACAACGGTGTTATTCATGAGTTCGATTCATTGGAAGAACTGAGAGAGTTTGATGATAAATATTTAAACGATTCGGGTTCTAAAATAATGAAAAAAATTTGCTACTTACTTGCGGTACAAGAACGTAATATTATTGGCTTGGCTTCTTTGAAAAAAATAAGACCTTCCATATTTAGATTTCGATGTAAAGGTGATATTTACATCTGTGATGTTGAACCAGATGAAAATGAAAAAATTAGCTATGATGGAAGAGTATATTACCAATGTCGTGATGTTCAGGAGGGAAGTGTAAAGTTGTTTAAGATGGATAAAAACATAAAAATTGGTGGGCGTTATTCTGTAGATTTACAGAAAGAATTAGATCAGCTTTACGATTTCTCTCATGATTTTAAAGAATACCATGAAACAGCTTTACCGTTATGTGCTGCAGAAAATGTAATCTCTCCATTTGCGAACCTACCACTAAGTTTTGGATTTCAAGAACGTTATATCATGAATAATACTTATTCCTTTAATATGGATGATAATTTTATTGGTTGTGAAAAACTTTTTCCATTTTATCAGAAAATTTCTGAAGTATGTGAAAGAATATTTGGTGCTAAATATACAGATCCTCGTCCATTTACTGGAATGCATTGCATTGACATGATAACAAAAACAAATTGTAAGCCAGGTGAGAAAATGATGATCTTGGATAAAGCTCACGGTGGACATGCATCAGTTAAGCCGGTTGTGGAGCGATTGGGGGTTGAAGTAATATCTGCACCATATGATTTAGATGAGAATGATCTTGATTATGAAGCCGTTAATTTGATGGTAAAAGAGAAGGGAATTCAGTATATACTCTTAGCCCCATCTGATTTAATCAAGCCGTTAGATATTGAAAAAATTGATACTACAAACTGCGTCTTGATGTGGGATTGTAGTCAGCTAATGGGGTTGATTGCTGCTGGCCTATGTCCTAATCCCCTTAAAACAAAAAGAAATATTATTATGTTTGGTGGAACTCATAAAACTTTTCCCGGTCCAGCTTCAGGATTAATTATGACTAATGAAAAAAATCTTCACGAGTTGATGGAAAAAGAAATTAATCCGAAATTTCTGCGTCATTCACAAATGCACCAAAAAATATGTCTTTTGTTTGCGCTTGTTGAATTTGAACAGTATGGTACAGCATATATGAGCCATATGGTTCATTGTTCAAACTATCTTGGTGAAAAACTGAGAGATGCAGGATATGATATAGCTAATATAGATGGGCAAATTTCGGCAACTCATCAAATTTTCATTCGTTGCAGTAAAGATGAAATGGATACGATTTATGATAATGCCTACAAATGCGATGTGACACTTAATAAAAAGCATAAAGACTTATTCTATGGATATGGTATCAGATTAGGCACACAAGAAATCGCACGCTATGATTGGAATGATGAGGCTTTAGATGTAATTGCCGATATTTTAATTCAATTGTCGAATAAAGATATCAATATTGATGAGGTAAGGAAAATGGTAGCAAATCTGCCAAAGAAAATAATACATTATGCGTTTGATAATGAGATTGTTGATCGTTTCAGAAATCTGATGCAGTGAAAAAAAGCAAGGCTACACTTATAATAGAAAAGGTATAATTTGATATGAGGCGGGTGAATAAAGAAAATAAATATAATGGAATAAAGGCGGGAGTTTGGTATACAATAGGTAATATGTTGATAAAAGGTATCCCATTTCTTACCATTCCACTGTTTACTAGACTTTTGACCACGGATGATTTTGGAATCTACAACACTTATATTTCTTATGAGAATATTCTTAGTATTGCCATAGGCCTTGGAATTTCCGGGTCAATTAAGGTTGCAAAGTTTGACTTTAAAGAAAATTTCGACAGATATGTTTCATCAGTGTTTCAGCTATTGTTAATGGTTGGCGGGGGTGGGTTACTTTTAATAAATACAATATTTACATTAATAGATTTTTCAAATGTTTGGATGAGTACACTTGTTCTTAATTTGCTGGTTATCCAAAGTATTGCATCAGCAATTTATGGAATAATGGGGTGTAAATATGTTATAGAAGGACAGTACGTTCAAAATTTAGTGATTGCTTTCGTGATGACAGGAATTAATGTTGGGACCTCTATATTTCTTTGCTTTTTCTTTTTATCAGGTGACCGCTCAACCGCTAGAATCACTGGAACAGCAGTGGGGACCATTTGTGTTGCAATATATATTTTGTTTTTACAAAGTAGAAAGGCAAAATTAAAGCGATATAAAGCAGCTAATAAGTATGCTTTAAGACTTGGTATGCCATTGCTGCCTCACCAGTTTTCAGTTTCGCTTCTTTCACAATGTGATAAAATAATGATTCAGGCAATGGTGGGGAATTCTGAGGCTGGAATATATGGTCTTGCAGTAAATATTACGATGGTACTGTCAGTAATAATGACATCCATAGATAATGCATGGACGCCTTGGTTTTATTCATTATTAGGCAAAAAAGACTACAAAACACTGATAAGAAAAAATAACCTGTTAATCATTTTTTTTATGTATATAAGCTGTGTTTTTTTATTGATTGGACCTGATATTATACATATTATGACGGAATCAGATTATTGGGATAGTATCTATGCGTTTATCCCATTAACAATAGCAGTTTTTTTGAATTTTATGTATATTTTTTCTGTAGGTGTGGAATACTTTATGAAAAAAACTGGTTATATATCTGTTACGACACTAATGTGTATGACTGCAAATATAATTTTTAATTATTTTATGATTAAAAAATTTGGATATATAGCAGCAGCATATGCTACCTGTATTTCAAAGCTGTTGCTATTTATACTTCATTATATACGGTGTAAAAAACTATTAACGGAAAAAGTTATAAGTTTAAAATATTTGTTAGGTACGTTATTAATTGTTTGTATAACAGGAAGTTGTACTGCATTATTTATAAATTATTTACTTATAAGATATTTGATAATTGCGGCAATAACATTGACAATAATTATAATTTCAAAAAAAAGTGGAATTTTGGATAAGTTTATTAAAAAATCGCTTTTATAGATTTAAAGAATTGTGTTTAGTTTTACAGAAAGGGTCATCAGTTTATCTTATAATAAAATCCATGGTTTCCGGGACACATCCCAATCAACCGGCAAGCGAAAGCATAGCAATATGCGTTTCGCTTGCCGGTTTTTCTTTTTTTAAAACCCAATGCGCCCACCGCCCGCCAAATTCAAAAATAACAAAGGAGCCCCCATTATGACCATCCACCTGCCCGAATCCCACTACACCTTAATCCCCCTCATCACCCCAGAAGATACCCCGGCCCAGGCCATCCTCAAAGCGCCAACCCCGGCGGCGCGGGCGCTTGTGGAAACGATGATCAAAACGACCGAAAAGGTTCCCCGTCTATATGAGCTAAACCTTAACGAAGGCCTTGAGCTGCGCTGCCAGAACGATATTCCGATTGACAGGGAAGTATTGGACATCGCCGCGCCCGGGCCCGAAAAAGAGGGGGAAAAACCAAAGCCGCCAAAACGCAGAAGAAAGCGAAAGCCCCGCCTAAAAAGGACGACCAGCGGCAAGGCGGTATTGACAAGCTACAACAAAAAATATAAAAAACGGCTCAGGAAAAAGACACGCAAGTGTCTTAGAAAGCTGAACCGTAATGGTTTCGCGGTGCGCATTGTAATCAACCGGTATGAGGAGATCACCATCTTCCTCATACCGGTTCTTTTTTGCCCCGACTGTAAAAAGCGGCGGGAATTCGCCTGCTTTAAAAAGCTCCAGTACTGCCACCGGGTGCTCACCCTCGAGATGATCAAGCACTGCCGTTACAGCTCCGAGGTCTATGAGAAGCTTTTGACCGAGGATATTTTAGAGCTGCTGGAGGCCGGGGAGCTGGTGGTCTATTTTGAGGAAGAGCAGGCCGAGGCCAGAAGGCGGGATTTTCAGAAAAACGCAACCTATGCCCAAAAGGTTGTTCAGGGCCCTCTGGGCCTGCGGCCAGAGGCTGGTATACCAGGCCCCGGCAAGAGCGGGAAGCCTGACCGCAAGGACGCCAGAAAAAACCGGCTGCGCCAGCTGGCAACCTGGGCACAGGCCTTTGCCGCCCGTTTGATAGACGGGACCATCCGTGTTGAAAACTGGTACAGCCTGCTGCGCCTGAAATGCTCAGACGCCAACGGCGATCCGCTCTGGAAAAAGCCGGTTCCAGGAAAAAAGTCCAACTCCGAGTACATTCTCACACAGGCCATCAGGCTGTAGAATAGAGTCAAGGTCAGCGCAGGAAAGCGCGGGTCAATAATTGAATGAGGAGGGACTGAAGATGAAGAAATCAGTACAAAAGAAACAAAACACTTTTTCCAAAAAAACAGCGGAAAAGGGAGCGGTTCCATGCGGTCAAAATAACCATGGTTCCCAGCGGGAGCATTTTGTCGTCAAACTTCCGGAAAAAGTAAAAAGAATTCTCCAAAGCTATCATAAGCTGGAGCACAGCGCCTATGGTAAGGTGGATACCATCTGTGTTGGCGGGCGAAAGGTGTTCTACGCCACCACGGATGTGGAACGGGTACTGGGCTTTAAAAAAGCTGGCCGCTTTACCAGCCGGCATTTTAATGGGCTGGGCGTGCGGGTTTTGCCCATCCCGCATCCAGGAAACCCAGAGCGTGTTCAGTACAAGAACTTTGTGGATGAAACGGGGTTGAGAAAAATGCTTGACGCCAAGCGCAGAACCGTGAAAAGGACAAAAAGAGATCGTCGACTTTTCGGAAAATGGGATGCGCTTTGCGGCTGGCTGTTTAGCTGTGAGCCTCAGAGGGCAGGTCTTGAAGTGCGCTGTAATGTATCCGTTCCTGTTGTTTTAAAAGTGGATTAAGCCTAAGAGGAGGACTGAAAATGAAAGAAATATTAAACCGAAAAATCGATCAGGAAACCATTATTGTTGAGGAAAAAACCCTGGAATTATCCGAATACGCTGATGTACGCTGCGCGCTGATCCAGGAAAAGCGTGAGCTGCACGTCTCTGTTTTACACCATGAAATATCGAAGCTTAAAGAGCGTCTGATGACCGCCCGTGACAATGAGTCGGGCGCTTTGATGGATCAGATCATCCATCTCAAAAAGCTGATTAATGAGATGAGGGGAGATCGTGATCTCTTTGAGGTCCGGGCCTACTGGTATGTGGCGACAGACCTCTGTGATTATCTGGGGCTTCGCTGTCGTAAAGATTTTCTGGAGAAGATAGCGCTTCCCGGCGGCGTGAGAATGGAACGGGTCCTGTGCTCAGACGGAAAACGGCATCCGGCCTATCTGGTAAACGGTGATACGCTCAGGCTTATGGGAGCCGCCAGCCTGAGGCGGGAAGCGGGCCGCTTCTGCGCCATCATTACAGGCTGTTATCCGCCCTTTGTGTATCTGGAGTCCCTGGGCAGCATTGATTACGCAAAGGATAAAACTATATCAATTCTGACAGAAGCCCTTGAGAAGCAAGCGTCTACAAACGGGGCGCTTCACCGCAATCTTGCCCATCTTGACAAAGAGATCAGCCGCCTTAAGCATAAGGAAGCGCTGTTTGAGGATATCCGTTTTATTGTGGAGTATGGGGCTTGAGCTTTTTCAAGGAGATCCGCTATCTGTTTGAGTGGCTGGAGGATCACGCGCTGAGCTCAGGAGCTTTCTCCTTATGGGTGGTGCTCATGGTGTTTAACAGCTGGTGTGCCCTGCTCACGACCTCCGGCGAATGGCTCTGGCGCGTAGAGTTTGTCATTGGCAACAAACGGATCACCGATGTGATGCACTGCTCAGAACGGCAGATGATGCGTTACCGGCAGGAGCTTGAGGATAAGGGGCGGATCATCTATCAAAAGGGCAATGCCAAAGGCGCGGGGATCTACACCATGGTTCCCCTGCGCCCCAATGTAAAGCCGTGCGAAATAAAGCATGTGTTATCCCAAAAGGCGACCATGGTTTACGATTACGCAGGTAATCCGGAGTCCTTTTTACTGGAACCGGAGAAGGATTCCGGAAAAAGCTGTCCACAGGCATGACCGACACGGGTGTCGGCAAATTTTGGAAAAAACAAAAAGTGGACGCCAAATCACCGACACCCGTGTCGACATAAATAACAATAACATTATTATTTTATATATTATATATATTCATACAGGAGGTGCGCCATACATACGCAAAATTTTTACGGAACCGGCCCGGGGATCATCGGGCGGAGACGAGCCTACCGGGTCAAGGCTGAGTGCTTTTTAGACATGGGCTTTTTCGCGAGAAGCGATGAGGAGGCCGAGGACTTGTTTAATGATTTTTCGGATTCGGTGGAGAGCCGTTACCCGGGCATTGTCCTTGCGCTTAAGAGTATCCGGGAGGAGGAAGAATGAAAAAGCAGTACAAGCTGGTAGATGCGTGGGTAAGGGATGCGAAAGCAGGCGATGAAAACGCCTTTGAGCTGCTGCTGCACACCTTTCAGCCTTTAATGCTGTCCATGGTGCAAAAATACATCTACGACCCGGCAGATTATGAGGATGGCCTGCAGGAAGCCAGTGTGGTGCTGCTGGAAACGCTGAGCGCCTACCAGGCTGAGCTGGGCGTGGTCTTTCCCTTTTATTTGAAAAACCGGCTGTTTCACCACTTTGTGGAGCAGGCCAAGAAAAACGCGAAAGAAAAAGAAAGGCAGTGCACCATGGAGGATCAGAGCCTGTACGCCCATCAGGAGCGTCTCGCCATGGAAAACAGCGGGGAGGCAAGAGAAGCCGAGGTGAAAACAGCCTTGTGCCTTAAGCTGAACCAAGAGATGCGGGAGCTTTCGCCAGAGCAGAAAGAAGTACTGGAGCTGCGGTATTACAGAGGACTGTCTGTCAAAGCCATCGCTGCCATGAAAGGAGCACCAGTCAGCACCATTGAGAAACGGCGGAAAAGCGGTATCCAGCGTCTTAGAAAGGCTTTTGGCATAGCGCTGTAAAAATTTAGAAAAAAGTTTTTTAAGAAAGGGATGTTTTTGCAGTCAAAATCCTATTGTATAAGTGTAAGGCAAAACGCCAGACAAAATACAATTCAGGAGGTAAGAAAAATGGCAATTGAAAAAAACGTCGAATCCGTCGGGATGAAGGTGACCGTAAACCATGGAGAACGGGAAGGGAAGATCGTCAAATCTTCTAAGACCTACGGGGACATTGATCCCGAAGTGACCGACGCCGCCTTTGTGGGCACCGCCAAGGCCATCACCGGCATGCAGGAGCCCATCCGGGAAAAGCAGGTAAAGGTGACTGCGGAGGAACTCATCGAAGTGGCATAGCGATTTCAACAGGTTCTCAATGGAAAACAGCGCGGAACCACGGGGGCGTGGTTCCCTACAGCCTAAAGGCAGGGCACGACGCCCCCGTCGTGCCGCAGACAGGTATTAAAATTAAAACAACAGGAGGAAACAAACATGGCAGCAACAACCAGCAAAGATTTAACCATTTATTTTCAGCGTGCGGACGGGAAGGAGTTTAAAATCACCATTCCCGATTACAAGGAGGGCATCACCGATGCCGAGATCAAGGCAGGGGCCCAGGCCATTGTGGACCAGGGCGCCTTTCTGCCCGAAGGGTTTGGCCTGGTCAAGGTGGCCGGAGCCGTGAAGGTGGACACCACCAAAACCGATGTGGTCATTGAAGAAGCTGTGTAAGTAAGGGGCGAAAGCCCCTTTTTTTATCGGGAAAGTGATGGTTATGGATGAACGAAAAGCGAAAGGAAAAACGAATGAACATTTGTCGGAAAGGCGCGGCTTTCATACTGACGGCTGTCTGCGCGTTGACCGCCCTGGTCTTTTTCGGCCGGCTGGCTGGGGAGACCGCCCCGCCGGCACCCACGGCCGAGCCAGTCGTGGAGCAGGCAATACAGGAGCCAGAGCGGCCCGCAGAGCCGGAAATCCCGGCAGAGGGGCAGGAAAATGCTGAAGCGCCAGAGCCGGAAGAACCGGAGCCGCTCATGGCCTCTCCTCATTTTGCCATGGCAGAATACCGGTGTGACTGCGCGGGCTATTGTGACGGCTGGCCCTGCGAGATGCGGCCAGAGCTTTTGGAGAAAATCGAAGCCCTGCGGTGCTGGTATGACCAGCCAGTCATCATCACCTCAGGGGTAAGGTGTGCGGCGCGCAACGAGGAGGTCGGGGGCGTCAGCTGGTCCTTTCACAAGCGGGGCTGCGCGGCGGATCTGTACTGTCCGGGCGTGGGGGTGGGCGACCTGACCCAGACCGCCCAGAAGCTGGGCATGAATGTGCTGCCCTATTACAGCAGCGGCTATGTGCATGTGGAGGTACTGCCGTAAGCGCAGGTGCCTGATTTGTTAAAAAAAGTCTGAAAAAGCTCAAGATTTTTCTATTTTTTGCCGCTGTTTAAAACCTTTTTGGTGCAAAAAATTGAGCACCGCTAAAAAAAGCAGGTCTTAAAACGTTGACAATGGCGTGAATAAAGGAAATGTCGCCATATTTTGCGTGTAATGGTTTTATGCAGGAAGAGGGAGATACAGATTCCCCAAAAGACCTGTTTTTATAAAATAATTGTGATTTTATAAGATATTTTAGGTGTTTAAAAAAACAGCCCTTTCTCCAAAATATTGAAGGAACTGGCACGAAAATTGCATTGGTATAGTGTCAGGAAATTTAATCTGTTTTAGACAGAAAAGGCTTGTTTAAAACAGGGAAAGGAAAGTATAATGGATTTAGAAAAAAGTGGTGTGAACAGGAAATATCCCGGAAGCTTTTGGACGCTGCGCGGTATTTTGGAAAGGGGTGCAGAGCCCTGGAAACCCCGGGGGTCATAGAAAAAATTTTGATCCGTATGAGAAAAAAGAGGACGCGCTGTCATGAGGACGCGGATTCCCGGGGCGGCAAGGCTCTGGACATTTTTAAAAAACTGAAAAACAGAAGGAAGGGATTATCATGACTGAAAGACGCAGAGAGCTCATTTATGTCTGCTGCCTGACAGGCTTTATCACGATTACCTTTGCTTTTGGAAGATATATTTTTTCGATGATTACCCCTAATATTGTAAAAGAGCTGGGAATTGACTATGAATTTGTCGGCCGGATTAACGCCTTTCATCAGGGCGCCTATCTGCTGTTTTCTCTGCTTGGCGGGCTGCTCTGCAGCGTGGTCAGCGCCAGGCATCTGATTTCAGGCTCGGTTGTGCTTTGCGGGGTCAGCGTCACACTGCTGGCCTTTGTGAATAACCCCTGGGTGCTGCTCGGGGTGGTCACCCTTCAGGGAATTTTTGCCGCCACCTCGTGGATCCCCATGGTGGCCTTTGTGGCAGAAAACATCCAGGAGAAGAACCGGGGAAAGAGTCTGGGCATTATCTCCAGCGGAACCTCCTTTGGTTTGATTTTAAACGGTGTGCTTATCCCGTGGCTTCTTGAAAACGGTGACGGACACACGGTGTGGCTGGTCTTTGGCGTTATCAGCCTGCTCCTCGGAGCTGTGGGAATTTATGCCATCACCGCGCTTGAAAAAAACAGCGCGGGCAGAGCGAAACAGCGCGGCGTCGACAGGGTGCCGGGCCTGCTGCGGGGGTAGCGCCGCCCGCCGGCGGTGTCTGGCGGCATTATCTGCTGCTGGTTCTGCTGCTGGTGATTTCAGGCCTATACCTGATCCCCTTTCAGAGCTACATTGTTCCGCTCATGCAGGAGGATCTGGGGCTCGGCGGGCAGGTCTCCGGGCTTTGCTGGAGCCTGTTTGGCTTTATCGGCATCTTCAGCGGCTTTATTGCCGGGGTGCTGGCAGACCGCACCTCTGCCAAAACGGCCATGCTCATCACCTACAGCGTATCGGTGCTGTCCATTGCCGCGGTGGTCTTTTTAGGCGGAGCGGCCGGAGCGCTTCTGGCCTGCGCCATCTTTGGCCTGACCTACAATGGCATTTTTGGCCTGCATCCCACCTATGTTTCCAGAATTCTGCCGCCGGATCAAACGGCCCGTCTTTTTGGGCTGTTAAACCTTTCGCTGGGGCTGGGCTCCATGATTGGCAATTATGCGGGCGGCGCAATTAAAAAGGCAACAGGCAGCTTTACACTGGCCTATCAGCTTATGCTGGTCATGGCGCTATTGGCGGTGGTGACCTGCTTGATGATAAAAAGTGATCGCGAGAAAGGCGGAAAACAAAATGGAAAAAATCGTATTTAACCCTATGGAAATTCATTATGATATTGAGGGCTTTGCCAGAGACAAGCACCTGGAGCCGCAGTCAACGGTCTGTCAGGAGCTGCTCCGCTGGGCCGGCCCGGCCGAAAAGCTTGTAAGGCCCAGAGCCATGATTAAGTGGTGTCCGGTAAAGGACCTCGGCCGGGACCGTGTGCAGGTTGGGGATACAATTTTTGAAAGCCACCTGCTGGCGGAAAAGCTGAAGGGAACCGAGCGGGTTTTCGCCACCGTGGTGACCGCGGGCGATGAGCTGGACGCTCTGGAGGGCCCCTCGGACGAGGCGCGCGATTTGTTGAAATACGCGGCGCTCAGAGAGGCCCGGGCCACCGTAGACCATTATTTAAAGACACACTTTGGCTTTGAGCATATGGGCCGCCTGAATCCGGGCTCATTGCCCGACTGGCCCATTGCCAATAACCCGGCCCTTTTCGAGATCATCGGAGACGTGACAGAGACCATCGGGGTCCGGCTGACGGGCAAGAACTATATGCAGCCAGGCTACACGGTGTCCGAGCTGCTCTTTTCAGGGGACGAGGATTATGATAATTGCAGCCTGTGTAAAAAGTACGACTGCGTCGGGCGCAAGGTCCCCTTTGATCAAAAGGCTTACGACCAGATATTTGGATGAAACGGAGGTATGAAAATGAATGGCGGAGAAACAAAAACACGCGACCTGAAGGAAGCCCTCCATGCCTATGAAAAAGAAATCCTGCTCACGGTGCTTCATGAGAACTGTTACAATATTTCTAAAAGCGCCAGAGTTTTAGGCATTTCCAGACAGAACCTGCAGCATAAGATAAAGCGCCACCACATCGCGGTGGCGCATGGAACGGCAGGCAGTACGCAGGGCTGAATGCCTGTATTTCCGCATTGCGGCTGTCTGAATGAAACGAATTATTCGCGTGCAGCGGGAGCGGCCTGATCGTGCATCTGCTTTCCCCACAGCGCAAATTGGGACAGAACCGGGATCAGGTCCTCAGCCGGCCCGGCCAGACTGTATTCTACCCGGACCGGCATTTCATCATACTGCCTGCGGCAGATCAGCCCATTGCTTTCCAGCTCCTTCAGAGAGCTGGCGAGCATGGTGTTGGTAATGCCCGTGATCTTTCGCTTCAGCTCGTTGTAGCGTGTGGGGCCGTCCTGCTTCAGGGCGCAGATAATCGGGATTTTCCACTTGCCGCCGATGAGGCTCAGGGCCGCCGATAAGGGGCAGTAAGTGCCGCAGGGGCAGTGGCTGGTACAGGTTTGTTTTTTAAGTGTTTCAGGAGTGCTCATTTTTTTCTCACCTACTCATAATAAACTGCGTAATTGATTACATTACGTTGTGGTAGTATAATTATACCAGATAGCAAATCCGGAGTAAACTGCTACCAATAAAAATAAAGGAGCATGGTGATGAAAATCCAGGAAGACATCAAAAAAGTAATTGAAGGTTCAGCGTTTGTAGTGATTGATACAGTGGGGGAAAACAATCTTCCGCATCCGATTATCGCAGGTAAAGGGGAGGTTGGCGACGAGACCATCACCTTTGGGATTTACAAAATGGAAGTGACGCAGAAAAACCTGCTGAGCAACCCGAAAGCCTGGGTGCTGGCAGCGACCATGGACGGCGGCCCCAAGGGCTACCGCCTCGAGGGAACCGCTAAGGCAGAGGATAAACAGCTTATTTTTACACCTGAAAAGGCCGAGGAATTGCTGTAATCCTGTTCAGGAATAGAATAAAAAAAACACAGGGCGGTGAGGCTCTGTGTTTTTTTGTCTGAAAAAGGTTTTTAGTCGACCTGATACACCTCTTCCTTTGGCAGGACGATGACGCCAGAGCTTTTGAGCACCTCAAGGGCTTTTTCCTGATCGCTGGTTTTCATCATGACCAGCGGCATGGCGCCCTGATTGCGCATGACAAAGGAATAGACGTATTCCACATTGATGTCATTATCGGACAGGGTGTCAAAAATGCGGTACATGGCTCCGATACGGTCCTCAGGCTCAACGGCCAGCACATCGGTCATTTTGGCCACATGGCCGGCTTCCTTCAAAAGCTCGGCGGCTTTGTAGGGCTCGTTGACAACCAGACGGAGAATGCCGAACTCGGAGCTGTCAAAAACCGAGATGGCCCGGATATCAATTCCGGCGTCACAGATCACCTTGGTGATGCTGGCGAGGTGTCCTTTTTTGTTTTCGATAAAAATGGATAATTGTTTAATTAACATATCGGGTCTCCTTATTTTTCGCCCCGAAGGTCAAGGACACGCTGGGCCTTTCCTTCGGAACGTTTTAAGCTCTTGGGTTCAACGAGGTGGATGGTTGGGTGGATTCCCAGAATGGTGTGCAGCTTGGTCTTGATTTCGGTGTAAAGCGCTTCCAGCTTGGTCACCGAATCCAGCAGGTCGTGGTCGACCACCTCCACATCAATCTCGATTTTATCCAGATACCCCTTCTTGCTCACGGTAATCAGATAGTTGGAGCCAATGCCGTCAATGCTCAGCAGCACTTCCTCAATCTGAGACGGGAAGACATTGACGCCGCTGATGATGAGCATATCGTCGGTACGGCCTTCGATTTTAGCCATGCGGGCCGTGGTGCGGCCACAGGCACAGGTGGTGTAGTCGAGATGGGTGATATCCTTGGTGCGGTAACGGATCAGCGGCAGAGCCTGCTTGGTGATGGGGGTGATGACCAGCTCGCCGGTTTCGCCCTCTGGCAGTACCTCCAGGGTGACCGGGTCAATGATTTCCGCGATAAAATGATCCTCATTGATGTGCATGCCGGTGAGCGCAGGGCACTCGCCGGAGACACCGGGCCCGATGAGCTCGCTCATCCCGTAGTTTTCAGTGGCGAACAGGCCAAAGGCCTCGTTGATCTTGGCGCGCATGGCCTCGGTGGAGCCCTCGCCGCCAAAACAGCCGACCCGCAGGTTTAAATCCACTGCCGGATCCAGGCCCATATCCTGGGCCACCTCGGCCAGGCGCAGCGCGTAGGATGGCGTGCCGATGAGGACGGTGGCGCCAAAATCCTTCATGATTTTTATCTGCTTCTGGGTATTGCCGCTGGACATGGGCACAACCCCGGCCCCAACCTTTTCAAGGCCCTGGTGCAGGCCAAAAGCGCCGGTGAACAGGCCGTAGCCAAAGGATACATGGGCAGTATCCCGTTTTGTCACGCCGCCCATGGTAACCAGGCGGGCGATACATTCGGCCCAAGTTTCAAGATCCTTCCTGGTGTAGCCCACCACGGTGGGGTTGCCGGTGGTACCGGAGGACGCGTGGTAGCGCACGATTTTTTCCTTAGGCACCGCGAACAGGCCAAAGGGATAGTTCATCCGCAGGTCCTCCTTGGTGGTGAAGGGGAGGAAACGCAGATCCTCCAGAGAGCGGATATCCTCAGGCTTGATTTTATTGGCCTTAAACAGGTTTCGGTAGTAGGGCACATTTTTGTACACGTGCTTAAGTGTTTTTTTCAGACGTTTGAATTGAATTTCACGGATTTCTTCACGGGGCAGGGTTTCTTTCAGTGACCAAATCATATTTATTTACTCCTCGATGTTTTATGCTCTATTTGCCGGGACGCCAGGAACTCTTGAGCGGCACCACCTGGTTAAAGACCGGATTTTCCGCGGTTGAATATTTGGGATCCACGGAGAAATAACCCTGGCGGACAAACTGGAATTTATCGTAAGGGGCGGCCTCCATTACACGCGGTTCGACCCAGGCGGTGATCTTCTGCAGCGAATCCGGGTTGATCTTATCGAGGAAGGTGTCGGCGTCAAAGCCTTCTTCGTCCTTGAGCAGCGGGTTCAGCATGTGGACTTCGACCTGTTTCCCTTCGGCGGCAGATACCCAGTGGATGGTTCCCTTGACCTTGCGGCCTGTAAAACCAGAGCCGGATTTTGTCTCCGGGTCATAGGTGCATTTCAGCTCGATGACCTCGCCGTCTGCATCCTTAACCACCTCATTGCAGGTAATGAAGTATGCGCCTCTCAGGCGGACCTCGTTGCCCGGGAAGAGGCGGAAGTATTTCTTGACCGGAACCTCCATAAAGTCGGATTTTTCGACATAGATTTCACGGCCAAAGGGCATTTTGTGCATACCCATTTCCGGTACATCCAGGTTGGTTTCAATTTCAAGCCATTCGATCTGATCCTCGGGATAATTGGTAATGGTGACCTTGAGAGGGTCGAGCACAGCGTTGACACGCGGCGCCTTCAGCTTCAGGTCGTCGCGAATAAAATGCTCCAGCATGGCGATGTCCACAGTGGAGTTGGCCTTGGCCACACCGATTTCCTCACAGAAGGCCTGGATGGCCTCCGGGGTGTAGCCACGGCGGCGCATACCGGAGATGGTCGCCAGCCTCGGGTCGTCCCAGCCGTCCACGATGCCCTCGTCCACCAGCCTTTTCAGGTAGCGCTTGCCCATGATGGTGCCGGACAGGTTCAGCTTGGCGAACTCGATCTGGCGGGGGTGCTCAGCCTTAAAATCGTCCAGGTTGGCCAGAACCCAGTCGTAGAAAGGACGGTGGTCTTCAAACTCCAGGGTGCACAGGGAATGGGTGATGCCCTCGATGGCGTCCTCCACCGGATGGGCAAAGTCGTACATGGGGTAGATGTACCAGTCCTCATCGGTGTTGGGGTGCTTGGTGTGCAGGATGCGGTAAATGACCGGGTCCCGCATGTTCATATTCGGGCTGCCCATGTCGATTTTAGCGCGGAGCACCTTGACGCCCTCTTCAAATTCGCCGGCCTTCATTTTTTCAAAAAGCTCGAGGTTTTCGGATACAGAGCGGTTGCGGTAAGGGCTCTCTTTGCCAGGCTCCTTGAGGGTGCCCCGGTACTCACGGATCTGGTCGGCATTCAGGTCGTCCACAAAGGCCAGCCCCTTTTTAATGAGCTCCACCGCGTAATCCGCCATTTTGGAAAAATAGCTGGATGCAAAGTAGAGGCGGTCCTCCCAGTCAATGCCCAGCCAGGATAAATCCTCCTTGATCGAGTTGACGTACTCAATGTCTTCCTTGACCGGGTTGGTATCGTCAAAACGCAGGTTGAACTTTCCGTTGTACTTTTTGGCAACGCGGTAGTTCAGCAAAGAGGCCTTGGCGTGGCCGATATGTAAATAGCCATTGGGTTCGGGCGGAAAACGCGTATGCACACGCTCGTTGGTATACACATGGTTTTTGTTATCCTCATCAATGGCGTTGATAATAAAATTGGTTTTTTCGTTTGTCTCCATCTATTCTCTCCTGTTGTGATTCTTGATTTTTATACTTCCTAAAATAATATCATAAAATCAGGCAAAAGCCTATAGTTAAGATGGGATATTGTGGGAGAAAAAGAAGGAAAGTTTTCAAAGCGTCGGGCACTGTGTTATAATAATCCTGAAAAACAAATCAGGAGGAGTATCATCATGAGCTGCAACACATGTCAAACACCCGAAACTGTTGAAGAGCGGATCTGCCGGAGGGATAAAAATGAGCAGGGCTGTACCTGTACTGAATTTGGCTGTAAACAGCATGGCTACTGCTGTGAATGTATCGCCAAGCATCGGGGACGGGGGCAGATACCAGGCTGCCTGTTTTCCGAAGAAGGAGAAAAGCTCCATGACAGAAGCCTAGAAGCTTTTTTAGAGGATGTTAAAAGAAGGCAGCAGGCTTAGGCCGCCGCTGAAAAAGACAGAGGATTTTTTATATCCTCTGTCTTTTTGTATATGGGCATTATTCACTCCTTTAAATTCAGATAAAACAGTTTTATAAACCACTTTTTATATTGAATTTTTGCTGAAATTCTTGGGTGTAAGGTGTATAATAGACGAGGAAAATTGACAGAATGAGGTGGAATGGATGGAATTTAGATTTGAAACAGAGCTGGGTGGTAAAAATGCCGTGTTTGAACTCCGCACAGCCCCTTTAACCGATGAGGACGCCGCCAAGAAAACGACTTTGCGCGGTTATAAATGTGAACAGGTCATGGTAAACGGCGAGGCCCTGAAAAATCCGGCTTTTATCAGCTGCTATGCCGAAACCAATAAAAAGGAAGGTCCAGCGCTATGCTTTAAGTTTGGTATGGCCAAGTGGATGGAAGAGCAGTTCGGCATTGAAAATAAAAAGGGACAAGCCCTCTATGTGGGTATCCCCGAAAGCGTGCAGGCAGCTTATCTGGAAATGCTTGGAAAGCTGGATCAGGAAATTGAACGCCTTCAGGCAGAGGCCGAAAAGCGGAGGGATGAAAATGATAAAAATGTGCGGGACGATGATATTATCGAGCTATCCTACAGTCCGCGCTTTGTAGGGGTTCGTTATCCCTTTGATTCAAACAGAGAAAAGATCGAGTCGAAAATATGGTCCCAGTTCGATGGTAATCTGGACCTGGACGACTGGATAGAGGTGCATCTGGAACCATACTGCGTGGGGCTTGGCTGTGGCTGCTCCAAGAAGTATAGGGTGCCCTACAGAGAATACGCGGCGCTGCTGGAAGCATATAAAGCGCAGCTTTAAAAAAACCAGGACGCTTTAAATGAGGTGTCCTGGTTTTTTAGTGTTAGTCATCAATGCCGATCATGACAGAGGTCGCTTTGATCACCGCATAGGCGTCCGAACCTACCTGCAAGCCCAGCTCTCTGATAGAATCCATGGAGATGGTGGAGGAAATCTGGTTTCCACCGCCGATGTCTAAAACAACAATGCCGTTTACGACGCCTTCTTTAATCGAGACGACCTTTCCGGCCAATTGGTTGCGAGCACTTAATTTCATCAAAAATGCCTTCTTTCTATGGTATATTTTCTCATTATCATAATGAATACAGCTTAAGAATAACTTTAAATAAAGGCGGAGCCCTGTCTTTTTATCATATCGGTCAACGGATACCGGCAGCACGGACAATCTCGGAAATGTCCGCCCATTTGTTAAGGGAGTAGATGTGCAGCCCGTCGATTCCGGCGCTTATAAAGCGGTGGATCTGTTTGACGGTATACTCCACGCCGGCCTTTTTAAAATCTTTTGGATTATCGCCATAGCGTGCAATAATTTCAGCCAGGTCTCTTGGAATGGAGCTGCCGTTGGATACCGCCATGCGGATGGTCGGGTCTTTAGCCAGAACGGGCATAATACCCACATCAATCGGCAATGTGATATGCGCTTTCCGGATTTTTTCGACCCACCATTCATAGTGGGCAACATCGTGGCAGAGCTGTGTCATAATAAAATCAGCGCCGGCATCCTGCTTTATGCGCAGATGGGCAATATCCTCGTCAAAGCTGCTGGCCTCAAAATGCTTTTCCGGGTCCCCAGCCATGGCAATGCTGAACTCTGGAAACGCTTCTTTTATAAAAGCGATCAGCTCGTTGGCATAATCAAAATCTCCGCCCGTCGAAGCACTGCCCTTTGGAAAGTCGCCCCGCAGCGCCAGAATATGATCTACGCCCAGTGACAGGTAGTTTCTGAGTTCATCACGGATTTTATCTTTGGAATTCCCAATACAGGTAAAATGGGTGATGGGGATCGTTGCGCCACTGTCCTTAATGGCCTTGCAAATTTCCACATTTCTGCCCGCATTGGTTCCGCCGGCGCCATAGGTACAGCTGATAAAATCCGGCTTGAACGCGTAGAGATGATCAAGTGTGTCAAGCAGCGGCTCAAGCGGCTGTTCCTCCTTTGGCGGAAAAACCTCAAAAGAAAAACTCATCCGATTCTTCATGATTTCTGGTATTGTCATAAAACCCCTCCGTATTTAATTTCTACTTAATAGCTTATATAAAGCATATCCGATTTCTTTACGAATAAACAGTGTATATGCAACAAAAGTCAATATAAAGGCTCATGGCGCGCATGATTTCTATGGTCTGGTTTTTAGTTTTACTGGATTTTATCAGGCTGTTTATCAAGCGTGAACAAATAAGTTGTTGTATTTGAGAGAAAACGATATAATTAAGGTATCGTAATAAATTAGAATTTGTGAGGAAGATGTTAATGAAAAAGATTTTTATACACGGTTCGGGACATAAATCAACAAGCTGGGATGAAACAATTTCATATATGGAAAACAAAAAAGATATTTTGTGTCCGAATTTATTTTCTATTCTTAACGGAACAAAAGCGAGTTATCAAAATTTATATTCTTTATTCACAGAATATTGTAATAATAATGATGGACAAATAAACTTATGTGGTATTTCGTTAGGTGGTATATTAGCATTAAATTATACTTTAGATTTCCCACATAAAGTAAAATCTTTAGTTTTAATTGGTACTCCACATAAAATTCCTAAAGTAATGTTTAGTATTCAAAATATAGTTTTTAGATTTTTGCCAAAATCAATATTTGAGAATATGGCATTTAATAAAAAAGACACTTTTATTTTGGGGAACTCTATGAAAGATTTAGATTTCAGTAAAAATGTAAAAAGTATAAAATGTCCTACTCTTGTGATTTGTGGGAAAAAAGATAGTGCTAACATTAAATCTGCATATTATTTATCTGAAAATATTCAAAATGCTAAATTAAAAATAATTAGTAATACTGGACATGTTGTGAATGAAGAAAATCCTATAATTCTAGCAAATATATTAAATGAATATTATAACGAAAATAAATAGAGCAAATTATGTTTATAAAATCAAAAAGATAAATTCCAGTTTACTCAAGGGTTAAAAAATTAGAATTCATGTGTTCAAAAAAACAAATCGCGTATTCCAGCAGTTTAAAAACTAAAATCAGGGTATATTATTAATGCATACCTCTTACTTACATCTCCCCAAAATTTTCCTTATACCTTTTATTGTTGATATCCCCGGCTCCCCCAAGCCGGGGATATTTTCGTCTGAGGTACTTTAGTCTGATTTAACAGAGCTTTAACCTTTTCTTTACCGATTCAAAACCAAAGAGGTGTTTTTCTCTGGTATGATTAATCTCGTAGTTAAGCACAACTTAAGAAATTAAATATCAAAGGAGAAGAAATTAAATGGGATTAAAGAAACGTTTAGCAGGTCTGTCCATGGCCTTGGTTGTCGGAACATTTGCATTTGCAGGATGCAGCGGCGGAGGAGACAGTACGGGCAGCTCCTCAGCGGCCATTTCCGGTGAAATCAACGGCGGAGGCTCCACCTCAGTCCAGAAGATCATCGAAGCGGCGGGCGATGAGTTTGCAGCTCAGAATCCGGATGTCAAATTTACATACAGCGGTACCGGCTCATCTGACGGTATTAAGGGAGCAACGGAAGGCACCTACGCTTTTGGCTGTGCTTCAAGAGAATTAAAGGATGAAGAGAAATCTGGCTTGACGGAGCTTGTTTTTGCCTATGACGGCATTGCCATGATCACACATCCATCCAATCCGGTTACCAACCTCAGCTCAGCGGACTTGACAAAGATTTATACTGGTGAAATCACAAACTGGAGCCAGGTCGGCGGTAACGATGCGCCCATCGTCGTCGTATCCAGAGAAGATGGCTCCGGCACCCGTTCAGCCGTCGAAGAGCTGCTGAAATTTGAGGATAAACTAAAACCAGACGCCACCATCAAAGAAGGCAACGGTAATGTACAGTCTACAGTCGCTGGAAATGAAAATGCTATTGGCTATGTATCCTTAACCTTTGTGGACAACACCGTTAAAAAAGTAAATGTTGACAATGTTGAAGCAACCGTCGATAATGTCGTAAATAAAAGCTATCCGGTATCCAGACCGTTCCTGGCAGTTTACAAGACAGACAGCCTGAACAATCAGACAAAAGCTTTCTTAGATTTCTTGATGACCGATGAAGGACAGGCCATTGTTGAGAAAGAAGGCGGTATCAAGGTTGCGCTTGAACAGTAAATAAAGGCTCCACCTTCTTTTGTCCCCGGTTTGCCGGGGGCTTTTTTAATGTCGGAAGCTTGTCAGGCCATTAAAAAGTTTAATGTTGTTTTTTGGCACAAAAAGGCATATGATAGGGTTAAGATTTTAAGAAGGAGTGAAAAGAAAATGACAACCCTGAAATTGAATGCCGGCCCCTGTGGCTTTAACACAGTCATCAAGGCTGAAACCGAAAAGCCATACAAGGTTAAGGTGACTGTTGAATCGGAATGCCCTCATTACAAGGCTGTAAATGATGATCTGGCAGAACCGTTGGATGCTCTTGGAATCTGCTGTAAGGAAAAATATGACAGCAACACCGTTTATAAGATCTTCGCGAAGCATATGAAGCATCCAGCCTGTCCGGTGGCCGTTGGGGTGATCAAGGCCATGGAAGCTGAAGCAGGATTGGCCTTAAAAACCGATATTGAAATGAAGTTTGAATAAAACAGATAAAGCCTGCCGGGTCAGAAGGCAGGCTTTTTTTAAAAAGTTTTAAAACAGCGCTTGACTTTCCAGTCACTGGAATGTGTATACTTAAGTCATGTTCGAACAATGAATTACAAAGGGAGGAACAAAATGCTGACCATTGGTGCATTTTCAAAAATCAGTAATGTTACCACTAAAACACTGCGGTATTACGATGAAATCGGCCTGATCAAACCGGTTTATGTCAATGATGAGAACGGATACCGTTATTATTCGGCCACCCAGCTGGAGACTGTTTTGCTCATAGGCAAGCTGAAATGGTACGGCTTCTCACTGGACGAAATTGCCGAAGTGCTTAAGAATCCCGAGGATAACACCTTTATTCTCTCGCAGATCAGGGAGAAGGAGGCAGTTCTGAGGGAGACAGCACAGCATTATCAGATGCTTCTCTCCTTGCTGGAAAAAGATATTTCAAACTTAGAAAGAGGTAAAAACATTATGGCCTATTTAGAACAGATTGAAGTCAAGCTTGTTGAAACTAAACCCATGCCCATTTTATCCATAAGGAAAAAAATGAATGTCAAGGATTCGCAAAAATATATTATGGAGCTGATGAAAACCGTTCAGGATAAAGGGCTCACGCTTACCGCCGGCCCCATGAGCATTTTTCACGATGAGGTTTATGATCCTGAAAACTACGATATGGAGGACGCTGTCGCCATCAGGGAGGCGGAGGAAAGCACCCGTATTTTGGAGGGTGGCTTCTGTGTCATGTCCGTTTTAAAGGGCGCTTATACCGAATTGCCTTCTGTTTACGCAAAAATAAGAGAATGGATTGAGGAAGAAGGCTACACTGTTTCGGGAGCCCCCTATGAGATTTACCAGACCGATCCAACGCAGGTTCTGCCTGAAGAGAATATTACAGAGATTTATGTCCCGGTAAAAAAATAAGCGTGGCAAATGTCCTGGCTGTTATAAAACAGCCAGGACATTCTTTGCTTTTATACTAAAAAATTAGGCCAGATCACCAGCTGCCTTGACTTTCAAACGGCTGGTATTGCCGGGATAGTAGGCCAGAGGAACATCCTCAACATCAATGATGGCTATGGCCTCGGGGATTGCTCCGGCCTCAACAGCCAGGCTTGAGGCCTCTGCACGGGCGTTTTTAAGAGCCTCATCCCTGGGGATTTCATCATAGGATATCAGCCTTTCATAGGTCCCGCTGACCTTGGAGATGGCTGAGCCGATGGCATTGGCAATACCAAAATAGTCTGGTTTTGCTACCTGGCGGGCACCTGTCAGCTCTTTTGGAACAATGATCGAACCGCCACCCACCAGTACCACGTCGATAGCATCGTTGGAAATTTTCATCTGGTCAATACTGTCTTCGATCATTTCACGGATAACAGCCATAGCGCTCTCGGCAAAATCCAGTTCAATGCTGTCTGTCCTTGAAGGATCGCCCACCTCGGCCATACCCAGACGGACTGCAATGTCGGTGGCAGTTATGGTATTGCCACCGAAAATCAGGGCTTTTTCAGTTATCTGATAACCCACACTGTCTGGCCCCACGGTGATTTCGCCGTTTTCTTCACGGACAACAGACCCGCCGCCGAGGCCGATGGATATGACGTCTGGCATGCGGAAGTTTGTCCGTACACCGCCAATGGTGGCGGCAAAGCTGCTTTCTCGCGGAAAATCATGCTGAATGACCCCGAAGTCTGTTGTAGTGCCGCCGACGTCGATGACAACAGCGTCGTGTAGACGGCTCAGATAGGAGGCGCCGCGGATAGAGTTGGTGGGCCCGCAGGCGATGGTGAGGATAGGGTAGCGTCTTGCAAAATCCATGGTCATTAAGGTACCGTCATTCTGGCTCAGAAAAATATCGGCGTTTTCAATGCCTTCGTCTGCCAGACTTTTGGCAAAGCCTTTAGTAAAGCTTTCGGCAACCTCATACAGGGCAGCGTTCAAAATGGTCGCATTCTCTCTTTCAACAAAGCTTAGTGTTCCGATTTCACTGGATTTTGAAATGTGGACATCGGGTCCCAGCACTTCTCGGGCCAGCTCGGCACAGCGGTCTTCATGCTCGTTCCGCACCGGGGAGAAAACGCAGGAGATGGCAATGGACTGTGTTTTACCTTTGATATCTTCAAAAAAAGCGCGTGCGCCAGCTTCGTCAAACGGGGCAATTTCTCTGCCGTCAAATTCGTAACCACCGGCTACTGTCGTGGTGGCAATGACAAAATCAGTCAGATCTACCGGCCAGTCCACCATGGGCATAATGCCCTGCATAGCCGGCGCCGCCAGACGAATTACAGCCACTGGAGCCAGCTTTTTACGCTCCACAATGGCATTGGTACACTGAGTGGTGCCGAGCATGGCCTGATTAACCTGTGAGCGGTCAATATCGGCTTCGCGAAGCACATCCTTCAAAGCGCCCAGAATACCCGAATAAATATCTTCGGAAGTGGTGTGCTTAATGCCTGCGATGATGTTTCGATTTTCATCTACGACAACGGCGTCGGTATTTGTACCGCCAACGTCAATTCCTATTTTATACATTTATGCGTTCTCCTTTCCAGATAAGCGTTCTTCCAGCGGAATATAATCTGTATCACACCCAAAATAACGCGGCCCGACCATTTCAAGCCCCTGTGGTGTGCGCCATAGATCATAGCAGGGCAGTCCTACGGCCATAACCCGTTTGCCATATTTTAAGGCGTCGGTCGTCACAGGAATAAAGGTTTCCGTATCGACCAGACAGATCAAGTCGGGAACCGTTGCCTTTATACGGCCATTGACGGTTGCGGTCAGGTTTTCGTTTTGGAAGGTTACCTCGGCCTGTTGCCCGCGGTACTCAGAAATGCCGTCCAGCATAACATGGCCCAGATTAAAAGCGCCGGTGGTTTCACGCAGCACATCGGTTATTTTGCCCTTGAAAATTTTGTAACCGCCGGTCTGCGTAAGAAAGCTCGCTTCAGGTGTTCTGTTTTTATCAAGCTGCTTGATGCCCCTGATGGCAGTGCCCAGCTTTTGGGAACGGGTGATGATATTTTTGACGCCCCATTTTTTCATGGTAGCGCCATCCATGCCATACAGTGCAATGCAGACAGATCCGCCGCAGGTCAGGGTGACTGCCCGGGCGAGGTCTTCGGTCCACTTGTTTGTGATGGTTTCAAAGATACAGGTATTGCCCTTTTCATCGGTCAGGGCCATGGGAGTAGCACTGACGCCGCCCAGGGTAAAGGTGACCATCTGAAGCTCTGGAAAGGCCCGGCCCATACCGTCGACATCCACGAGGGGGATGCCCAGGCGGGCTGAGGCTGCAATGGGCAGCATACTGTTGACACCGCCGGCTTCGATGGGAAAGAAGCCCTTGATTTCTTTGCCGTAGAACTGGCTGACCATATCGTAAAGGCGTTTGTACTCGCTGCCGTTTATGCCCTTTTCGGCCAGTACAGTGGGCGCCCCCATCATGGCGATGGGAATAACCAGGTCATCGTCACCGATTTCTTCAGGGTCCATCATGGTGACGTCGCCGCAGGTTTTGATGGCATCCATGGCCATGAGCTTGCCAATGTAGGGATCGCCACCGCCGCCAGCGCCCAAGAGGGACGCGCCCAGGGCGATGTCTTCGATTTCGTTAATACCAAGCGTTCTCAATTTTAATTCTCCTTATTATCCGGTTTATTTTCAATGATTACAGTATAAACAAATTGAAAATAAAAGTAATGGGCCAATGGGATAAAATAAAAAAGATGCTTTCGTCCAAAAGGACAAAGGCATCTACTGGCCGTCCAGCAGTCTTCTCACAGACAAGGCTGTATAAAGCAGATTGCTTTCAGGCATTTTAGTCACCGGGTAGACAAGGAGGCTGTTGATTTTATGAAGCCGGTATTTTACCGTGTTTTTATGCAGGTACAAAAGTTCTGCCGTCCTGGTGACATTGGCCTGGGCGTCGAGGAGGTAAACTGATAGGGTGGCAAGCAGCTCTTCCTGTATGTTGGAGTCGCTATGGAGCAGCGGCTCGAGAGGAGCGGTGACTTGCCGGACCATGGCTTCGCCTCTGGCGATGGTCTCAGCACAATCTGCGGCAAAGCCCAGTTCTGCCTGGGAGACAAGGGAACTGGCAGGGTAGAGGGTCCTAGTGTTTTTTAGATGGTTTTGATAGAGCAGAAAGCTCTTGCGCACACTGGCGGTATCGGCTTGGTTGGTAAAAAAGCCAAAGCTAACCGGAATGGATTCTTTTTCCAGACAGGCCATCAGGTTTTCGGCATGGGCCAGCATTTGTGAGGATAACGGCGTATCCTGGATAAAGAGCACCACGGTGTTGTCATAAATATCTGAGGGGCCTGTCAAATGCTGGCTCTGCATAAAATCACGGCAGATTTTTAGAATCTGTTCATTGAGCAGTGCAGATCGGTCGTTGTCTGGCCGGACAAGCCACATGGTATGGATCGACGCGACGTCGATGCCCAGAATATCAGCCAGCCGGCGCATTTTCAGGGGTTCGTCATTTAAAATTGAACGGATTAGCTCGCTGTAGCCAATGGTGCCCTCTTTTTTATTCCAAATATTTATAAAAAGGCGCAGCACTTCGGCGGCATCCTCAAGGGCGGATAGGTTTTGAACAGGATTCTCTGATATCAGCGCCAGATTCATTCTGGGAGTATTGTCGGTCTGAACCGGCAGAACAGTGCTGTACAGCGTTAGGTTTTCTTCCTTTAATACAAGGGGTCCGGAGTTCAGACCAGCCTCGGTAAGCGCTGGCAGAATATTAGAGAGATAATCAGCTGCTGAGATAGGCCAGGCGGCAATTTCAGGATGGGTGAGGGCATGGTCAAAAAGAATCAGGGAGGAACGAAGGCGGTCGCTGAGCATGCGCAGCACATTGCCAAGGGTACGTCTGTTGTCTGGAAGCTGGGTAATGCGTTCCAGCATGGCGCTCACAAAATGGGGGTCCTTGTTCTGGTCCATAAAGATGGTTTCCATGGTCTGGGTGATAACCTCGCTGTATCTGAAATCTAGCCGGTTTTCTGGCATATAGATGAGTGGAAAGCCCAGGGTATCGGCCATCTCAACGAGCTTTTTATCAATGCATGGCAGGTAGATGCCAACATAATAAAGGATAAGGGCCGCCTCGCCCCCATCACTTAGCCGTTTGAGCACACGGCATTGTGCATTGACATCATCCTTAATATTGATGAAGCCACTGAGGACAATCTCGCTGCCTGGCACAAAGGATGGATTTTCAAAGAAGCTGTCTACCAGGGCGCCAGGGTCGGCATACTCCAAAACAGAGATGGAGCCTACAAAACGGTCAAGACCGGTATGGCCGCCCGCCACACGGGCTTCCCTGAGACAGGGCAGCTTTAATAAATCAGCTACAGTGACGCTCATTGCAAAACCTCCAAAGAATTTAATGGGCTTATTATAACACAAAAAGGATTTTTAAGCTTTCATTCAGCTTTAACGTTAAATTTAAGACAATCCACTGGTTTTGTCACTTTTTTTGACAAATGTCCGGACTCGTAAGGTGACAGCTGGTCTTTTAGGGTATTATACTTACCATAACAAAAGTGAACCATCGAAGGGAGTTATGAATCATGAACAAAGATAAATTAGGTAAAGCTCTGGCTGCTGGCGCCGGTGCTGCTATGGCGGCAGCTGCAACAGCAGCGACAGTGGCAGCAACTAAAAAAATGCGCAGACAGCAGCAAGAAGAAAGTGAAAACGCGGTCCAGAACCGTGATTACGGTGATAAGCAAGTCTACTTTGTGGGCGGCGGTATCGCCAGCCTGGCCGGAGCCGCTTATCTGGTACGTGACGCTAACTTTAAAGGAGAAAATATCCATATTCTTGAAGGGATGGATATCCTTGGCGGAAGTAATGATGGTATCGGCACGCCGGAAAAAGGCTTTGTGTGCCGCGGAGGAAGAATGCTGAATGAAGAGACTTATGAAAATTTCTGGGATTTATTTTCATCCATTCCGTCTTTAGATAACCCGGATCGTGATGTCACCACAGAAATCCTGAACTTTGACCATGCACATCCAACCCATGCGCGGGCACGTCTCATTGACAAGGACGGGAAAATTTTAGATGTCTACAGCATGGGCTTTAATAATGAAGACCGTATGGCTATGGCCAGGCTTTTGGCAACTCCGGAAAAGGATCTAGACAACCTGACCATCGAGGATTGGTTTAACCGTACACCGCACTTTTTCGAAACCAATTTCTGGTATATGTGGCAGACCACCTTTGCTTTCCAGAAATGGAGCAGCTTGTTTGAGCTTAAACGCTATATGGAAAGAATGATTCTTGAATTTAGCCGTATTGAGACACTGGAAGGCGTTACCCGTACGCCCTACAACCAATATGACAGCCTGATCCTGCCGCTTAAAGCCTACCTGAAAGATCACGGTGTTCAGTTCGAGATTAATACCAAGGTTGTGGACATTGACTTTAAAGATGGCGAAGGGATTACCGCAACTGCCATTCATATAGAAAAGAAGGGTAAACCGGAAGAAATCATTTTGAAGGATGGCGATGTGTGTATTGTCACCAATGGCTGCATGACAGACAGCGCAACACTCGGTGATATGAAAAAACCAGCGCCGGAGCCAAAAGAACCCTCCATGTCTGGCGAGCTGTGGGGTAAAATTGCCGCGAAGAAAGCCGGACTCGGCAATCCAGAGCCTTTCTTTGGTAATGTGCAGGAGACAAAATGGGAAAGCTTTACGGTTACCTGTAAGGGTAATCAATTCCTGAAGATGATCGAGGATTACTCCGGCAATATTCCCGGAAGCGGCGCTTTAATGACCTTTAAGGATTCCAGCTGGCTTATGAGCATTGTCGTGGCCGCTCAGCCGCATTTTAGAAACCAGCCCATGGACACCACAATTTTCTGGGGCTATGGCCTGTACCCTGACAGGGAAGGCGACTATGTTAAGAAGCCCATGAAGGATTGTACCGGAGCGGAAATTTTGAAAGAGCTGATCTATCAGCTTCATTTTGAAGAACATGAAAAGGAACTGATGGACTCCGTTGTCAATGTGGTACCGTGCATGATGCCATATATTGACGCCCAGTTCCAGCCAAGGGCCATGAGTGACCGTCCTGCAGTGGTTCCGGAAGGCTCCACCAATTTTGCCATGATCAGCCAGTTTGTAGAAATTCCTGAGGATATGGTCTTCACAGAGGAATACTCCGTAAGAGCTGCCCGGACCGCGGTCTATACTCTGTTTGACATTAAGAAACCCATTATTCCCGTTACGCCTTATAAACGCGACCCGAAAGTTCTGGCAAAAGCGCTGAAAACAGCGTACCGTTAAAACTAAAAAAGAAACGCCGATTTTTCTGGCAGGCTTTTGCCTGCCTTTTTTATTGTGTAAAAGCAATATTCCCGGTATAATAGAAAGTAATCATAAAAAGGAGACGGTGTGGATGTTTAAAAAATTGATTAAAGTCATATTTGCAGTGCTGATTGTCATGACCGTTGGGCTGGTTGGCGTATCTTTTTTTGCCCCAAAGGATAAGGATGCTGTTACAGATGAGCAGGTAAGTCAGACAATGGCAGAGGATCACTTTTTATCCAATCCTTACAGCGGATTTTCACTGCTGGGTGTGGATGAGAAAAAAACTTACCTTCGGCTGACAGATAAGCTGGACAATTATGAAAGTGCAGTAGAACTGGGCGATAACAAAATATCGGTAGACAGCCTGAACCGTGTCTGGACAGCCATTCAACAGGATAAGCCAGAATATTTTTGGCTGGACAGCTACACCTATCACTATGACCAGGAGACAGGGATGGTGACAGACGTCAGCTTTAATTTTAATTACAATACCGATGAGATCAAGCGGCGTCAGGGTGAAATTGAGGCGGTGACAGCAGGTATAAAAACCGGCATTTCACCAGAAATGGACGACTACGCCAAGGTCAAAACGGTTCATGACTATATCGTCAGCCATACCGAATACGATCTTGATTCAGAGGACAATCAGAATATATGCTCAGTTTTCTTAAATAACCGTTCTGTCTGTGCCGGTTACAGCAAGGCCTTGCAGTATGTGCTTAAGGATATTGGTATCTTTTCAAATTATGTTACAGGCAACGCAGTGGGAAGAGGCCCCCACGCCTGGAATCTGGTACAGATGGACGGAGAATACTATTATGTGGATGTAACCTGGGATGATCCGAGCTTTGATGATATTACCTGGGAGGACCCGGCCCTTCGGGCAGACCCGCCGCTGAGCATCGAGTATGTTTATTTTGGACTCACAACAGAAGAGCTTTTGAAAAGCCATACCTTTGATAATACACTGAGCACATATCCAGGCTTCACGGCAACAGCGGATAATTATTATGTCAGAGAAAATATGCTTTTCGATTTAAATAACGACGACGAACAGGCGCGTTTTATTGACACCTTAAGGGATACTCTCGATAACGGCGGCGTTATGGAGGCCAGGTTTACAGAAGCAGGTATGGTGGACCGCGCCCTGACCGGTATTGAGGAGAGCGATCTTTTAAACGAGTCAGGCGTCCGCTACCTGAGGTATGATGAAAATCAGGTGCTGATTATCTGGCGACCCTGATATTACTTTTAAATTTAAGCTGAAAGTGCTACAATATGGCAAAATGATTGAAAGAAAGGTGCCCCGGACCGATGATCCGGGGCGTGGCATGTCTTATGCAGTTAAATGTAAAAAAAACAATGTCTCTTTTGGGAATACTTCTGCTTATGTCGCCTGTTTTATTCTCACGTATGGCCATGGCGGAAGGACAGTCCACAGATTCCCTGAATATTGAAAACGGCAGTATTTCCATTTCAGAGGTGGGAAGAGCCACACAGGCTGGAAACACCTATACCTTTTCCAATGACCGAGGTCTCCGGCTCACCGGAACCAGCGACCAGTACGGTGTCACCGTCCGTTACGGTGTCGGCACTGGCAACCCTGTCAATCTCAAGCTTGATAATCTTCAGATTGACACCAGCAAAAATGATCTGTGTGCTTTTTCGATTTTGGAAAATGCCTCGGTTGTCATTGAGCTGATGGATGGAACAGATAACCGGCTGACCAGCGCGGATTATTTTGCCGGCCTGCAGGCGCAAAACCTTGGCGGAAAAGCCGGAGAAGTCCGTATAACTGGAACAGGCAGTCTGACATCCACTGGAGGCAGAGGCTCAGCCGGCATTGGCGGCGCCCAGAATATTACACACTGGTATGGCACGGGAGGAAACATCAGCATTGACAGCGGAAAAATTACTGCCACAGGCGGTGAGGAAGGCGCTGGTATTGGAGGAGGCTACAAGGGAGACGGCGGTGTGATCCGTATTTCCGGCGGCACAGTAACCGCCCAGGGCGGCAAGAATGCTGCCGGTATCGGCGGTGGACATTATGGACTGGCAGGAAGCCTTGATATCACTGCTGAAAATATAACGGCCCAAGGCAGTGATGGCGCCGATTCCATCGGAAACGGTGCGGATTACACCGAAAAAAACGCTGGTGAAACCGTCATTGAAGTTCAGCAGTCAACGGACGTGAAGGTGGACGCGGTTCCAACAGCGCCGCCCGCCCAGACGGAACCCCAAAAGCAGGAAGAAGCCAGCCAGGAGAACCCCGCGCCAGTCAAAAAGGCAGGGGCAGGCAATATTTTGCTTTCCTTTGGTCTGCTTTTACTTCTCATGGGAGCAGAGCTTGGCCTGTGTAAAAGGATGGAAAAACACTGTGCGGAAGATGAAAGCAGCCAGGGCTATAGGAACCCTTAACATCCTAAATATAAACAATAAGGTAAGAAATGAAAGCAAAAGAAATTTTCAGCATTCCCAACATTTTATCCTATGTACGCATTTTATTGATCCCAATGTTCATTGGGATTTACATCAATGCCCAAACGACCCGGGATTATTATCTGGCGGCGCTTATCATCCTGATTTCTGGGTTGACAGATTTTGCGGATGGTCAGATCGCAAGGCGGTTTAATATGATCACAGAGCTTGGCAAGGCGCTGGACCCGGTGGCGGATAAGCTCACCCAGGCGGCCATTGTTTTCAGCTTGATGTTCCGCTACCAGAGCATGATTTTTGTGGTTATTCTATTTGTGATCAAAGAACTTTTTATGCTGGTCAATGATCTTGTCCTTATGCGCAAGGGTAAGAAGCTGGGCGGCGCTATGTGGTATGGCAAGGTATCTACGGCGGTGTTCTATGTGCTCACCTTTATTCTCATCGCGTTTCCGGAAATCAGTACAGTATGGGCGAATGTGCTTATGGGCGTTACAGGTTTTTTCCTGCTGCTGTCCTTTATTATGTACGGACGTGTGTTTTTTCAAATGCACCGTGAGGCGGCTGAGGAGAAAAAGAAACAGTAAAAAAGCCATGAAGTGTTTTTAGATATGGTATAATAATATAGAAATGACAGAAACAGGAGGCATATATGCAGGAAATTAAAATCGGACGAAATGATCCCTGCTGGTGTGGCAGCGGTAAGAAATATAAAAAGTGTCACGAGGAAATGGATGAAAAGATCGCGGGCTTCGCGCTTAAGGGACATATGGTGCCAAAGCGAAGTATGCTCAAGACACCGGAGCAGATCGAAGGTATCCGGGTCAGCGGGAAGATTAATATCGCTGTTCTGGACGAAGTGGCCAGCCAGATTAAAGAAGGCATGACCACCGAGGAAATTGATAAAATCGTTTATGATACGACTGTGAAAATGGGCGGGAGGCCTGCCCCTTTAGGCTTTGAGGGCTTTCCGAAGAGTGTCTGCACATCCATTAACGAGGAGGTTTGCCACGGTATTCCGTCAGAGCACATTGTTCTGCGGGACGGGGATATCATCAATGTGGATGTGTCCACCGAGTATAAGGGCTATTACTCAGACTCCTCCCGTATGTTTTGCATTGGAGCAGTAAGCCCCGAAAAGAAAAAGCTGGTAGAGGTGACCAGAGAGTGTGTTAAAAAAGGCCTGGAGCAGGTAAAGCCTTGGAATTTTATGGGAGATGTGGGCAACGCGGTACACGAGCACGCGCTTAAGAATGGTTATACCGTGGTTCAGGAAATCGGCGGGCATGGCATCGGGCTGGATTTTCATGAAGAGCCCTTTGTCAGCTTTGTAACCAGACCTGGCACAGAGATGCTGCTTGTCCCCGGTATGGTTTTCACCATTGAACCCATGGTTAATATGGGAACTGATGAAATATACCAGGACGATGAAAATGGCTGGACCATTTATACCGATGACGGGAAGCCCTCGGCACAGTGGGAGGTTACTGTTGCAGTGACCGAAACAGGCCATGAAGTGCTGGTATATTAAAAAGGAGAAGGACCAGTGAAGCTGAAGAAAACAACCCTGAACGCAGTTTTGAAACATTTCGATCTGGAGCCATCGGATTTTGGAAGTGCAGTTGCCCGCGCCTCAGATGGCTATGCCGTTGAAATTTCAGAAGATATGCTTTGGCAGAAGGATGTGGTGCTGGTCTTTGAGGCTGATGACAGACGGTTATCCCTGCGGGTGTATGTCCGCAGGGAAAGAGCCATGTACTGTGTACGTGATGTGGTAAGCCTGACCCTGCTGCCCAGGGCGGAGGCAGTACCTGTGGAGTCGGTGTTGTTCTTTGATACGGCAGTGCAGGGTATGAAAAAAGAACCCTATATAGCTTATGGAGAAGATGCTGAAGCCATTAAGGCCGCTGATTTCCTCGATGGTTATTTTGAGGAGAAGCCGGAGTTTATCAAGGCAGAAATGGTCGATGGGCTGGTCAAACGGGAGCAGTATTCAGTCTTCAGCAAAGGATTCTTAAAGCTGACGGGTAAAAACGCCATACAGTTTACAGCCCCCGATTTGCCAGCAGGTATGCGGATGAAGGGAATACAGACCCTGTACGTTGGAAAGACAGCGTCTGTCAGCCTGAAGATGGCTTTTGAAAAAAGCGAGCGCAAAGAGCTTCTGGGCAGAGCTTTTCTGGAAGACATACTGCCAGCAGCAGACCGCTTAAAACTTATGGGCACAGATGGCACCCGGGTTGAAATCGATCGTCAGGATGCGCTTGGAGCGCGTTTTTATCAGGAAACAAATGGAACGGCGTCGTGTGAAATAAACGGGAAAACATTTAAAAATATCCTTAAGCTGGAGTCCTGCAGGGCGCTGCCAAAGCTTTCAGACAATTCAGCAAGCCCGTCCGGCAACAAGCTGGTTATGCGTCTGGAGCCAGTCTCTCAGATCGAGCCTCTTGGCGTTATCGATGGCGAAGCCTCAGATCTTTATACACCAGGGGGCCTGTATCAGAAGGCAGGTACCCTTCGGTTTTATCCGCAGTGGGACGAAGAGGGAAAGCTCTGCGCGATTGTGCCGGGGACAACTTTGACAGACAGCGCTGTTAGCGGGCAGACAACCCGGAGCCTTGCAGTTGGGAAGGATGGAGGCATGTTTAATATCGGCAGTAACCCCATTGAGCTTCGGGGAAATACGATTTTTGGCCGGCGGCTGGATGGAAACCCTTTTGAGATGGCCGGCCTTTTTATCACTGAACCCGAAACCACTATTATGAATACAGCCTGGGATGCCCTTGAATGTCTGAAAAATGATGAAAAAATTATGATTATTGAGCTGGATGGCTTTGGACTGAATATTTACAGAAAGGCTCTGTCCTTAGGTAAACTCCCCTTTCTGTCAGCACAGCCCATGCAGCGTGCGATGACAGTGTTCCGGCCGGTATCCCACTCCGGTCTGGCTGCCATGCTCACCGGGACAACACCAGATGTCAACGGTATTCATAACCGAAAGGGCCGCACGTTATTAATGCCCGATCTCTTTGAACGATGTATGGCCATGGGGAAGGAATGCGCCTATATCGAAGGCTATATCAAGCTTATCAACACCTCGGAGGAACCGGTGCTCAACCCCAGCCGGGGAGACTCTACAACGGATAAAGCTGTTTTTGAGTCTGCGCTCAGGGCAGTGAAAAAATGGCCAGACCTTCTTTTTATCCATTTTCACGGGATCGACGATGACGCGACCACCTACGGCCCATATGCCAGCGAGACCATGGAACGGGTATTAAAAAATGATGCCATGGTAAGCCGGTTGGCAGAGGAGTGGGCTGGTAGCATCATCGTTACCGCTGACCACGGGCTTCATGAGGAGAAAGACTTTGACAGCAGGGGAAGCCACGGCGTATTCTGCGCGGAGGATATGCTGGTGCCCTATATTTACATTAAAAAGGACCATTCAGAATGAAGATAAAGACAGAAGATGTAAGCGGTGCAGGCCTGACAACGGTTTGCGCGAGTTTTAAAAAGAGCCGGCAGGCCCCGGAAAACCGGAAGTATACAGGCGTTTCATTTAAAAGGCTCGCAGAGTACACAGGCCACTCCCTTTCACAGGAAAGTATCTGTGTTTTCAAAGCCTCAGACGGATTCAGCATTGCCCTCACCGGGGAAGAGGCAATGGATACGGAACAGTGCTTTATCGCGGTAAGCGAGGCTGGAGAGGCCTTGACACTGGAGGCGGGAAAGCCTTACTGCATGATGCTGATGCTAAGGGATGCCACCAGCCAGCGCTGGTGCCGCTACCTTGATGAAGTGGATATCCGGGAATGATTGAGAGGAACAAAGATGAAAGTAATATCAATCTGTGGTATTTCGGACAGCGGCAAGACAACGACTGCCGAGCATATTATAAAAGAATTGAGGCGGCGCGGCTACAGTGTGGGCTCTGTGAAAGAAATCCATTATGATCAGTTTAAAATGGATACAGAGGGCAGCAATACTGACCGCCACAGAAAAGCAGGTTCCCAGCTGGTGACCGCCAGGGGAAAATATGAAACGGATATTTTGTTTCAGGAAAAGCTGCCGGTTCAGGATATTCTGGCCTTTTATAATTTTGATTATGTGGTGCTCGAGGGCGTTGCCGATGCCCGGGTGCCAATGATCCTGACGGCACACGAGGCGCCGGAGCTTGATGAGCGGTGGAGTGATTATGTTATCTGTTGTGCAGGGCGCATTGCCAGAACGTTAGACACCTACAGAGGCCGTCCTGTCTTTGACGCCAGAACTCAGACGGAAGCCCTGGTTGATCTGATTGAGTTAAAAACCTATCATATTCTTCCGGATTTTGATAAAAACTGCTGTGATGCCTGTGGCTATGGCTGCGATGGGCTTGGACCCGCAATTTTAAAGGGTGAAGCCAGAGAAAAAGACTGTATAGTGCGGACTCGGCCTGAGGTGGATGTAAAGATTAACGGACAGCCCCTCGAGATGGTTCCCTTTGTCCAGGACATTATCAGGAGCGCAGTGACTGGTATTGTGGGAGAGCTGAAGGGCTATGAGGAAGGGGCCACCATTGAAATCAGCATTGGAAGAAAGTAGAACCTTCGAAAGCCGGAGGAATATCGTAAGTCTGGAAAAAGGGCGGATTAAAAAAGTTTTCAGCGACGCTGAAGCCGCGCACCACGAATGGAGTATTCTCATGCTTCTTTATAAAAGAGGTGTAGCGGTGCCGGAAGTTCTCGAGCTACGGGAAAATGTACTGTATCTGCAGTACTGTCCCGGGCCTTTACTGCTTGACCGCGTGCTTGCACTCGAGCACAAAAACAGTGCGGAGAGTCTGAACAATTTGTGCACAGAACTGGCAGACTGGTTTGATCGGTTTTATCAGGCAGTGCCCGGTCACATCCGAGGAGATGTCAATTTCAGAAATTTTATCGTCGGTGTTTCAGGTGTGATCGGCATTGATTTTGAGGCCCTGCCCACCGGTCAAAAAGAGATGGATATGGGCGCTATGCTGGCTTATTACGCGGCGTACAGCCCAGCTTTTACCACTCAAAGGACAAGGAGCGCCGCCATTATGTTCAATGTTTTTTCAGAAAAAATCCTATTGGATAAAAACAAAGTTCTAGAAGAAATACATATTGCTTTTAAGAGGATGAAGAAGCGGCGAAAATGCTTTGATACCCGTATTGTAGAAAGCTGGTTAAGCAGCTTTGAAAAAGAGGTTTGAAATGAAGGATAAACGATATTTAAAAAAACAGGTGCTGTATTTTTTGTACCGCGGCGCGATATGGGTGCTTTGGCTGTTGGTTTTTTGGAATATACTGATGTTATTTAATGAAGTCCTGGCGATTATTTATTTTCCAGACTTACCAGTGTGGAATTTATTTGTGCTTCTTTTTATGCTGACAGCAGATTTTCTTATAACACATTATATTTTTAAAAAGTTTGAAAAATGGATTGGAGAACATTGTTCCTTTAAAAACTATTTCAGAGAATTTCTGATTTAAAAGATAAATAATGGTATTATTCTCGATTAAATAAAAACCGCATGGACACTGCTGTTTGCGGTGTCCGTGCGGTTTTTTATATTTTGTCTTCTTTTTCATCGCGAACGTATTCCAAAATATCACCGGGCTGGCAGTCAAGGACATCGCAGATTGCGTTGAGGGTCGAAAATCGAATGGCCTTCACCTTGCCGGTCTTTAAATTGGACAGGTTGACATTGGAAATGCCAACCTGCTTTGCCAGCTCATTGAGGGATATTTTTCGGTCTGCCATCACACGGTCCAGTCTTAAAATAATAGCCATAACGCCCTCCTATAAAGTTTCATCGGATTCCTGCTGGAGGTAAGTACCATAGCGAAAGATGTAGGCAATGGCAAGCACCAGAAAACCGGCGGCAATTAAAATGATACGGAAACCATCATCCAAACCAAAAAGAAAGAAACGTGCGCCCAACAATGAGGAAGCTAAATTTACTTTTATGATCCTTGGGACAAACGCTGCCAATACAGTGCCGCTGCCAACGATAACCAGCTGTACAAAGGTTTTATTGCTGAAAGGTGAAACATCATTACATATTCGGTGAAAAATGGACCACAGCAGGGTAGTGAGGAAAACAGTCAAACCAAGAATAATCATGTGGTACCATGCCTCAAATTGAAAAACAGCTTTTGGATTTTGAGGCATAAAATGAGGACTGTAAAGCTTTGTGTCAAGTAAACGCAACATCTCTGCAAATCCCATTTCGTCCATTGGAATTGGCCGGTCCCAGGCAATAGCAATCTTTAAAGCGTTACTGTCAGGGGCAATTTGATAGGCAGTAAATTGATTTTCAGGAATAAGGATCAAAGTATACATAGTGAAAAAAATTTCGGATATAAGAACAATAACCATCATAATTAAAATAGCAATAAGGATTATATTGATAATTCTACAGGGCAATTGCAGTTCTTTTAACCTTTTATCAATCATTTATTTCCTCCTCGTTAGCTTTACCAGAACAAAGTTTTTTAGTACAGGCATACAGGTTTATCCCTAATAACAGCAAGACAATAGCTGGGAGGCTGTCAATAATCGAAAAACTAAAATTTCTTCTGCAGTATGCAGCATAAATAATGCTTTCCAAAGTATGAGGGATCAATGCAAGGATAATTAGGATCGTGGCGATATGGTGTAGATCTTTTTGATGCTCCGACGTAAAAGGTGGTCCTTCTAAGGACATACTATAAAGGAGTTTTCTAAGCAGAAACCATATGATACCAAACAGAAGAATAACAGACAAATTTGTCCATAAAACAATTTGCAATGCTGCCTTTGGGTGGGATGGTAAATTAGAGGCCCCAAAATCTGTATGTGGAAATGGACTTGCATATAGAATAATTTTACTGGCGGCCTTGACAACCGGCTGAACAGATTCCGGATAGTACAGGATAACCGTTTTTGTAATATCCGACGGTTTGGTAATCTCGGCTGCTTCATAAACCTCGCCAGGGACTGAAAGACTAAGAGCTGTGAACGTCAGCCCCGTGATTAAATTAAAAATACAAAGGGCCAGAAAGACTGTGACAATTAAGCGCAGAATTATATAACGCTTTTTTAAACCGTTTTCCATAAGAACACCTCCTTTGTTTTCTTAAGTTCATTATAAAACTGTACTTGATATCTGTCAAGAAGTTTTTAATGTTTATCATTAAAAAATAAATGATAAAAATAAAAACATCCGATTGATCATAAAGATAACTTTTAAAAAAGTCATTTTTCAGAAGAAAATCGAATGTTTATATTTATTATTTCAAAGAAAATTGCAAATGTATGCCAAACACATCATTGTCAAGCGACGCACTGATGCTGCCGCCCATACGGGTGGCAAGGCGTTTGGCGATGGAAAGGCCCAGGCCGGTAGTCTTACGGCTTCTGGACACATCGGTGGTGTAGAAGCGGTCAAAAATATAGGGAAGATCATCAGGGGTGATGCTATGCGTACTGTTCTCAAAGGTGATATTCACAGCGTGGTTCTCCGATACGGCTTTTACGGAAAAATGACCTTCGCCGTGGGTCAGGGCATTGCTTAAGATATTGCTGAAGATCCGTTTGAAGGCATCGGTATCACCGGTGACGATAAAGGGATCGTCAGGAATCTGGATTTCCGGTTCACTGTCCTGGCTGCAAAAATCATTGTAAAACAGAGCCAGAGTATCGCGCAGCACATTGCCTAAGTTGACTGGTTCCTGGGCAAGAACCAGCTCATCCGCCTCAATGCGCGCAAATTCAAAAAGCTGGTCTAGAAGCTTGCGCACAGCCTGAATCCGCTGCTGAACAATTTTCAGGTACTCGACTCGGGTTTTCTCAGGCAGATCAAAATCCTGAAGCATCTGGATATAGCCTGATGCAGAAGTGAGCGGGGTGCGCAGGTCGTGTGAAATGCTTGTGATGCTGTTTTTAAAGCTGCGGTTTGCCTGTGTCATGCGGATCTCAAACAGGCGGTGAGTCTCCAGCAGGGCATTGATGCTTTCAATCAGAGCTTCCACCTCCTTATCGGGCATGGCGGCAGTAATGGGCAGGTTGGTATCCTCATTTTGTATAAAATGATTTTGCCGTATAATATCCCGGATCTGCCTTTTTAAAAGCAGGCTGTGAATAACGGAAAAGAGGGCGGCGCCCCCGAGGATAATGCAGAGTATCATGAGTGATGTTTCCATAAAAGCCTCACATAATGTCCCGTTTTTTAAAAACGGTAATACCTGCCAGCGTAGGCAATAAAATATAAACCACCATAAGCGCCAGGGTTTGGAGTGCGACCAGGCCGCTGACTGTGTCAAATTCAAGGCTGGAAAGCGCCTCGGCGATCCAGATGGTGAGCAGATTAAAGCCTGTGGCATGGAAAGCGTTGCCGACAGATAAAAAGGCAGTGACAAAAATGAGCAGACAGATATTGACGGCCACTGTGGGGCCGGTCTGCTTGATGAGTACAGCGGTCATGACAAAGAAGGAGGCCAGACCGAGGTGCAGCAGGGTCTGTAAAGAGAGCCGATAGGCCAGCAGATTGACGGTCTGCGAATTCAGCGAGCTAAAGCCCCAGCACAGGCCGCTGAAAAGGACAGCGCTGAGTACGGCCAGTACAACGAGAAAAAGGGTTGCAGTCATGACGGTGATAAGCTTTGAGAGATAGATATCGCGCCTTTTAAAGCCCTTTGACACAGTGTTACGGAGTGTGCCGTCCCTGAAATCCGCGCCAATATACAGAGAGATAAATACTGCCATTAAAACAGTGGTGACACTGCCGGAAAGCGCTGTTTCGATAAAGGAGCTGGCATTGTAATTTTGCATGGCCTCGATTGTTTTAGCCAGATTTTCTGAGCTGTTCGACAATCCAAAGCGGATGCCAAAGCTGTTGTTCTCTTCAATACGCTTCTCAGATTCCTGCAGAGCGGCAGGGGACATGTTTGAAAAAAGATCGGCGGAATAGAGCTGTCCGACGGCTACAAAGGCCATAAGCGCCACGCAGAGAATCATGCAGACCCTGAAGGACTTTGCCTTAAAAAGCTTGAAGAGATCAGAACGCAGCAGGTTAAGCATGGTCTTCACCACCTATCATGGACATAAAATAAGCCTCTATATCCTGACCGACCGGCGTGATGGACTCGACCAGGATGCCGTTTTGGTTAAGCTCCCGGTTGACAAGGCCGCTCTGGTCCACATAGTCGAAAAGACGGATGGTGTTTTCTGGAAGAATGTCATAATTGTCTGTACCCAAAAGGGTTTCAATCAGCATTGCAGCCTTTTTAGGCTGGTCAACAACCATCTTCAGGCAGCGCTGACAGCGTGTTTCCAGCTCCTCGTGGTTAAACTCGTCGATAAGCGCGCCCTCGCGCATGATGCCATAACAGGTAGCCAGCTTTGACAGCTCGCCGAGAATATGGCTTGAAATAAGAATGGTCACGCCCCGTTCCCGGCTGAGCTGTGTCAGGACAGTGCGGATTTCTGCAATCCCTCTTGGGTCGAGGCCGTTGGTGGGCTCATCCAGAATCAGAAAGTCCGGACTGCCCAGGAGGGCCATGGCAATGCCGAGGCGCTGGCGCATCCCCAGGGAAAAGTGCTTGACCTTTTTGTGGTCAGTGCTGCTCAGACCAACGGCTTCAAGTGAATCGGAGACAGCGGTGCTGCTGGTGATGCCGAGCAGACGTCTGTGGGCCTCCAAGTTATTCGCTGCGCTCATATTGCCATAAAGACCGGGCGCCTCAATGATACAGCCTGTCCGCTTGCGGTGCTGTTCCAGCTCTGTGCTGTCAAAGAGGGTCATTGTGCCCTCAGTCGGAGGCATAAGGCCTGCGATCAGGCGCATAAGGGTGGTTTTTCCCGCGCCATTGCGCCCGATCAGGCCGTAAATATCGCCCTTCCGGATGGTCATATTCACATGATCGACGGCATGGCGGCCCTCGCTTTTTCGCTTTTTATGCCGGGCAAATCCCGCAGGTGGGAAAATTTTTGTAAGGTTATGGGTTTTCAGGATGGTGGACATGGTTTTTGATCCTTTTCTGTTTTTATTCAGGCGGCTTTCAGTTTTATTGTAACATGCTGTTTTTTAAATTCTGTAAGCCAATCCTAAAGAAAAGATAAAGATTGACGCTATTTCATTTTAAAGCCAATGCCCCAGACTGTTTGGATATAGGCTTCATCGGGGTCGATTTTAGCCAGCTTCTGGCGCAGGTTACTGATGTGCACGTTGATGGCGTTGTCCTCGCCTAGAAACAGATCCTCCCAGACAGTCTCGTAGATGACATTTTTGGAAAAAACACGCTGTGGGTTTTGCATCAGAAGCTCCAGAATTTTGTATTCACGCTTGGTCAGTGACAGGGGCTGCCCCTTCAGGCAGACCTCGTAGGTAGAGGGGGTAAGGGTAAGCCCCTTATAGGTCAGTGTTCTACCCGAAAGACCTGTATTTCCCGAATTACGGCGCAAAAGAGCCTCAATACGGGCCAGAAGCTCTTCGTTATTAAAGGGCTTGGTAATATAGTCATCTGCGCCGTTTTTGAGCAAATTGATCTTTGTGAAAGAATCATCCTTTGCGGATACGGCAATGACCAGGGTGTCTGAGGTTTGGCGCAGGCTTTTCAGCACTTCCTCGCCGCTCATACCCGGAAGCATTAAATCCAGAAGAATTAAAGCATAGCTATTCTTTTCAAGGCAAAATAAGGCCTCGGTGCCGGAATAGGCGGTATCTGCCGTATAGCCGCTGTGTGTCAGCAGATCCAAAAGCATGTTGCTGATGTTGACATCGTCCTCGACGATTAAGATATTGATGGATTCCATTTTGTTTGTCCTCTTTATTTAAATAGATTGATTTTCTGAAGCTGTCGGTACAAAAGGTTCGCCGCCACGCCCACCACAATCCCTGTCGGGATGGCGAGCAGCATGAGAAAGGGCAGATAGGACCAGAACAGGTTCATATTTTGCACTACTGCGGCTGCTACGGCCAGCTGGCCCAGGTTGTGGGACACTGCCCCGAGCAGGCTGATGGTTATGAGGGATAGCTTTTCTCTGGTGACCTTTAAAAGCAGGGCCATCATCCCAAAGCTTAGGAGCCCTCCGGCCAGGGAGTAGAGAATCGCGCTCATGCTCCCAAATAAAAAGCCGGATAAAAAGATCCGCGCGGTGACGATGAGCAGGGTCAAGGGAGTGCCCAGGGTCAGCAGTGAGATGAGGGTAACGATGTTGGGCAGTCCGACCTTTGCCCCGGGCACAGGCATGGGGATGGGCGCAAGAGATTCCAGATAGCTGAGAATTAAGGCCAGGGCAGTATACAGGGCAATGACGACCAGGCGGCGCGTTTTGTTTTCCATTTTAAGGCTCCTGTATGATTTCAAGGATCAGCCGGTGGGGCAGACAGGCAATGGTCTCTCCAGGGGACTGGATCGACGGGCTGTGCACACACACCTGGTTATCGCAGTCTGCGCTTTCGACCCGGGCGCTGCGGTCTTTAATGGCAATGGTGTTGCTGCCGAGGTCGCTGGTGATGGTTTCGGTATGGTCCTGACTAAGCGGCAGTGTGCGGATAATCTCACCATTCTGGCTGACCCGGAGCATAAGGCCGGAGCTTTGGCTGTTCATGAGGTGGAAGACGCCGAAGGCGATGAGGGCAACGGCCACAACCCCGGCAATGATGATCAGATCACGTTTTTTCATGTTTGATTTGTCCTTTGGTTCATTCTAGAGTCCATTTTAACGAAAAAAACAGTCTTGGTAAAGAGCAATTTTTTTGATATAATCACTTCTTAAGACAGGAGGCGACGATTTTATGGAAAATTATGATGATATCCGACAGCTCAAGGTGACCACCGACGGCTATGTGGGGGACGGCTATGCGGCCTGTATTGATTTTGAAACGGGTAAGGCCTGCTGGGCTGCTAGTGCACTTTTTTATCAACCCCCCAAGTATTTAAAAACACTGGATACCGAGGCGCTGGACGCCTTGAAAAAAGGGATGTCGGAAGCTGGTGTACTGCAGTGGAAGAAAAAATATTATGATCTGACCTGTCTGGACGGCCCAATCTGGGAGATGACCCTGGTTTTTGAGGATTGTGAAAAGAGACTTGGGGGCACTGCGGCATATCCGGAAAGCTGGGAAGATTTTTGCGCGTTGCTCAGTGAAACGTTGGGAAAAGTTTTTAAGTAATGGAGAATGAAAAATTCTCCATTTTTTGTTTGGGAAAAATTAATTGACAGATGGGCGGCGGATATAGAGGGGATTGATGAGACAAAAAATAAAAAAGCAGACGTTATCCTAACATCTGCCTGATCACCAATTAAATGGTGCGAGAAACGGGAGTCGAACCCGTACGTGCGTAGCACACACGCCTCTGAAACGTGCTTGTCTGCCAATTCCAACACTCTCGCACAGCGCTCTTTTTTTTGAGCGGCGACTCATTTCCTGAGTGCTTGTATATAATAACTTTTTTTGCCCGCTTTGTCAACACCAAATTTAAAAAATTTTAACTTTTTTTTCGAAAATATTTTTCAACATAAAAAAATATGATTTTTATGCATTTTAGCTTCAAAAATAAAGCGCTGCATTTGAAGAAAATCAATTAGTAATTGTAAAGTAGTGCAGGCTGAGATAAAATAGCTCTATAGCAAAAGGGAGAGATAATAATGAAAAAATGGGAAGATTCTTTTACAAGAGATATTTTAGATAATGGATATGAGCTTTTTACAAATGACCAGGTTCTGGAGGCAGTGCGCTGTGATAACGGCTATGAGGCAGTGGTGCGCGATACAAAGGACTATCGGGTAACGATCGAAACAGAGTTAGGTGAAATCACTGCTATGTGTTGTGATTGTACCTATGCGTCAGAGGGAGCTCATTGCAAGCATATGGCGGCAGCGCTTTTTGCCCTTACGGAAAGTGTGGGGAATGCCTTCAGGGATCCGTGGCAATTTGAAAACACCGAGCTCTATGCCCTTGTGCAAGGGGCGAGAGAAAATGAGCTCAGAGACTTTATCTACGAGCTGGCCTGTGCGGACAGGAACCTTGCAAACCGCCTCTGGCTCCGGTTTTTTAAGGGCGAAAGCATCGAGGAGCTTCGCCCTCTGGAACGTGCTCTGAATGCCATCTGCAAGAAATACCTGGGTCTTGAGCAGTTTATTCCATATTGGGATGCAAAGGACTTTTGCGAGGAGATTGAGCAGTTTTATGATGATAATCTGGAGGCTCTTATGGACCGGGAGCATTATGGGAGCGCCTTTGATTTTACCGCCATGGTTTACACCAGACTGTGCCAGATTGAGATCGATGACTCTGACGGGGATATTGAATTAATCGCACAGGACTGCGCGGATGGTTGGATGAAGATTCTGCCTCATATCAATGATGAGGCAGAAGAGCGGAGAATGCATCATTGGTTTATGAATCGTCTGGGCGGCGAAACGCTCGACTATCTTGAAGACTATGTGTTTGATGTCTTTATGAAATGGAACTGGAAACCGGTTCTGCTTGCCGACAGTATAAAAACTGTAGACTGGCTTATCCGAAGCGCTACACAGGAGCGGCTTGATTACTGGCTTGAGGCCTATGCCGTCTGCCGGGTACAGCTCATGCAAATGATGGAGCTGCCAAAGGAAGCCATTGAGGCTTATCAGAGAAAATACTGGCATTTTTCCGGAATACGGAATACGGCCATCACCCTGAAAATCCAGTATGGTGAGATGGACGCCGCCATTGAGATGATCGATGAGAGCATGGAGATGGACAGAGATGATCCTGACAAGATTGACGAGTACCAGCGTGTGCTGGTATGGCTGTATGAAAAGCTGGACAGGCCCGAAGCCCTGAAAAAGGTGCTGTCGGAAATGCTTGCGGGCGAGGATTTTGTGAAACTGGAGGATTTTAGAAAGCTGAAAGCTCTCTGCGGCGAGACGGAATGGCATGAGCTTCGGGAGGAAATATTTAAAAACGTGGACTATGACCATAATCTGCGTGATCTGTATGAGGAGGAAGGGCTGTGCGAACGCCTCTTGGAAAGCATCCGGACCCAGGGAGATATGTCTGACCTGGATTATTATGAAAAAACCCTGAAGGCAGGCTGCCCAGAGGCCGCCCTTGAGCTTTATGCCGATTTTTTAAAGGGTATGGTTAAAAAGGCGGCGAACCGCAGAAAATATCAGCAGATAGCGGATTATCTGAGAAAAATGCAGGCTTATCCCGGCGGGCCGGAAAAGGTAAGGGTGCTGACTGCGGACTGGCGGCTCCGTTACGCCAAACGGCGCGCACTTATTGAGGAGCTTGAAGCACTTTGACAAATTTAAAATGCCATGGCGCCCTGTTGGGGACAACATGGCATTTTAAGATTTAAAGAAACCATTCCGGCTCGGCCCGGCGCTTTAATCCCTCCTCAAGCTCATGCTTGTGGTAAAGATAGCCAGCGTCGTCATAGTAGCGCGCATGAACCGGGCATTTTTTTATACAGGCGCCGCATTTTATACAAATACCTGTGTAAGCCCGCACATCGTCGCGGTTGATGGAGCCCATAGGACAGACCTCAGAGCAAAGCTTACAGTCGGTGCACGCATCACTTGTGAGCGGTTTTACCTTGCGGATATCTACAGGAGTACCCTTGCGGTCCCTCGGCTGATAATAACCCCAGTAAGGGGCTGGCGCACCCTTGACATGGACAGGCAGGACATCCTGAATGTTGGTGATAGCAGCAGCTTTTTCATAAGTCAAACCTGCAAATTCCCGGGCTTTTTCCATATCCTGTTCGTCTGGGCGTCCGGCTGCCAGTAAATCGGAAAAGGAATGTTCCCCGATAAAGGCTCCTGCCGTAAGCGTATGGAAACCGGTCTTTTCAAGAATATCCCGAAGCTCGATCAAGGCATCGTCATAGTCTCTGTTGCCATAGAGTACCAGAGGAACAGCAGCTGCGCCGCCTCCCTCCAGAGTCGCCAGATATTTCAGCAGCACGTTGGGCACACGCCCTGCGTAGACAGGGGTGCCAAATACTACCAGATCGTCAGCCTCAAAGCTTTTTGGCGCTTTTCGCTCCTCGGGCAGTGTGAAGTCAAAGCTTTCACAGGGCACCTCAAGTTTTTTCGAAAGGTTGTCTGCAACCGCGGTCACCAGCTTCTGGGTGGTGCCGGTAGCACTGAAGTAGACGGCCCATACACGATTGAATTTCATGATTTTTCTCCCTTGCGTAAAAGAGTGGTTTTTATGCCTTAACTATATCAGAGGGTGGGATGGTTTTCAAGTGGAAGCTAAAAAAAATGGCAGTTTTTAGCCAGAAGTGCCTTTAAGACAACAATAGATACGTCGAAACAGCGTGCCTCAGGTTGTGGATAACTTTGGACAAGCAGTGAAAAACAGGGCAAAGAATATATATGTCCGCTATTTTGTCAAAAAGGGCAAAGTGGCGGCAGAATCACGGACATCCATGTCCGCCATTAAATAATTAATAATATATTATTTTAATCTTTTAAGAAGACAGAGACTTAAACTTTTTAAAAATTCTGGAAACCTTTTGGAATTTTTGACGATTGTATTAAGTGTAGAGCCGAATATAAAAAGAATCCCATTGTTTTCATTACAGCCAGCGGATGGTATAATGCAGATGAGCAGAATAAATAGTTAAAACCGAAAGGAGCAGTACCTATGAAAATGCCTGAAACCATCGATAACGTCATGTTCGCCCCCTGTGGAATGAATTGCCTGGTCTGTTATAAGCACTGTTACCACAAAAAGCCCTGTGCAGGCTGCCTGAACAGTGATAAAGGAAAGCCAGAGCACTGCCGGAAGTGCAGGGTCAAGGCGTGCGTTCTGGAAAAGGAGATTCGGTATTGCTTTGAATGTGGAGAGTATCCCTGCAAGCCTGTCAAATCCCTGGAGAAAAGCTATAATACCCGCTATCACGCCAGCCTGATGGAAAACAGCCGCCGGGTTAAGGAATTAGGGCTGGCGGCCTTTATGGCGCAGCAAAAGCAGCAGTTTACCTGTCCGGACTGCGGCGGTGTTATTTCATTGCACGATGCAGAATGCAGCGAGTGCGGACAGAAGCCTGAGAAGGCAGGACTGGAATAAAAAACTGCCCGGCCAGGCGGACAGTTCTTCAAAAACCTGGTATACAGGTCAGTTAGGCTTGCCGGTAAAAGGGTTTCTTCCCTTCACAAAACTAAAAATAATGTGAATCATGCCCACCACAATACCGACAATCGCAATGCCCTCGGCAAAGCCAAGCCAGAAATCAGGCAGAAGCCGGCTCATAAACAGAGACAGTGTAAAGCACAGCATCCCTGCCAGATACAGAGCCATGACAAAAGAACAATACCCTTTCTTTTCAAAAAACTTCATCAGAAAACCCCTTCCCTTTTCATTGCTCCTTTATAAATGCTATTATAGCACAGGAAAACTGAAAAGTCTAAAGCGATTTTATCACAATAATTTGGGTATTTTATACCATAAAATCAATTAAATACAAAGGAGAATGAATAATGACAGGTGTAGAAATTGATATGGTTGTGACCGACAGCCTGAAAGCCCTGGAGCTGTATGAAAAAATATATGAGGTTGAGCGCGTAGAGGTGACCGATTACCCGAAAGGCACCAATGAAGCGGTCTTTACAATCTATGATACCCGCTTCCACCTGCTGGATGAAAACCCTGAGTATCAGCTAATCGCTCCAAAGCCTGGCCAGCCTCAGTCCGTCTGGTATAACGTGCTTGTTCCGGACATCCTGGCGGTCTATGATAAGGCCATGACGGCAGGCTGCACCGCGATCCAGCAAGTTACTGAGATGCCTGAAATGGGCTCCGCCAACGCCATGTTTGCCGATCCCTTCGGATATGTCTGGATGCTCCACCAGATCCATCGGGAGGTCAGCTTTGAGGATCGCTGTAGAGTTATGGAAGAAAAGCAGGAATAAACAGAAAGCAACCGGATTTTCGGTTGTTTTTCTCGTTAACATATCCTCTCAGGTTTGAAAATCCGTTTTTTTATTGGCGAAAATAAACCGGCTTCCGATGACGGCAATGACAGCGGCCAGAAGCACATAGGCCAGACGAAGCTCAAAAACCTCGGACTGCTTCATGAACAGGGTGCTGAGCGCAATGGCGTAGCAGGTCATATAGGTGGCGCGGAAAAGATAGTTATCCACCGCGTAGCCGAGGAAGGTGCCAATGGAGAGAATGATCATGTGTCCGGTAAAGCCGGTGATATAGTGGAGCAGAATGGCTGAGATAAAAACCCCGGCAATATTGCCGCCCACACGCTGTTTGATTTTGACCATGCTGTCCTCATAAAAATTGAGGGTCATGATAAAAACATTGAGGGGAAGCCAGTAGCCTTTCGGAATGTTAAACACCTGCTCCAGGAAAAAGCTGAAGGTCACCAGCAGAGAGATGCGGATGGCAAAGCGGGTGAGACGGAAATCAAAGGTGCCGGCCTGCAGGCTGTCACTGGAGCTGTAAAACAGACGAAAGCGCAGCATGGCAGCCAGATTTTTAAGGGCACGGGCAGTCCCCTTTAAAAAATCGCGGGTCTTGCCGCCGAGGCGGACAAAGGGATTAAAAATGTGCGGATCCAGCTTAAAGCCCGTCTGCCTGCGCTTCAGAAAATACATGACCACAAGGCCAAGGGTTGCGATGGCACTGGAGACAACAATGGCCATCAGGCGCAGCCTGAGCTCCGGCACAGTGGTGGAGAAGCTCTGGTACAGCACAAGGCCAAAGCCATAGCTGTAGTAAGCCTTTGAGGTGTCGGAGTCGGTGAGAAGAAAGACCATGAGATAGGTCGCGGCAAAGTCCAGGGTAACGCAGAGCCAGACGTTCATATCGGCCAGGTGGGCGGTGGTTGCCAGCACAAGGTTGATGAGCATGACGCTGTAGGGGTGCCAGCGTTCTGGCGAAAAGTCCTTGAGTCGGTTGAAAATAATGGTGAGCGGAACTGCGATGACAGCATTTTTATAGCCAAATAAAGCCATGTTCATAAAAAAGAGCAGCAGACAGAGGGTGGTGGCTGGAATGGATTTCTTAGTTCCCTTCCAGGCCGCTTGCCGCAGATGCTTAAAGTTCAGGCGTTTTATTTTTTCACTCATTACAGACTTCCTTTCATCATCATCGCTACCATAGTTTTTACCCAAAAAGGGAATTTTATTCGATTTATGTGCGTTAAACAGGCAGAATTGTGGTACAATAATTAACAGCCCCTTTTTCAGGGAATCCAAGCATCATTGATTGTAAAAGGAGATATTTAACATGCAAAATACAAACGATATTCCAAAAGGCCCCTTACAGCGGGTGGCCGCGATTCATGATATATCCGGCTTTGGAAAGTGCTCCATGACCGTCGTGCTGCCCATTTTATCCGCGGCAGGCATTGAGGTGGTCTGTATGCCTACTGCGGTTCTTTCAACCCATACCGGCGGCTTTGAGGGCTTTACCTACCGCGACCTCACCGAAGACCTCCCGGCCATTACCGAGCACTGGAAATCGCTGGACCTGCACTTTTCATCAATCTACAGCGGCTTTTTAGGCTCACCGGAGCAGGTGGACATTGTGTCCAATTTTATGGATACCTTTAATTCAGACAACACACTGGTCTATGTGGACCCGGTTATGGCTGATGAGGGTGAGCTTTACAGCGTTTTTGACGACCATATGGTGGATAAAATGCGCGAGCTCTGCGAAAAGGCAGACTTGCTGCTGCCCAACATCACCGAGGCATGTTTTCTTTTGAAGCAGCCTTATCAGCACGGTCCATATACCAGGGATTATATTGAAAAGCTTGTGCGCGGCCTGTCCGACATGGGCCCGGAAAAGGTCGTGCTGACCGGCGTGTACTTTGACAATGAAAAGCTGGGCGCCGCCTGCTATGACCGCGCCGAGGATAAGGTAGAGTACGCCTTCTCCGAAAAAGTGCCCGGACAGTTCCACGGGACGGGTGATATTTTCGGAAGCTTCTGTCTGGCAGCCCTGCTGAACGGTAAATCGCTGCTGGATTCCACACAGTTTGCTGTCGATCTGACCACAGACTGCATCCTCAGAACGGTTGCCCGTGAGACTAATCGTCGCGAAGGTGTGGATTTTGAAGGCGTGCTGCCAGAGATGATGAAACGTCTTGAGCTGGTCTAGAACAGAGAAGTAATTTAAAAAAAGAAAAAGCAGGTACGTCGTTTCGACGTACCTGCTTTTGTTCTGGGCAAAGCCAGTCTTTGTTTATTGTTCATCGAGCATTTTAATCAGAGGGATCAGCTCGCTCAGATCCTGGATAACATAGTCTGCGCCGGCATCTCTGAAGGTTTTGGTCACCTGGTTGATGGCAGCGGCTTTGTCATCATCACAGAGATGGTTGAATTCTTCCTCGGTCAGCCCCATCTCAGAGCTTCCGCGCACAACGCCGATGGAGACAACGCCGGCGTTTTTTCCTTCCAGAATATCGGAGACCGTGTCGCCGATTTTTACAGCATTATGGACAGAATGAACGCCCAGAGTCTCCAGGTTTTTGAAGAGCATAAAGGGGTAGGGGCGGCCATAGTTTTTCACAGCGTTTGGGCTGTACCAGCAGTCCGGCGCATAACCCTTATCGGCGGCGACACGGGTGACTATGGCCATCATTTCATCGGTGTAGCCAGTGGTTGAGCCGATTTTCAGGCCCATGTCACGCAGGGCCGCAACGGTATCCAGCACATGGGGCTTGGGGTCTGCAAACTGATCCAGAATGCTCATGAGCTTTTCCTCGAACTGGGCGTACAGGGCGTCAATATCCTCTTCGGTGTAGCCGCGCCCGTATTTTTCCTGCCAGAGACGGTTGATACGCGGCATATCCATCATGGTGTGGATATGGTCCCGCTTGAGCATCCCCATGGGTTTTCTTGTCTCCGCCATGGTGGGCTCAATGCCGAAGCTTTTAAAAACCTCCATAAATGCCTGCACCGGAGCAAAGCATCCGTAATCCACCGTTGTGCCGGCCCAGTCAAAAATAACCGCTTCAATCTTTTTCATCAATATGGCCTCCTAAGCGTTCTGTTTTAAATAATCATAAAAGATATTGTAGAGATTTTCAACATCTTCTTTATAAATTTCTCCGATGTTGCTCATGCGGAAGGTGTCCACCTTGGTCAGCTTTCCAGGGTAGATGGCATAGCCGCGTTCTTTGACAAAGTTGTACATATCGGTAAAGTCAAAGCCCTGCTCGGGATAGAGGAAGGTAGTGATAATGGGGGAGCGGTAGGCTTCATCAATATAAGCGTTGATGCCGAGCACTGCCATTTTTTCAATCAAAAGCTTATTGTTGGAGGCGTAGCGCTGATAACGGGCTTCGACTCCGCCGCGTTCCTCTAACTCATCCAAGGCTTTGGAGAAAGCCAGAACCGTATGTGTCGGGGAAGTAAATCGCCATTTTCCATCCTTGTTCATGGTCTTCCACTGGTCGTAAATATCCAGCGACAGGCTTCGCGCATTGCCCTTTGAGGCCTCGAGGGCGGCTGTGCGGGCCAGGATAAAGGAAAAGCCCGGTACGCCCTGGATACATTTGTTGGCGCTGCTGATCATAAAGTCGATATGGTCATCCTCTAACGGGATATCAATGCCGCCAAAGCTGCTCATGGCATCGACAATATAGGTTTTGCCAAATTCTGCGCAGAGTTCGCCGATGGCATGGATGTCGTTGAGAATGCCAGTGGTGGTTTCGCAGTGCACCATGGCCACATGGGTGATGTCTGGGTTTTCGGTTAAAATCGCGCGCACTTTGGCGGCGTCAGGGATTAGGTTGTATTCCTCGCTGCAGGCAAGATAGTTCAGACGGTGATAGTCCGCGATGTCCAGCATGCGTTCGCCGTAGGCGCCGTTTGTGATGAACAGCACCTTGTCCTTATCGCCGATCACGCTCGAAAGTACGGCTTCCACGCCAAAGGTGCCGCTGCCCTGCATGAGGATGGCGGTATATGCAGCCTCGCTGACATGGGCCAGCTTTAGCAGCTGAGCGCGGATTTTCTGGGTGATGGCTTTATATTCATTATCCCAGGTACAGTGGTCAAAGAGCATTTCTGCCTTTACCGCATCGCTGGTTGTCAGTGGGCCGGGGGTTAAGAGTTTATAGTTTTTCATTAAGTTTTATTCTCCTTTATCGTTTGTGGTTTATTGCGACTTTAGCAAAATGAAAAGTTGAAAATGGAAAATGAAGGGCCAATTTTGCTGTGCAAAATTGATTTATAATTAAATTCGCAGAGTGAGTTTGTCGGATTGTCAAAAAACCTGAGAGACGAAGCCTTTTACCTAAGAAAGAAAAAAGCGTCCTGCGGGCACCATTTTCAGACGGATAGCTTCTTCATTAAAGTGGATGTTTGATCTCGCCAGTGGCCGGCTGTTTTGGTAAAGGGGCACGATTCCTGGCCGTTTACCAAAACGCCTGGACCTTTTTTCTTATCTGGATAAAAGGCACAATCTCGGGCTTTGCCACTTTTATGACGCGCTGTCAAATTCGCAGAGCGAATTTGTTCTTTTAATTCTCAGCTTTGCATTGGGTTCGTTCCCCCAAATTATTCTAACTTTGGACTCACCGTCATTCTCAATTCTGCATTTTCCATTATTTGTTAAGCTTGCATTTCTCTGAAAACTCCTGGTGTTTTTGTAAAAGATCCACGGTCAGGGGCTCTGGGAATGTTTTGGGGTTTTTGGTGCACAGGGCAGGGTCGGCGGTTTCGCCGGGATACAGGGGCAGCGGATAGGTCTTGAGCAGCTCGGTTCGGGCGCTTTTTACAATACATTCAGCCATTTCCATGGCTTTGGCATTGGTTTTATCCCCTTTATTAATGACGGCGATGGATTCCGTGAGAGCATAACTGCCCTCAGACGGGTCGATGTAGTCGATGGGAAGACCTTCTTTTTTGGCCGCGACGGCCTGATGCCGAAGGCCGAAGGCCAGTGCGACCTCGCCGGCTTTTACCTTTTTAAAGGGGCCGGAGCCGGAGCTTTCCATGTGCGGCCCGGCATTTCGGATGATCCCTGTCATGATCTCAGCGCCTTCCGTCTCGCCGTAAGCGTCGATGACAGCCTGTACCAGAATCCAGCCAGTGGAGGAACCTTCAATATCCGGTATGGATACCTGGCCCGCGTACTTTGGATCAGCCAGATCCTTGATGGAGGCCGGTGCAGACAGGCCCTGTTCCCGCATCACCTCAGTGTTGACCATGACAGCGCCTTCCTGGGCTGTGATGGGGGAAGAATAGGATGGGCAGTCACCGCTCAGGGTGGTATGGTCAAAGCTCAGGTCAGAGAACATTTCGGATTCCTTTTGGGCAGTGTCCAGATAGTATGTGCTCATGGTCACCAGGTCGGCTTCGATTTTAGAGCCTTCGGCCATCATCCGGCCGCCTAGCTCGGAGGTGGCAAAGCTTTGGATGATATACTGGCCTTCGTAGCCGCCGGCAGTCAGAGCGTTTTCCATGGCGGTCAGGGCTTCGTCATCCGCATTGGAGTAGATAACGACTTTGTTATCCGCGTTTCCTGTACTGCACCCCACAGCGGTGAGGGCTGTGGCGGCAATGAGCAGTCCGGCAGCCAGGGCTTTTATAAGTTTATTCATCAGGCGGCCTTCCTTTCTGTTTTTTTCGACAAGGCTTTCAGGATCAGCTTGACAGCCAGGTTGGTGGCAAGAATAAGCAGGGATAAGACAAAAATCTGTTCAAAATCGCCGAAGTGCTGAAGCTGTTTGATTTTGGTGGTAACGACCATGGTGCGCGCGCCAACGATAAAAATGACAGCGGAGATGGTTACCATGGCGTTGATAAAATAATAGCTGAACATTTCAAAAACAGTGGACCAGGAGTTGGGGATTACAACTCTGAAAATGGTTTTTGTCCAGCTGTCACCCATGAGCATGCCGGTGGTTTCCCAGGAGGCGTTCATCTTTGACAGCGAGTTTTTGATCATCAGGTAAGGGGTTGAGAAATAATGGATAATGTTACAGATGATCAGTATAATAAAGGTACACTGGAGGCTGGTGCCGGAAAAAGCCAGGAGAAAGGCGATGCCAAGCACCATGCCCGGTACGGTGTTGGTGGTCTGGACCAGGCCGTCGATGGCGGCTTTAGAGGGCTTGCCCATTTTACTGCGGGCAGTGACCAGTGCGCTGAGGTAGGCAATGGCCGTCCCTAAAACCGCTGTGAGCGCCGCTACCAGAATGGAATTGAGGTAGACACTGGTCAGCTGGCCGCCAAACAGGGTTTCCTTGATGTTGTCAAGCGAAAAACCAAGCTCATAGGGCCAGCTCTGCACAAAGGGAACAATAAAGATAACCGCGAAAATGGACAGAATACCGATCATTACCAAAGCGGACAGAACCGTGAAAAGGCCATCGCGTCCTTTGTTTTTTGTGAGCTCGATCTGGGAGATCTTGTTATAGTGGAAATTATATTTTTCCAGGTAGCGCAGGATCAAAATGCTGAAAACCGATGGGATCAGCATCATCATGGCAACAACAGCCCCCTTGCTGAAATTGGGGATAGAACCCAGCATCTGATTGTACAGCGTGGTGGCAACCACCTTGTACTCACCGCCAACCGATGCCGGAATCCCAAAGTCGGTGAAGCTCAGGAAAAAGGCCTGAATAAAAGAAGCCCCCAGGGTGGCGATCAGTGGCTTAAAGGTTGTGGTGAGAAAGGTTTTAAAGCTGTTGTCACCAAGCACACGGGATACCACAGAGAACTTCTTGTCAATGTACTTAAAGGTATTGTTAATGAGCATAAAGGCAATGGGAACCGTGTAGATTACATAACCCAGCAGCAGTCCGTTAAACCCATAAATCTCAAAGGGCTGAAAGCCCAGCAGCCGGGTGATCAGGCCCTGGCGGCCAAAGGAATAGATGATGGCGAAGCCATAGGTAATGGTGGGCAGGAGCATGGGCAGCACTGCGACACTGGAAACGGCGCTCTTGTACCAGCCGGGTACATTAGTGCTGTTGACTGTGTAGGCCAGCATGAACGCGATAACTGTGGTGACGAGCGCGCTGGTCCCGGCGATGATGAAGCTGTTAAGCAGGGCGTTCAGAAAGCCTGCGCTGCTCAGCACAGCGGCATAGCTTGCCAGGCTGAAGCTGCCGTCCACATTGAAGGACTTGATGAGCAGCAGTGCCAGTGGAGCGGCAAGGAACACCGCGAAGATGGCGATGATGATCCAGAAAACAACCTTCAGCTCCAGCGGGGTACCCGTAACAACCCGGCTCCGCAGCCTCGGCCGCGTTTTATCGGTGGCGGAATTACTGGGCATAGCATTCTCCGAACAGTGAGAAGATATTGTTGCGCTTGATCATGAGCTGGTTGAGAATAAACTCCTGAACAAAGCTGTTGCCGGGCTTCGTGATGATTTCCTGCGGCTCGGCGTATTGTGAAATTTTGCCGCCGTTTAAAATGAGCACCCGGTCCGATAAAGTAAGGGCTTCTTCAGGGTCATGTGTTACAATGATGGTCGTCAGATCAAATTCCTTGGCAACTGTTTTGATCCGCTCCTTGATGGATTCTTTGATAACCCCGTCCAGCGCGCTCAGCGGTTCGTCCAGTAATAACACCTTTGGCTTCATGACCAGGGTACGGGCCAGGGCCACACGCTGTTTTTGCCCGCCGGAGAGCTGGTCAATGGGTTTGTCCAGATGCGGTCTGAGATCCAGAAGGTCGATGAGCTCGTCAACCTCCTCCTGAGTTGAAATACCCGGCTTGTTTTTGAGTCCGTATACGATATTATTGTAGGCATTCAGGTTGGGGAACAGGGCATAGTCCTGAAAAACAATGTTGAAGTCACGCTGTTCCATGGGTACATGGGTGATATCCTCACCATCGTACAAAAGCTGTCCCTCATCAATGTCGGTGATGCCGAGAATCAGGTTGAGGAGGGTGGTTTTACCGCCGCCGGATGGGCCGAGAATGGAAACAATTTCGCCCTTTCCGATATCGAGTGTAATGCCTTTCAGGATTTCTGTGCCGTCATAGGCCTTCTTTACATTTCTTAAACTTAACATAGTGTTATACTCCTTAACATTTTGGTTAAAACAAATGGCTTATTGGATAAAAGCGTTCTTTCAAAAGCCTAGGCGTATTTTAAATCTAAAAATCCCACAATTCAATAGACTTAACAAAGAGTTAACGGAATTTAACCGAAGCTTTACAAAATCATTGGTTTTACAAATCGCAGTCAGATTGGTATAATAATGAGAGGAAAGAATGAGAGAAAAGAATGGAATCTAAAAAATTCTTTATAAAAAATAAACAAATTCTTTGGTGGAGTATCCCTTTTCTGGCAGCTTTGGCAGTGGTGCTGCCCTTGCTTCTTAAGGAAGGCATCCCCTTTGGAAATGATGCAAGCTTCCATCTTTCAAGGGTCGTCTCGATCGCAGAAGGTCTTAAAAATGGCATTTTCTTACCAGGAGTCTATGCCGATTACTTTAATGGCTACGGCTATGGCAACGGGCTTTTTTATCCGGATTTCTTTTTGTATATTCCGGCAGTACTGTCGCTTTTGGGCATGCCGGCCATCACGGCCTACAAGACTTTTCTGATTTTGCTCACAGGCGCTATGGCCTGCACCATGTACCTTTCGGTCAAATCGGTATGGCGGTCTGATTTTGCGGCCTCGGCTTCTACTGTGCTTTACCTCCTGTGTTCCTTTCACACCACTGACCTTTATCAGCGGTCGTCGGTGGGGGAGCTTCTGGCCTTTGTCTTTCTGCCGCTTATTGTGGCAGGCTTCTGGCAGGTGGTTTACGGCGAGAAGGAGAAGTGGCCCCTGCTGTTCAGCGGCTTTAGCGGTCTGGTGCTTTCACACGTCCTGACTGCCGTGCTGATGGGGGGATTCGCCGCTGTCTTTCTGCTGTTCAATATACCAAGGCTGGCCCGCGAGCCGAAAAGGCTGGCGGCACTTGGGAAAGCAGCGCTTTGGAGCATTGTCCTGACTTTGTTTTTTCTGCTGCCCATGCTGGAACAGCTGGTGGTTAATCCTGTTTGGGGCGATACCGGACTGCTCGGGAATATTTCGGACTGGGCCGTGCCTTTTAAAAATTTAATTCTGGCAATACCCCAAAGCATCGGCGAAAAATATGTACCGCCGGCGGGGATTGGTCTGGCGCTGACACTGCTGGTAATAGCGGGTCTGTTTTTTAACAGAAGTGACAGGCTGGTACAGATTCTTTCGCTGTCTGGCCTGCTTCTGCTGTTCTGTGCATCGGTATATTTTCCCTGGCATTTGTTTGAGAATGTACTGTCAACCCTTCAGTTTCCATGGCGGTTCTATCTGTTTATCTCGGTATTCTGGTGCTTTGCTTCTGGCAGGATTATTGAGAGCATGACAGAAAAAAGGGAAAACCAGGTGATCATCGCAGCCATCGCAGCTGGAATCATGCTCATAGCATATTTTGTAAATGTTGCGTATACTTATAAGAATTATGCGCAGATGGTTGTCAATACATATCCCACCTTTGCCGCAGGATGTGAGTATTTACCGGAGAATGTCACTTTATCACACATCCAGGAATCACAGAAATACCATCAGAACACTGCAAAACGCACTAATTATGGTTTGTATGAAATAAAATTAGAACGAAACAGTTCAAACGAGCTGCCGCTTATTTATTATAGTGGATATGAAGCCATGCTTAATGGCAATCGTGTCGAGATTTATCGAAACATAAATGGCATGGCAGAAGTAGCAGTTTATGAAACCGGTACGTTGATTGTCCAATACAAGGGAACGCCCCTCCGGCGTGTCAGTGAGGCCATCAGCCTCATGGGGGTCATTGTGGGGATAGCCCTGCTTTTTAAAAATAAAAGAAAGGAAAATGATCAAAATGACAGAAAAGTTCTATCATCTCAGTAAAAAGGAAATCATTTTTCTGGTGGCTGTAATCCTGATTTACAGCGTTGTAGGCTACTGGAATCTGGGCTCAAGAGTTGAGCCCCAGACCTATTATGATATGGAGGAGGGGACCCCCGCCGCGGAATTTGAGCTTCAGAAGCAGCCGGCGTCCATCGCGCTGTATCCAACAGTTAATGATTCCTCAAAATATGTGGGCATACAGATATTATGCTCAGATGATGGCGTGAACTGGAAACAGGCCTTTGATACCCGGGACGACGACACCGACTATACAGCGGCCATGATCTGGTACCACTATCTGCTGAACACGGATGAGAATACCCGGTACATCAAAGTTAAAAAGCTGGATACCGCCAACCGCCTGGTACTGAGTGAGGTGGCATTCTATGACGATAATGGGAACAGGCTGGCGTCAACGCCCCTTAACGAAGGTTCCGCGAGGCTTCTGGATGAGCCGGAGACAGTGCGGATCACCTCAGATCGCCTGAACAGCGCTTACTTTGACGAGAGCTATTTTCCCGCCTCGGCGCTGGAAATGCAGGATGGCCTGAGTGTGGCTGAAATGGATCATCCCCCTGTGGGCCGGCTGATCATTGGCCTAGGAATGGATCTTTTTGGCAGAACGCCCTTTGGCTTTCGCTTTATGCAGGTGCTTTTTGGTATCGCCATGCTGCCTCTGATCTATTTTTTCGGCAAGGCGCTTTTTAAATCACCGCTATGGTCTGGTATTGCCACATTGCTGCTGGCTTTCGATTTTTTGCATTATACACAGACACGGATCGGAACCCTGGACGCCTTTCTTGTCTTTTTTATTCTGGCTATGTATACCTTCCTGTACTTTTTTCACATCAGCACATCAAGGCCAGCCCGGTATGTGTTTTTGCTGCTCAGCGGGATTTTTACCGGCCTTGCCATTGGCACCAAGTGGTCAGGCTGTTATGCGGCGCTCGGACTGGCAGTTCTGTATTTTTACTGGTTTATCCGGGATATGGTAAAGGGCGGCAAAAGTGTCCGGCGGCAAAGACTCGGTGAGTCTTTTTTCTGCTGCCTGGCTTTTATTGTTGTTCCGGTGACCATTTACACACTGTCCTATATTCCTTATGCGGATACCATACCCGATAAAGGATTTTTCGATGTGTTTTTCGGCCATCAGCAGCAGATGTTTGGTTATCACACCGGGGCTTCGACCCATTACCACCATCCCTATTCCTCCAAATGGTATACCTGGTTCCTGGCTTTAAAACCAGTGTTTTACTACTATCAGAAGGCGCCGGAAACCATTTATCTTTACGCGACCGGAAACCCTATGGTCTGGGGAATTGGCCTTTTTGGCACAGCCTTTGCGCTGGTCCATGGTATATGGAAACGCCATTCTGCCGGTATCGTCATCGGTGTTGGTTACTTTTCCCAGATGATTCCCTGGCTTTTTATCACGCGGGACACCTTTTTATATCACTATTTCCCGATGATTCCTTTCCTGATGCTGGGAGTGGCCTATCTGTTTAAGTATATGGGCTGTACGCCCCAGGCAAAGCCCTGGAAAAAAGCGTATATTGGGCTGTTCATGGCCTTTACGGTCTTTTCATTCATCTGTGCCTTTCCGTTTATCTATGGCAGTCCCATGAAGTGGGAGACGGTGCTGTTTATGCGCCAGCTGTTTATGGTATTTGCCGGTGTGATGGGTGGCGCTTTGCTGCTGCTCATGGGTTATGATGTGTATCATCTGCGGCGCAAGAAGAAAGAAAGCGCCCTGCTGGATGAAAATAATGGAGATATGCTTTAAGACAGGGGCTGATTATGGTATAATGCAGTGGGAACCATAAACAGGAGGAGACAATGCAACATAAAATTCAAAATAAGCTTTTGGGCTTTGTGCGGGTACTGGAGATTTTTATCGCCATCCTCATCGCCATTGCCATTATTATTTCAGCCCTTGCTCTGATTCCCGATCTTTGGCAGTTTATAGGAAATTACGGCGATTCTCAGGCCTTCCGGGTGTTTTTGGGCTATGCTTTTAACACGCTCATTGGCATTGAGTTTCTTAAAATGCTGATCAAGCACTCCACCGCGTCGGTTATAGAGGTTTTGCTGTTTGCCATTGCCAGGGAACTGATCGTTGAGCATACCACGCCCTTCGAAAATTTGATGAGTATTATATCCATCGCCATCCTGTTTGCCATCCGGCGTTTCCTGTTTGTCTCAACCTTTGATGACGGAGAGGGCGGAGAAGGTATGTCGCAGGGTGGACTGATGTGGTTTAAGCATCGCTTTAAAAAGCACGAAGCACCAGCAGATGACAGCATTTTAGCGCTTTCTGAAGGCGCGGAAAACATTTTAAGTGACGACAAAGGAGAGAACAATCATGAAAACAAAAGTAGCAACAGATAAAGCCCCTGCGGCCCTTGGCCCATATTCTCAGGCGCTGGTAGTAGACGGCACCCTGTACGCCTCCGGGCAGCTGGGGATTGATCCGGCCACAGGCGAAATGCCGGAAGCCTTTGAGGCCCAGGCAAAACAGGTGATGCTCAACATGGGCGCAGTGTTAAAAGAAGCAGGATATGACTATTCTGATGTGGTTAAAACCACAATTTTTGTCGATGATCTTGCCAATTTTACTGTGCTGAACGACATTTACGGCGAGTATTTTACAGAAAACCAGCCGGCCCGTTCCTGTGTGCAGGCAGCCAGAATACCCAAGGATGCCAAGGTCGAGATTGAATTTATTGCGGTAAAATAATGAATGGAGAGCTGCTGCACAGGGTGCGGCGGCTCTTTTTTGACTGAGAAAGGAAGTAATTAATGACCCGTTTACTGGTACGCCTGTTTATTAAAGAGGGCGATAAAACCGGAGATCCGGATGTCCGTCAGGTCTACGGTGTATTAAGCGGCGGTGTAGGCATTGCCTGCAATCTGCTGTTGTTTTTAGGAAAGCTTGTGCTGGGCTTTGTGACAGGTGCCATCTCCATTGTGGCCGATGCGGTCAATAACCTGTCGGACGCCGGTTCTTCCATCATCACACTGCTGGGCTTTAAAATGGCGGGAAAGCCTGCTGATCACGGGCACCCTTACGGCCATGGACGCATCGAGTACCTCAGCGCACTGTTTATATCCGTTGCCATTATCCTTATGGGGGTTGAGCTGCTTAAATCGTCCGCAGAACGGATTTTAAACCCGGCGGAGACCTCGGTAAGCCTTGTGGTTTTTGTCATTTTGATCGCTTCGATTTTAGTGAAGCTCTGGATGTTTTTGTTTAACCGGAAGCTGGGCCAGAGAATCAATTCTTCAGCCATGGAGGCCACAGCCTTGGACAGTATCAGCGACAGCCTGGCCACACTGGTGGTACTGATCGGTATGGCCATCAATTATTTTACAGGCTATGATCTGGACGGATATATGGGTGTAATTGTGGCGGCCTTTATTCTGATAACAGGTATTAAATCTGCAAAGGACTCGGTTCAGCCCCTGATTGGCGCGCCTCCCGATGAGGGCTTTGTGGAGAAAATTCACCGAATCGTCATGTCCCATCCAGAGATAAGGGGCATGCATGAGCTGCTCATTCACGACTATGGCCCGGCACACGCCGATGTCTCCCTGCATGTGGAAATGTCTAGCCAGCTGGACATGGTTACCGCCCACGAGATTATTACCAGTATTGAGGACGAGCTTAAAAGCCAGTGCCACTGTGATGTCACAATCCATATTGACCCGGTCGTGGAGGAAAAAACAAAGGACCAGTAAATCCATCGGTGAAGGTACGTCGTTTCGACGTATCTTCACCGTCTGCGCCCCTTGACTTTTAAAATAACTTAGGCTATGCTTAACCAATAGAGGAGGGAGAACGTTGAAAAATCCACGATTAGAACAAATTATTCAGCTATTGCAACAGCAGGGGACCGTTAGCGTTTCCCAGCTCAGTGAAATTTTTCAGGTAACTACGAAGACCATCCGCAGGGATCTGGAGCTTCTGGAATCCGAGGGAGAGCTTTTGAGGACTCATGGCGGGGCACAGCTTGTCAAGGAGGATATTCTCAGAGAAAAGCCTCTGGAGCTTCGTCTGAACATCGAGGCAGAGAAAAAGAAACGAATGGGGCTCAAGGCCACAGGCCTCATCGAGCATGGTCAGAAGATTTTTATCGGCGCCGGTTCATCACTCTATCATTTTACAGAGCATATTGACAATACCAAGCGGCTTTATGTTGTAACCGATTCGGTCACAGTGGTCAACCAGCTCAACAGCCGCAGTGAGATCGGGATATTTCTGGTGGGTGGAGAAATCACAAAGCATACCCTCAGTACTTCAGGCACCATTGCGGAAAACACACTTCGGGATTTTTACTTTGACCTGGCCTTTGTATCCGCCACAACAGTGGATGAACAGGGAAACCTTTTCCACCGCGGCCCGGCGGAGTACGGTGTATACCGGCAGCTTGCGAGCCATTCCAAAAGGCTGGTGGCACTCATGGACTCTGGCAAGCTCTTTAAACGTGATTTCATTAATGTGTCAACACTGCACCCAGGCGACGTCCTGGTGACCGATGCAGAGGCAGACAAAGAAATGGTCAAGCACTATGAAGAAATGGGGCTGACCGTCATAATTGCTGAATAACAAATGATAAAACCGGTATGGGAAAATACGGAAATTTCCCATACCGGTTTTTTTAGTGCAAAAAAACTTAAGAAATGTTCAAAAAGGAAACATAAACCAAAAAAGCCTTGACAAAAAAGAAAAAATGTCCTAATATGTCCTTAAAAATAAACCTAAATGGACACAAACGGCTGACGTGGGAGAGAGAAGTATGAACAGCATAAAAAACACAATAGAAAAAGCGCTCAGGGAAGCGTTCCCTTGGCTTGAAATCAAGGTTTCAGTCGACGAAAGGCAGATCGTAACACTGGCAGGAGAGTGCGGGGACTGGCAGCAGTTAATTGATGTGGGACACAAGGCAGCCAATGTGCCGGGAGTGAAAAATATCGTCAGTGATATGTGGGTAAAGGGACTGGAGATTCCCAGAAAGGACTACCAGACCGGACGGGCAAAGGGCTTTGAAGCCGGACTGGTTGGGGAAGCGGACATTGTCATTGCCGGAGCCGGTGTCATCGGCTGTGGAATTGCGCGAGAGCTGGCTAAGTATCCTCTGAAAATTATTGTTGTCGAAAAGAATGATGACGTCTGTACGGGTGCATCTAAAGCCAATAATGGAAATATTCATCCGGGTCACGCGGCCAAAACAGGAACCCTTAAAGCCAGGCTCAATATATTGGGAAACCGGATGTATGATAAGTGGGCAGATGAGCTGGGGTTTGTATTTCAGCGGAACGGCCTGATGTACATTGCATGGGAGGAGGCTTACATCCCGGCCCTTAAGGAGCGCTATGACAAGGGTGTGGAAAATGGTGTGGACGGCATTGAGATGCTCGACGGCGAGCAGGCAATGGCCATCGAGCCAGAACTCAGAAAGTTAGACAATCCGCCCATTGCGGCAGTCTGGCTTCCAAGCCTGGCCCATGTGGAACCCTATGACGTCACCGTGGCACTGGCAGAGAACGCCGCCCATAACGGTGTTGAATTCTGGTTTAACACGCCGGTCTGTGATGTGCTGAGGCATGATGGCAGAGTTGAAGGCGTGGTCACGCCAAAGGGCATTATCAAGGCCAGCTGTGTCATTAACTGTGCTGGCGTTTACGCCGATGATCTTTCAGAAATGGCGGGAGACCGTTCCTTTACCATTCATCCAAGAAAGGGAACCATCGCCATTCTGGATAAGGCCAAGCAGTATCCCTACAGGCCCCAGATGGGCTTTGTGGGAAACGCTCTTGAAAACCGGATGAAAAACATCAAAAACGCTGAATCGAAGGGCGGAGGCTGCTGCAAAACACCAGAGGGGAATTACCTTCTTGGCCCGTCAGCCAAAGAGGTATGGAATAAGGAGGACACCGCGACCGACCCGGATGGCCTGGAATATGCCATGAGCTGCAACCAGCACAAGAACGTGGGGCAGCAAGACCTTATCCGCGTTTTTACAGGCGTGCGGGCAGCGGATTTTAAAGAGGATTTTATCATTGAGATGTCTCCGGTGACCGACGGCTTTATCAATGTGGCGGGAATCCAGTCGCCCGGGCTGGCCTCGGCGCCAGCCATTGCTAAAATGGTTGAGGATATCGTGTTGAAAGATTTTGAGAAGAAAAGCATAAAGCTTGAAATCCGTCAGGATTATCAGCCGCGCGAAAATCCAAAAACACTTTTCAGAAAGCTTCCGCCGGATGAGAAGAGGAAGCTAATCGAGAGGGAGCCTTCCTTTGGAAGAATTGTCTGCCGATGCGAGACCATCACTGAGGGTGAGATATTGGAGGCACTCGACAGTCCGGTTATGCCAGCATCTATCGAGGCCATAAAACGGCGGACAAGAGCGGGGATGGGCCGATGTCAGGGGGGCTTCTGTCAGCCGCGGGTTATCGAGATCCTTGCCAAAAAACTGGGCAGGGACTGGAGTGAGATCAATTTTTCAGAACAGGGGACCAATTTTCTGGAAAAGATGCATAAATAGACACAAACGCAATGAGGGGTAAAGAGTAATGGATAAAAAATATGTGGTAGGTATTGACAGCGGCACACAGAGTACCAGAGTGATCATTTTTGATACCAGAGGCCAGAAGGTCTGTATGGGCACTGCCGCCCACCCGCCGTTGATTGCTGAAAAGGCAGGTTATGCAGTACATGACTACGACGATCTGTGGAACGGCCTCTGCCATGCCTGCGACGATTTGTTTTCAAAATTCAAGGGTGACGTTCATGAAATCGCCGCGATCGGCTTATCCGGGCAGCGGGGAACCACCTTTTTTGTCGGAGAGGATAACCGCCAGCTTTGCAGACCCATCAGCTGGATGGATTTGCGGTGGCGTGAGAACGCCGATCATTTACCGCCGTCCACTGAAGCGATGGACCCCTGGTGTGATTATCTCAGGAATTATTCAAGAATGAACTGGATGAAAACGAATTCTCCAGAGCTTGCCGGAAGAATACACAAATATCTGACGGCTCCGGGCTACATGGGCTATCAGCTTTTTGGCGGCTATGTGGATACCCTGGCCAACAATCTGGGAATGCCTGTAGACAGGGAGCACTGGGAACTGTATAAGGATGATGAAGTCTTTGAAAAAATGGGGCTGAAGCGCAGTCAGCTGGCGCGCTTTGTGGAGCCTGGGCAGGTGATGGGTCATGTCACAGCGGAGGCGGCAGCGCTTACAGGCTTTCCAGAGGGCTGCCCGGTGGTGGCCTGTGCGGGTGATAAGCAGTGTGAGGTTTTAGGCTCTGGCTCTATCAGTGACGGGCAGGCATACATTACGTTGGGAACCCTGAGCGGCCTGGACATCGTGGGAGAAAAGTATATCCCAGATGCTTACAAAAAACTGAAGCACCGCACCTATCTGGCGTCTGTTCCAGGCACATGGCATGCTGAGGCGGCAATATCAAAGGGGTTTTGGCTGGTATCATGGTTTAGGGATAATCTGGCCGAAGGACTTGACGCCAAGGCGGAGAAGCTTGGGATGACTATTGAAGCCTACCTTGACAGGGAAGCAGAGAGCATCCCGGCAGGCAGCGAGGGGCTGGTGACGATTCCAGACTGGAAATCCAACTGGGATAAGCCTGCCGCCAAGGGCATGTTTATTGGTTTTGACCACCGCCATAAAAGAGCCCACATGTTCCGGTCATTGATCGAAGGCATTGTGATGCAGCTTAAAGTCAGCACAGATGAAATGTGCAGCATCATTGGAAAATCCATTGCAGAGCTTCGCGTTGGAGGCGGCGGAAGCAAGAGCGCCACAGCCGTACAGACCATTGCAGATGTATTCAATATCCCGGTTAAAAAATCTGTCGAAACTGAAACCTGTTCTTTAGGCTGTGCAATCTGCGCGGCGGTGGGAGCGGGGATCTTTCCGGATTTTCAGCAGGCTGTCGAAGCCATGGGGCAGCAGACAAAAACCTATACCCCGATCGCAGAGCACCATGCTGTATACCAGAAGCTGATGGACCGCGTGTTCAGTCAGTGTTACACCATTAATGAGGATTTATTGAAGGAAATTGCTGAAATAACGGCTTAGCCGTTTTAAATAAAATACACAACAGAATGGAGAAAGCGCATGAAACAGGAAGAGTTGATTTTAGGTCTTAAAAAGGTGGCCGGCGACGACCGGGTAATCACAGACGATGCCAGTATCGAGGTGGCATCCAGAGATTATATCGGTTTTCGCCGTTATCACCGGTCAGATGGAAAAATATGGGTGCCAAAGGCTGCCTGTGTTGTAAAACCTGCTGACACTCAACAGGCTTCAGAGGTATTAAAATTTTTAAATGCAAACAAGGCCGATGTGGTGCCCAGAACCGGCGGTTCCAGTGTTACCATGGGTCTGGAGCCAGTGGAAGGCGGCGTGATTTTAGACGGCTCAGATATGAATGAGATTATTGAGATTGATGAGAAAAATCGGATTGTAACTGCCAAGTGCGGCACACCTCTGGAATATCTTGAGGAGGTGTTGAACAAAAAGGGCTACACAACCGGGCATTATCCGCAGTCCTTGCCCCTTGCCAGCCTTGGCGGGCTGGTGGCAACCCGGAGCATTGGCCAGTTTTCAACCCTTTACGGCGGTATTGAGGATGTGATCGTCGGTCTGGAAGCTGTGCTGGCAGACGGCACCATTGTCCGTATAAAAAATGTACCGAGACGTTCCACCGGACCAGATCTCAGGCATCTGTTCATCGGCAGTGAGGGGATGCTGGGTTTCGTGACAGAGGTTTCCCTAAAATTGTACCCTTACAAGCCAGAAAATCGATGGATGCACGCTTATGGTGTTATCGGCATGAAGCAGGGGCTTGACTTTATCCGGGAGGTTATGATTGCAGGCTACAAGCCGGCCGTAGTGCGCCTTCATGACAAATATGAGGTAGCGGAACGTATGGGAGCGCCTGCCCCAGAGGGTTATGCCATGCTTCTGTTTATCGCTGAGGGGCCGGCGGAAATCGCGAGGGTTACAGGCGAAGCCATTGAAAAGCTGGCAGGCGAATACGAGCTGTTAGACTTGGGTACCAAACCTGTAGAGGTCTGGCTGGAAACACGAAACGATTCCTGCCCGAACATTGATAAGCCCATCAATTACAATAAGGGGCTAGTTTCAGACACCACTGAAATAGCTGCCAACTGGTCGGAGATCGGGGACATCTATGAAGCGATGATCGAGAGAATTCAGAATGAAATAAGCAATATTTCCTTTGTCGGCGCGCATTCCTCACACAGCTACCTCACAGGGACAAATATTTATTGCCGGTTTAATTTCTTAGCGGACAAGGGGGTCGATGCCGTACAGAAAGATTATATGGATCTGGTCAGCATTATTATGGAAGAAACACTAAAGCGGGGCGGAAGCATCGCACATCATCATGGTTCCGGAAAATACCGGACAAAATGGATGCCGCAGGAGCACGGCTCATCCTATGAATTGATGTATCGCTTAAAGGATGCGCTCGATCCAAACCACATTATGAATAAGGGCGTTCTGTTAGTCGAAAGATAATTTTAGGGGTAAAATTAAATATTTATATGAGGAGAGATAAAATGGGGAAATATGTATTAGTAATTGATGAAGGCACTACGGGTACTCGGGCTTTGATTTTTGATTCGGGTTTTAACATTGCCGCACAGGCCTATCAGGAATTTACGCAGTACACGCCGCAGGAAAACATGGTTGAGCACGACGCCATGGAAATCTATGCTAAGAGTGTGGGCGTCTGCCGCGAGGCCATTGAGATGGCAGGACTCAGCAGTGATGATATTGCCTGCATGGGCATTACAAATCAGCGGAACACCTGCGTTATCTGGGATAAAAATACCGGCGAACCGCTGTACAATGCCATTGTATGGCAGGACAGCCGAACCGGACAGGCCGTAGACGCCATTAAGCAGACCGAGTGGGCGGAAAAGATTTTACAGGAGACCGGTAAGGTAATCGCGCCGCACAACAATGCCCTGATCATTAAATGGTATATGGACAATATGCAGGAAATCAAAGAAAAAATCGAAAATGGCGAAGCACTATATGGAACTATGGATACATGGATGATCTGGAAGCTGACGGGCGGAAAGACACATGCGGTTTCCTGCTCTAACGCCTCCAGCAGCGGCTGTATTGATCTGAGAACCGGTGAATGGCACAAAGAGTTTCTGGATTATATCGGTGTCCCGGAGGATATTTTTCCAGTTATTCAGTCAGAATCCTCCGACTATGGAACCACCGATCTTTTTGGCAGCGCAATCCCGATCACCGGGGCGGTTGCAGATCAGCAGTCCGCATTGTTTGCCCAGGGATGTCTTGAACCCGGGACCATGAAATGCACCAATGGTACCGGCAGCTTTATGGATATTAACATTGGTTCAGAATTTAATATTGCCTCAGGCGGTGTGGATAACCTGATCGCCTGGAAGCTTGGCGACACCATAACCTATGCAGTTGAAGGCTTTGTGTCTGTTACCGGTTCAGCAGTCCAGTGGCTGCGTGACGGCCTGAAAATCATTCGGAAATCTTCAGATATTGAGGCTTTGGCGGCTTCAGTTCCAGATACCAACGGCGTTTACTTCGTACCGGCTCTGGTTGGACTGACCACACCGCACAACGATCCCTTTGCCCGCGGTATGCTCATCGGTATTACCCGCGGAACCACAGAAGCCCATATTGCCCGCGCAACCCTTGAATGTATCGCCTTTGGCATCAAGGATATTCTGGATGTGGTAGAACAGGAATGCAATGTAAAAATTGAGGAAATCAAGATTGACGGCGGCGCTTCTGAAAACAACCTGTTAGTCCAGATGCTGGCAGATTACTGTGACGCCAGAGTGTCACGTCCTGACACACTGGAGGCCACCAGCCTTGGAGCAGCACTGATGGCAGCGCTGTATATTAACATGATTGGCCTGGAAGATGTCAAAAATGTATTGAACACAGACCAGGTCTTTGAACCCAAAATTGACCCTGTGCTTCGTGACACCCATAGTCTGGAGTGGAAAGAAGCCGTAAAACGTTCGCTGAATTGGATTAGACACTAACACTTAACCCCTGTTAGTATTTTATAAAAAAAGGTTCTTTCCGGTTAATCACCGGCAGGAACCTTTTTAAATTGTCATGCTCAGAGCAGGGTATATCGTTTCGGCGTATCTGTTCTATGGTGTCACGATATCCCGCCTTGTCAGGCGGCGGATTGCCAGTCTTGTGAAAACAAAGAGATACAGAGCACTGAGGATAAAAAATAAAATAAATTCAAGAGGGCTGAGCGCAGCCTGGTTCAGAGCGCTAAAGCTTTTGACCAGCAGAGAAGTGGGATAGAGCATCCACAGGCCAGTGACGCAGAGCCCTAATCCCAGCACACAGGTGCCTAGACAGATGCCGATGGGCAGGGCAAAGCTTTTAATGACCATGGATAAATAAAGCTGAATGGCCGCTACTGCGAGGGAGGCCGTAAAGCCGCAGAGACAGAAGTTTAAAATATCCAGCGGAAAGCTGCCTTTCACACCAAGAAGAAGTCCAGCTGTCAGATAGAGTATGATCAAAAAAGCCTGGACAATCAGACTGATGAAACCAATGATAATAAGCTTTGACAAGATAACCGTTCTTGGCCGGACTGGATAGGTCATAACTGCGTTCCAGTTATGATTATTCTTTTCAAGACGCATGATGTATGCGCAGCAGATGGCAATAATGATCGGATAAAAGAAATAGCCGTAAAACAGAGCAACTTGCGTCCAGAGACTGTACCATCCATTGGTAAGCTCGTGTGGATTAACCGCATAATTGCCGCTGCCAAGCAGAACACTGATCAGCGGTAAAAGGATTATTGGCAAAGCGATTTTTGAACCCCTAAGCTTCAGGCCTTCAGTTAAAATAGCATTTTTTAACATGATAAACTCCTTTCAAAACTCTTTTTTGCAGATACAGTAACGACCGGCAAAATAAAGGATAATCCCCAGAAAGAGCGCAATGGCAAAGGGCCAGGCTGGTACCGGTGTCAGCAGGATTTCCCCTGAAGGATAAGCCATGGTCGCAGGAGATAAATCTAGATAGTAACAGGATAAAACCAGATGTCTCAAAGCAGAGGGGAGAAGGCTGCCCATGATTCCCAGAAAGCCAAAGACAATACCTGCCACCATCACAATCAGCTGGTTTTTAAAATAAAATGCAATCCCTTGAAAAAGGCTGATCAAAGCCGCGTTAACCAAGGCTGTACCCATCAGAGCCGTCAGGAAGGCTGTGACAGGAAAAAGGCCAGCAAAGGCCCTGACGAAAAACCCATAGACAATCAGACTGCCAAAGGTGATGAGCGAGGACATAAAGAGGAGCAGGTTGCTGGCGGAAAATTTGGCAAAGTAGAGGCGGCTCCTGGTTTCAGAGGTTGTCTCCAGCCATTTTAGCGTATTGCCCATATGCTCAATATCGCAGATCCGGCTGCTGAGTAGTGCTGCGGCAATGGGGAAGAAAATCACCTGCATGGAGGTAAAGGTCATGAGCAGGGATTCCCATGGGAAATCAAGCATTCGTCCTTTTGATAGATACTGGTCTGTAGCAGCAATGACCCAGACAGCCTGGATCAGCAGAATGGCCGTGGTCGTCAGAAAGACCCGTCGGCGCTTCAGCTTGTAAAATTCTAGCTTTAAATAGGTCATTACAGCGCGCCTCCTTTGCCAGTAAGCTTCAGGAAAATATCCTCGAGGCTCAGTACATGCTCTTCAATGCGGTAGACATCAATACCCTTTTCTATGAGCAATCGGTTGATCCTAGCCGTCATTTTATCGTCAACGCCGCGGATGAGAACAGTGTCGTTTTCTATCTTGGGCTTCATCCGGTGCAGCAACGTTCCTGTTTCGACTGGATTGCTGGTTTTAAAAGCTACGCTGGCGCTGCTGTAGGCGTGGAGCGATTTTAAGCTTCCCTGAAATATAAGCTCTCCATGGTTAATGATACCGCAGGTGGTGGCCATCTGGTCAATTTCGCTGAGCAGATGGCTTGAAATCATCACGGTAATACCGTACTTTGCGGGAAGAGATTTGATCAATTCACGGATTTCTTCGATCCCTGCAGGGTCAAGACCGTTAGTAGGCTCGTCGAGAATTAGAAGTCTTGGGAAGCCTGCGATGGCCATGGCGATGCCAAGGCGCTGCTTCATGCCAAAAGAAAACTGGCTCACTTTTTTGTCCAGCTGCTTGTCAAGCCGTACGATGCGCAGGGCCTCGAGAGCGTCCTTTTCAGAAACATTTGAAAGTTTTTGTAAAATGTGCATGTTTTCGCGGGCGGTCAGATGTCCATAGTAGGATGGAGACTCAATGAGAGAGCCGGTATGTTTTAAAATATCCAGGCGATTCTCCACTGTGAAGGGTTTGCCAAAAACAGTGATATCGCCAGAGGTGGGGCGTGCCAGGCCCAGAAGCATTTTCATGGTCGTGGATTTTCCGGCGCCGTTTGGCCCAAGAAAGCCGTAAACCTCGCCCTCTCGTACTTGAAGGCTTAAATGCTTAACACGATAGATCGAATCATACTCTTTACAAAGCTGTTTTGTTTCAACAATGTTTTTCATTTTTCTGTACTCCTTTTTCTAAGCTGGTTTTAGCTTACCACCGTCACTTTACAGCTGCTTTACGCCTGTTCTACTTTTAGTCTACTTTTTTGTCTGCGGCGGTGGCAGACACCCAAAATGTGGTATAATTTTTTAAAACAGGAGGTGAAACGATGGATTACATTAAAGATAAAGGCATTCTTCTGGTCGACGATGAGCCAGAGCTTTTAAAGCTGGTGCATAAGATACTCGAAAATGAAGGCTTTGCGAAGGTTTATACAGCGTCGAGCGTGGCCGAGGGTATGACTGTTTTTCTGGAAAAAGCTCCAGATATGGCAGTTCTTGATGTAATGCTGCCAGATGGTGAGGGTTTTGAGCTGCTTAAATTCATCCGGAATTCTTCGGATATCCCGGTGCTTTTTTTATCAGCCCGGGGCAATGCCGAGGACCGGTTCACCGGCTTTGGTTTGGGAGCGGATGATTATATTATCAAGCCCTTTCTGCCCAAGGAGCTTGTGTTCAGGATCACAGCTATTTTAAAACGTGCCTACAAAAACGAAGCGCCGACCTTTACCCTGGCCGACGCCACAATCGATCTGGATCGCGCTGAGATTATCAGGGGAGAGGAGCATCTGCCTCTTACCGCCAAAGAGCATGCTATCCTCCAAAAACTTTATGAAAATGCAGGAAAAATTGTGACGATTGGCTCCCTCTGCGACTATGTATGGGAGGGCGATAGCTATGGTTATGAAAAACCGCTTATGGCGCATATAGGCCGTATCCGGGAAAAAATCGAGGCAGATCCCAGCCATCCAAAAGCCCTTGTGACGGCCAAGGGGCTGGGTTATAAGCTGTTAGTGAGCAAATAGAGGAGCAATATCATGTTTAAGCATATCCGATTCTTTTTCAGACGCTATGTGGTTTTGATTATGCTTTCCATCATTGTGCTCTTTGTGCTCAATCTGTATTTGGGTTATGCCATTGCGGTCAATCCAGTGACTGGAGATCTGAAAAAGTCGCCAGGCGCTATCATTGAAAAAGTATCTGAGGGACTGCTGGAAAGTGAGGATGGAAGGCTTGAGCTTTCAGAAGAAGGAAAAAACTTGTTAACAGAGAGCGGCGCCTGGGCCATACTCATTGACAATAGCAGCAGTGACGTTATCTGGAACGACCATGTGCCGCCGGAGGTTCCCAGTCATTTTACGCCAACAGATATCGCCGGTTTTTCCCGCTATTACTTGAAAGATTACCCAGCTTTTACCTGGGAAAATCCCAATGGTCTTTTGGTTTTGGGCTTTCCAAAGGACAGCTATATGCGTCTTGGCGATAAGTATTACAGCATACCTGTGCTTCAGAAGACCATTACTCAGGCCCTGCCCCTGATGCTGGTGTTTAGTCTTTTGGCTGTGATGGTAATTTATATTATCAGCGGAACCCTGATGATGCGTCCGGTCAAAAATGTAGTGGCGGGATTAGATGCTCTCTCCAGGAATTGTCCCGTCAGCCTTAAAGAAAAAGGGGCCTTCTCAGAGGTGTTCGCGAGTATTAATCAAACCTCAGCTATATTATCCCAAAAAAATGAAGCCCTTAAAAAAAAGGATAACGCTCGCGCTAACTGGATCGCTGGAGTATCCCATGATATACGAACGCCATTATCCATTATTTTAGGATATGCTGAGGGTCTTAAAGCAAGTAACGATAATGAAACCCAACAGGCGGGGGAAACCATCAGCCATCAGGCCCTGCGTATCCGTTCACTGGTAAATGATCTGAACCTGGCGTCAAAGCTGGAATACGAAATGCAGCCCTTGTGCCTTGAGCCCATAGATGTAATGGAAAGCCTGCGCCAGGTCATCAGTGACACTTTAAATAATGGCCTTCCAGAGCAATATACGATTGACTTCGATTACCATGACAACTGCGGCGGATGTCTGGTAAAAGGGGACGCCAAACTGTTCGAACGCGTCCTTGTTAATTTGATACAAAACAGTATCCGGCATAATCCAGATGGTTGCGATATTGTGGTGAGGCTGGAAAAAAGAGCAGAGGAGCTCGAGCTGACAGTATCAGATAACGGCATTGGCGCCACGCAGGAAAAGCTCAAGCAAATTCGAAGTGCTACCCATTATATTCAAAACGAGGAGGAGAGCGCCATTCAGAATCACGGCCTTGGTCTTTTCATCGTGAAAAAAGTTGTAAGTGTTATGAATGGCAAAATAGCCTTTGAGAGTGAGTGCAATAAATACTTTTCTGTCAAAATCATTCTGCCGATGTTTCACAGCACAGAGGTGAATGATGTTAATCTAACCCGGGAAAATAGAACATATTAAAAAAGAAGGCTGACACAGTTCAGGTCTGTGTCAGCCTTCGTGTCATTATTTTTCTTCTGTAATCCGCACATAAAAGTGGCGGTTTCGAGGACCGTCGAACTCACAGAAATAAATATCCTGCCAGGTTCCCAGCAGCAGGTTGCCGCCCACCAGCATAATCGTCTCGCTTACACCAAGAGTGCTTGATTTTAAGTGGGCTGTACTGTTGCCTTCCGCATGCTGGTATTCTGGAAGATCAGGGTAGATGTGGCGAAGGCCGATAAGCATATCGTGAACCACATCCGGGTCGGCGTTTTCATTGATGGTAATGGCCGCTGTGGTGTGTGGGGCAAAGACCGTTACCGTACCATCCTTAATACCACTTTTTTGAACTGCCTCCCACACCTGAGGCGTAATATTGTGCATATTTTCACGGTCTGTTTTTAGTTCGAATTCGTAGAGCATTGTCAGGAACCTTCTTTCATTTTAATTATCCGTTTATTCTTCTGGATTTATATTTTGCTGAAATAAAATAATTTTTTAATATTATACAATGTATTCTTGAAAATTATCTTTAAAAGGACACATGCTTTTTCAGGAAAAAAGAATTGACATCTTGGATAAAGTGGATTAGGATATTATAAGATAAATATTGTTTGGAGAAGTATCGAAGAGGTCATAACGAGCCGCACTCGAAATGCGGTTGCCTTCCGGGGCACGTGGGTTCGAATCCCACCTTCTCCGCCATAAACTGCCTGAAATCAATGATTGAGGGCTTTTTTGTTTTAATGTAACTGCAGCAGTCTCGCTGATATGAAGGGGTAGGTAAGAATGTACAACATATTAGTCGTTGATGACAGAGAAGTTTTTCGACGAAAGCTGAAGCGTATGCTCTATTGGGAGGAATGTAATGGAAAATTCAGGATCAGCAGCGAGGCTTCAAACGGGCTTGAAGCCCTTGAACTTCTCAGAAAACAGAAAATCGATCTGGTTCTCACAGACATCCGGATGCCGATGGTTGATGGGATTTCACTGCTTAAACAGATCAGACGGGAGAATCTCTGTAGCTGTGTTATTCTGTTAAGTGAATATGCTGAGTTTTCATATGCCAGAGAAGGTATTTTAAACGGTGCTTTTGATTATATTGTAAAGCCCATTGATAACGCTAAGGTGGAGGATTCCTTTGAACGGGCTTATACTTTTCTCAGCAGTATCAATGAAACGGCGCCCTCCAATGTCCATTATGCAGAGGCTTTGACAGAATACATTCTGAACGGGAATCTGGATGACGCCATGGTTTACGCCCGGCATGTTGATGCTGAGCTTAAAAAGGATGCGCAAAATGGAGAGTCGCGGGCCATCTTTATGAATGATCTGCTTAAAAAGCTGGAGGAAATTCTCTTTAGCAAAAAGCCTTATTTGACAAAATATTTTATGATGAAGGATTTGTTTCACATCGACCTTCAGGACGAAACATATAAAGCAAAGGTCTTTACTTTTGAGGAATGGATTTCTCGGATTTTTGAAAAGCTGAAGCCTTTTGTGCCCCAAACCAACAATCGGATGATCCGGGAGATATGTGAGCTTGCACTTGAACAGCCAGAGGAAAAGTATAGTCTGGCTTGTTTGGCGAACACCTATTTTGTCAATCAGAAATATCTGGGAAGCTTATTTAAACAGGAAATGAGGGTCAGCTTTTCACAATATCTGACATTTTTAAAAATGCGGCGCGCAGAAATACTGCTGTTGGACAAATGCTTAAAAATATACGAGATAGCTGAAAGGCTGGGATATGAAGACGTAGAGTACTTCAGCCGTATTTTTAAAAATACAATGGGCCAGTCACCGAGCAATTACAGAGAGAGTCTCCTGAAAAAATAGAGCACATTGTGCTGACAAAAGCATATTCGGCTTATTTCTGAAAAAAAGACAGGTTTTGCATGGAGTAATTTCTGGAGAATTTTTAGCACCTGTCTTTTGGGAATAATCCTTTGCCCAAACTGCATTCACTTTTGATAACCTTTCCAGTATCATTTAACCATAAAAAGTATACGGATTCTTTAAGTTTTATTATTCAGGAGGTAATTAAAATGTGTGATACTTTTGTAGCGTTGTCTGATGTTTCGGCATTAAATTCAGTAATTCTGGCAAAAAACAGTGACCGTCCCGCTTTTGACTGTCAGCCAATGGCTTATCATGAAGCGAAAACATTTGGTAGTGGAGAAAAACTGCAGCTTGCGTATGTAGCGATTGATCAGGCAGGAGAACGCTATCGAACCTTTGGGTCATCACCTTACTGGTGCTGGGGATATGAAGAGGGCATGAATGAGTTTGGCGTGACCATTGGCAACGAAGCGGTTTATACAAAAGATCTGACTGAAAATACCGAATCAGAGGAGGCTGGGAAGCCCGTTGATAAAGGAATTTTGGGTATGGAGCTTATCCGTTTAGGACTGGAACGGAGTAAAAGTGCAGAAGAAGCCCTCAATATTATGACAAAGCTAGTGGAGGAGTACGGACAATGGGGCTCTGGCGTGCCGATGTCTGATACGGTTTCGGGTTCCTACAATAATTCTTATATTATCGCAGATAAGAAAGAAGCCTATATTCTTGAAACCGCTGGTAATCGTTGGGCGGTACGTAAAGTTGAAAAAGGCTATGCTGCCATTTCAAATGAAGTCAGTATCCGCACAGATATGACAAGCGGCTGTAGTGATCTTATTGATCATGCGATTGAAAAGGGCTGGTGGCCAGAGGAAAAACGAGATGCTTTTGATTTTGCAAAGGCATATATCAATCAGAACAATCCACGCCAGGTTTCCCATATCCGCGTTCAGCGTGCCCGGCAATTGCTTTCACAGGCAGCAGGCCGTGATGAAAAAATTGACGTTGTGGATATAAAGCGTATTCTGCGCGACCACTATGAGGACACCTTTTTAGAAGGACCGTATTTCAATGCGTCGTCACCGGATTTTCTTACGATTTGTATGCATGATTCTCAGGCAGGATTTACCTGGGGGAATACCGCGTCCTCAATGGTTGCAGTTTTACCGGATGATGATCAGAAACTGCCTGTTATGTGGTGGGCACCAGTGGTCCCATGCTGCAGTATTTATATCCCGCTATTTATTGACGCCGGAGGTTTGCCGGAATACTTACAGGAGGCGGGAACATTCGGAAAAACCATGCGCGCGCCGTCAGACGTTGACCGTGAGGACACTTACAGGGAAGGTTCATTCTGGTGGGATATGCGTTCGCTGCTGGATGAAATCAACGGTGATGCAGACGGAGATACCTATGAACAGCGCCACGCGATTGTAAGAAGTTTATTTGATGAGCTGGAAAATAAATGGCTGACCGAGGTCGATGCTGTTGAGATGAGAGCGGCGGCATTGAAAATTGATGGAAAAGTGCAGGAAGCAGCAGATATGCTTTATGCTTATACCGAAAAATGTGTTGCGGAAGCGCAGGCAGCTATTGAGCGTGCTAAAAAGATGTTCCGCATTTAAGAACAGATTCTAAGATCTGTGGAATGCAGGATAAGCATAGCGATCCGGAAATATCCAAAATGAAAACAAAGGTTAAGAAAATGTCAAGTATAAGAGAAAACGCAGACTATATCATAAAAAAATCAATTGACGCCGTTTTGCCGGATGAAGCGGTCAAAAGGGCTCTTGAAAATAAGGATTTTGGAAATGGGCGGGTACGGCTGGTAGCAGTGGGCAAAGCAGCCTGGCAAATGGCTCAGACAGCTGACAAGGTGCTTGGAAAACGTATTGAGTCTGGTATAATCGTGACAAAATATGGCTATAATAAAGGCCCCATCGCTGCTTATACCTGCATTGAGGCAGGACATCCCGTCCCGGATGAAAATTCTTTCAAGGGCACACAGGCAGCGCTGGAGCTGGTTAAGGGCTTGAATCAGAAGGATACAGTTCTCTTCTTACTCTCAGGAGGTGGTTCTGCGTTATTTGAAGACCCTGTAATTCCAGGTAAGGAGCTGGCCGATCTGACAGAACAGCTGTTGGCCAGCGGTGCGGATATCGTAGAGATAAACACGTTTCGCAAACGCATGAGCAGGGTGAAAGGCGGGCGCTTCGCTCTCGCCTGTAAGCCCGCCCGGGTATACTGCATTGTCCTGAGTGATATTGTGGGCGATCCTCTGGATATGATTGCCAGCGGCCCGGCTTATCCAGATTCCTCGACAGCTGAGAACGCAAAGTGCGTAGCCCGAAAATACGGGCTGAAGCTTTCATCAGCTGTATGGGACGCTTTGGAACGGGAGACTCCCAAGCAGCTTGATAATGTTGAGACAGTGATAACCGGAAGTGTGCGTGAGCTCTGCACAGCGGCCAGAAATGCCGCAGAAGAGCTTGGCTATAAAACCCAGCTTTTAACAGATCATCTTGATTGTGTCGCACGGGAAGCAGGAACACTGCTGGGAGATATTGCCCTGACACATCAGGAGTCAATAGAAAGCTGCGCATGGATTGCTGGTGGAGAGACAGTGGTCCGGCTGACCGGTAAAGGAAAAGGCGGCCGCAATCAGGAGATTGCGCTGGCGGCGGCTGATAAAATTTCTGCCTGTCATAATACGGCTGTTTTCAGCATCGGTTCTGACGGTACAGACGGACCCACAGACGCTGCGGGTGGTTTTGTTGATGAAAACACAAAGCCTTTGTTATCCGAATTGGGAATATCGATATTCGATACTCTTCAGGAGAATGATGCCTACAACGCCCTTAAGGCCAGTGGTGGATTAGTGATAACCGGAGCAACAGGTACTAATGTCAATGACGTTGCGATGGTTTTGATAAAACGTTAAGATAAGCTGTTGCCTGAAGGCATAAAGCGTGATAAAGTATCATCAGGACTTAACAGCCTGAAGAAACAGTGTCGGTGTTAAGCCGGCACTGTTTTATTTTGTTTGATCGGTTTGTTCGTATAATTGACAAGGTATATGGAGATATAAGCCATGGAAGATAAAAAACAAATAGAAGAAAAGACGGCTGAGCAGCTCAATTCATTTATCTATACCGTCGCCCACGAGTTGAAAACGCCAGCCCGTGAGATTAGCCTGTACGCAGAGTTTATTGAAGAGGACAACAGAGATAAGCTGACAATGCAGTCTATTAAGGACCTTCATTCCATTCGCAGAACCTGTGAAAGAATGACCGATATGGTGAAACGACTGATGGAGTATTCTAAAGCGGATCTTAAAAATATTGATCGGATACGCATCAATACACAGTTGCTTATCCATCAGTGCTTTGAGGAATTAATGCGGGCAGAACCAAAACGAAAGGTCACCTTAACAATGGAGGATTTACCAGAGCTTACAGGCGATATGTTTCTGATCAAGCTGATGGTCATGAATATTCTTTCAAACAGTATTAAGTTTACAAGAAGCAGAACAAAAGCGAAGATCATGGTTTTTGCTACCGCTCGTGATGGTTATGTGGCTTTTCATTTTCGTGATAACGGTATCGGCTTTGATATGAATTACGCAGACCAGATATTTGAGGCCTTTGAGCGGCTTGAGAGCAATGAGGCATACGAGGGAAATGGCATTGGCCTGGCTACTGTTCGCAGAATCGTGCAGAGATTTGACGGCAAGGCGTCGATTATGGGTTGGCCTGAAAAGGGCTGCGAGGTTACCGTTTGCTTTCCAGAGGAAATAATTTATCCTGATATAAAAGTCAGCAGGCAGGAGCGCTCTGTGGTTAAAATTGGCATTATCGGAGACTTAACGGGAATCGCTTCAAAGGAAGAACGGAGCAAACAGGCAGCTTACCAGCTGGCAGTAAAGGAGATAAATGAGGCAGGTGGTATCGATGGAAAGCAGATTGAACTGTTGATACGTGACGACCGTTCGCAGTCTGACCTTACAAACAAAGCGGCGCTCGAGCTTACCCAGCAGGAGCACGTGGATGTTCTGATGGGCTCAACACTGTCACCTTCACGAGATATTATGCAGCGCTGCGCCCAGCAGACCAAAACACTCTATCTCAATACCCAGCAGACCGAGGGCGGTGTTTCAGGCCATTATGTTTTCTGCTTATCAGCTATGCCGGAGCAGCAAATGGAAAAAATGCTGGCCTATCTGTTTAAAAAGTATGGCTCAAAATGTTATATCGTGGCCGCAGACTATAACTATGGTATTTTATCTGCCGAGTGGGTAAAATATCTTGTCCCTAAGTTGGGAGGAGAAGTTGTTGGCATCGAATATCTGGATGAAAAAATGATGGATTTTACATCGGTCATTGACCGGATTCTCCAGGTTCAGACCGATGTTTTGTTTTCTATGTGCGTTTACCCCAACCAGGACCGCTTTTACCTTCAATGGCACGAGCGCGGGCTTAACCATATTCCCAATGCGACCACACAGGTCGCAGCAGAATATCCGCTGAATGTTGAGCTGAAAGCGCCAGTCCTTGAAAATATGTACGTGATGGCGTCGTTTATTGAAGAACTAAAAACCACCAGAGCCCAGCAATATGTAAAGAAATTCCGCTCTGTCTACAATCATCAGAATGTTCCATACATGAACATGGATACCGAAACAGCTTACACGGCCATGTACTTGTATAAACGGGCTGTGGAGATGGCAGGGACAACGGAAACCGAAGCAGTTATCTCAGCCCTTGAAAGCGGAAGTGTGTTTTATGATGGCCCTGGTGGTCGTGTTACGGTTCGTGGGGAGGATCATCACACCATCCGCACCATGTCGTGCTTCCGTATTGATAAAGACCACCATGCAGAGGAAGTATTCCGAACAGGGCCCCAGCATTCCGGTTATATCGAATCGATGATCAAAAGGAACACTGGTGTGCAAGGAGGCATTAAAGCATTGGGAATCAACGCTGAAAACCTTCAATACAACATGCTTCTGGATAAGATCCGTTAGGCTGACAGTGCAAGATCAGCATATACTATCAGAAGTTTTTACTGTGGCGAAACAGAAGCACCTATTTGACAAAAACAAAAAACCATAGTATACTCTCTAGCTAGCTGGAATTTGTGCTGCAGATTTAGTTTTGGGAGGAAATTTATGAAAATTGAAAAGATTATGACAGATGAAGCGAATATTGCAGTTGTTTCCAGTAAAGAGAAAATAATCAGAGATACGAACTCCGCACTTGATTTAATCATGACGGTACAATACGAAACCGGAGCGGACAGAATCGCGATTGATAAAGATGCTGTTTCAGAAGATTTTTTTATACTGAGCACGGGAATTGCCGGCGAAATCCTTCAGAAATTTATTAATTATCGTATAAAAGCAGCGATCTTTGGCGATTACTCAAAATACACGAGCAAGCCATTGAAGGATTTTATTTATGAAAGCAACCATGGCAGAGATTTCTTTTTCGTGGCGACACGGGCAGATGCTGTTGAGCGGTTAAAGGATAAATTATAGTATTAAGTGCAAATTCCAGATTGCTTTATTAATATGACTTAAACCAAAGGAGTGCATAATGGCGTATATTATTTCAGGCGAGTGTATAGCCTGCGGCGGCTGTGTGACAGAGTGCCCAGTCGAGGCGATATCAAAAGGGGATGACAGATATGTCATTAACACAGATAAATGCGTGGACTGTGGTGTATGTGAGGAAACCTGCCCCACAGGTGCAATTATATCTGATTAGAGAGTTTGTAACGTTAAATGGCATTATAAGAAAGTCGTTGAGTGTGTATTATAAAAGATACACACTCTTTTTCTTTTTTTAGTACAAACGATAAACAAAATAAATATTTTCATTATGAGCTTGACTTGGAGTTCACTTCAAGTGTTAAAGTAATATGCAGAGGCCGGAAAACAAAGGCTGGCTTTAAAAATTTTATGAGGAGTATAGAAAATGAAAGAAAATAATTATAAAAATCCGGGTGTTTTTCCAATTGGAGAAAAGAATGACGCCTTTGCGAAATATTTTGTTGGTCAAAGCTATTTGAATATGTTGTCGACATCGGGTGTGGTGATTGGAAATGTCACCTTTGAGCCAGGCTGCAGAAATAACTGGCATATTCATCATAAAAGGGGCCAGATTCTCATGGTCACAGGCGGTAAAGGCTGGTATCAAGCCTGGGGAGAACCCGCGCAGGAATTAAACCCGGGAGATGTTGTGAGTATTCCGCCAGAGGTTAAACATTGGCACGGAGCAGCTGATGACAGATGGTTTTCCCATTTAGCGGTTGAGGTTCCGGCAGAGGACACTTCAAACGAATGGCTGGAGCCCGTAACAGACGAAGAATACAAAAAGCTTTGAGTAAGGGGGCGCTTGAAAATATTCCTTTCAGACCTTCAGAACTGGATACAGAATATCCAATAGTGACGACAAAAAATAATGGAATAGCAGTCAAGCTATTGACAGTCAAAATAAACCGTGCTATACTACAAAGCAATTGAATAAACAATCTTCAGGGCAGGGTGCAATTCCCTACCGGTGGTACAGCCCACGAGCCGCAAGGCATGATTCGGTGAAACTCCGAAGCCGACAGTACAGTCTGGATGAAAGAAGATAAACGATGGTTATGTTTTATTTGCTCTGGAATGATTTTATCATTTCAGAGCTTTTTAATTTTAAATATACCTTGGATACAGGAAACTGACGTCAAATGCCTTGAATGATTTTATTCAAGGTATTTTTCTTTTTAGGAGGTGTTAAGTTTGACCGACCAGGATTATATGCAGCTGGCCCTTGAGGAAGCTTGGAAGGGCTGTGGCTTTGTTAACCCCAATCCCATGGTGGGTGCAGTTATTGTGAAAAACGGCCGTGTCATTGGAAAAGGTGCTCATGAAAGCTATGGCGGTCCCCATGCAGAGCGCAACGCCATTGTCCATTGTACCGAGAATTTAAAGGACGCCACTCTCTATGTGACCCTTGCTCCGTGCTGTCATTTTGGAAAAACACCGCCCTGTACCGATGCCATTTTGAAAAACGGTATCAATCGTGTAGTCATTGGCTCTCACGATCCCAATCCTTTGGTGGCGGAAAAAAGCGTGGAAATTCTTCGACAGCATGGCGTCGAGGTAACGGCTGGAATTTTGCGGAAGGAATGCGACGCGTTGAATGATGTGTTTTTCCATTTTATCAGAACGCGCGAGCCCTATGTTGTCATGAAATATGCAATGACGATGGATGGAAAGATCGCAACGGCTTCAAGAAAATCGAAATGGATTACTGGTGAGGCGGCAAGGGAAAAGGTGCATCAGGATCGAAAGCGTTATACAGCTATTATGACAGGAATCGGAACAGTCCTGTCAGATGACCCCCTGCTAACCTGCCGTATACCGGGAGGGCGGAACCCCGTTCGCATTGTCTGTGACACAAAGCTGCGTATACCGCTGACAGCGCAGTTGGTAAAGACGGCCCAAAAGACAAGGACTATTATTGTGACAGGTAGCAGTGATGTTAAAAAGCGGTCGCTTCTTAGTAAAGCAGGCTGTGAGATATTTACGCTTCCACTAAAAGATGGCAGAATTGATTTAAAGACTCTGATGAGAAGACTGGGCGAAATGGATATTGACAGTGTTTTAATGGAGGGGGGACCACAGCTTAACAGTGCGGCCTTAGAGAGTGGAATCGTCAGAAAAGTACAGGCCTATATTTCCCCAAAGCTGTTTGGGGGCCAGCAGGCAAAAACGCCTGTCGGAGGAACTGGCGTTGATTCACCCGAGGCAGCGTGGCATCTATCTGCACCACTGATTACAAAACTCGGGCAGGATATTCTTTTAGAAAGTGAGGTGACTCCATGTTTACAGGAATTATAGAGGAAATAGGTATGGTTCAGACCATTCGCAGAAACACAGCGTCAAGCATGATAACATTTGAAGCCAGCGTTGTTCTGGAGGACGCGAGAAAGGGAGACAGCATTGCGGTAAACGGCGTCTGCCTGACCATAACATCTTTTTCCGGTTCGTGCTTTACGGTGGATATTATGCACGAGACGCTGAAACGTTCCTCACTCAGCAGCCTGCGTCCCGGGGATTCTGTTAATCTGGAACGCGCCATGCCTGCACTGGGGCGGTTTGGCGGCCATATTGTAGCCGGCCATATTGATGGGACCGGTAAGATAATGGCAGTTAGAAAAGATGATAACGCCGTCTGGTATACCATTCAGACCAGCAGTAACCTTTCACGCTATATTATCGAAAAAGGCTCCATCGCAGTGGACGGCGTCAGTCTGACCGTTGCCAGCATAGCTGGAAACCAGTTCAGTGTCTCTGTTATCCCACATACAGTGAAAAATACCATTTTATCCCAAAAGGGAGCTGGAGATTGTGTAAACCTTGAAAATGACTGTATCGGCAAATATGTCGAAAAGCTTCTGGGTATGGCGCCCCAACAAAGCAGCATCACAAAAGATTTTATAATGAAATTTGGCTATTAGGAGGCAGAAAATGATTAAATTTAATACAATTGAAGAGGCGTTGGAGGACCTGCGCCAGGGTAAAATCATCTTAGTGACAGATGATGAGGACAGAGAAAATGAAGGTGATTTTGTATGTGCCGCAGAATTTGCAGCAACAGAGAATGTCAATTTTATGGCAGTGCATGGAAAGGGCCTGATCTGTATGCCAATGGGGATTGAGCTGTGTAAGAAACTTCGGTTTCCCCAGATGGTCTCTGACAATTCAGACAACCACGAGACAGCCTTTACGGTGTCCATTGACTATATTGATACGACCACAGGCATCTCGGCTGAAGAGCGCGGGCTTACCGCACGGAGGTGTGTGTGCGATGAAGCAAGGCCTGAGGATTTTCGTCGGCCAGGGCATATGTTTCCGCTCATGGCAAAGAAAAATGGCGTGCTGGAGCGCAGTGGGCATACCGAGGCCACTGTTGATTTAATGCGCCTGGCAGGACTAAAGGAATGCGGACTCTGCTGTGAAATCATGAAAGATGATGGCTCTATGATGCGTACAAAAGAGTTGGCTGAGCTGGCCGGGAAGTGGAATATGAAGTTCATAACCATTAAAGATTTGCAGGCTTATCGAAAAAGACATGACAGGCTGGTAGAATGTGTTACCTCCACAAATATGCCCACAAAATTTGGTGATTTCAAGGTCTTTGGATACGTAGATAGGATGAACGGCGAGCATCATATCGCGCTGGTGAAGGGCGATATTGGAGATGGCAGGAATCTTCTGTGCCGTGTGCACTCTGAATGCCTGACCGGGGATGCCTTTGGATCGATACGCTGTGACTGTGGCCAGCAGTTTGAGGCAGCTATGATGCAGATCGAAAAAGAGGGACGCGGTGTTCTGCTCTATATGAGACAGGAGGGAAGAGGCATTGGACTGATCAATAAGCTAAAGGCTTACGAGCTGCAGGATCGTGGAATGGATACTCTCGAAGCCAATCTGGCTCTGGGCTTTGCCGGTGATTTGCGTGAATATTTTATCGGGGCTCAGATTCTGCGTGATCTGGGGGCAAAAACCTTACGGCTTTTGACCAACAACCCGGATAAAATTTATCAACTTTCAGATTTTGGCATGGATATTATCGAACGCGTACCAATTCAGATCGCTGCGACAGATTATGATTTGCGTTATTTAAAAACGAAACAGAACAAAATGGGACATTTGTTAAATTATTAAACATAAAGGAGAAAAATTATGAATGTATTTGAAGGAAAACTGATATCAAAGGAAATTAAGATAGGGATTGTGGCATCGCGTTTTAACGAATTTATAACATCAAAGCTTCTGTCTGGCGCACTGGATGGATTAAAGCGGCACGAAGTCAAGGATGAGGACATCGATGTCGCCTGGGTGCCGGGGGCGTTTGAAATTCCGCTCATTGCGTCTAAAATGGCGAAATGCGGTAAATACGATGCTGTAATCTGTGTGGGCTCTGTTATCAGGGGCAGTACCTCCCACTATGATTATGTCTGTAACGAGGTATCTAAGGGTATCGCCCACGTATCCTTAAGCAGTGAGATTCCCGTAATGTTTGGAGTGCTCACGACTGAAAATATTGAGCAGGCCATTGAACGCGCCGGTACAAAAGCAGGGAATAAAGGATTTGACTGTACCATTGGCGCCATCGAGATGGTCAATTTGATTCATGAAATTGAAAGCTGAGGACGAATTGCTCATTTTTGATTATGACGGCACCCTGCATGACAGTATACAGATCTATGCGCCGGCATTTCGAAAAAGCTACAGAGCACTGGTAAGAATGGGATATGTGCCAGAAAAGCAGTTTACAGATATGGAGATCAGCCGGTGGCTGGGCTTCACTGCGCAGGAAATGTGGCAGCTTTTTATGCCCGAGCTGCCACAAAAGCTCAGGGAGGAATGCAGCCGAATGATCGGCGATGAAATGGTTCGGCTTACACAGAAGAATAAAGCGCTTTTATATTCTGGAGCCCTTAATATGCTGGAGCGGCTGAGTGCAAAACACTCATTGATTCTGTTGAGTAACTGTAAGCGGCGATATATGGAAGTACACCGCCACTGTTTTGAGCTGGATAAATATTTTGATGACTTTTATTGCGCCGAGGAATACCATTTTATTCCAAAATGGAAAATCCTTCAGCAGATATGGACACACTCTGACAGAAGTAAAGGCATTGTAATCGGGGACCGCTGGCAGGATATGGAGGCGGCACAGAAAAACGGGCTGCCAGCCGTTGGCTGTGCCTATGGGTATGGAAGCAGAGATGAACTTGCGGGCGCGGCAAAAATTGTGAATGACTGCGCGGCTCTTTACACAACCATAAAGAAGATTACAAACCCATGTATCTAATCTGAAAATTAAGATATCCAAATTGATGTGCATTTTCAACCGTGAATCTGTTATAATAAAAACCTAGGAAAGAAGGAATGTTACTTATGAGAAATGCACAAGAGTACAAAGGTTATTATTTGGATATTTTTTACACCGACGGATTAGTCAACGGAATCATCCAGCAGACTGAAGAAGAGCTCCAGGGACTCACCATAGAAGAGGTCATAAGAGAGTTTAAAAAGAAAGTAAATATGATCAGCTGATACAGGGCTGAAAATTTACAAAAAGAGGTCCATTACATTAAAAAAACTATTACATCACGCTGCTTTTTATGTTAATATAAGATTATAAAACAATTGAATAAGAGTTAGAGCTTTTTGGTATTTAATTGGAAACGACACATCTGTAAAACTGGCAGATGACAACGAACAACACAGCTGTCGTTTTTCAACTCTTTTTTCATTTTATCAGAAAAGGAGAAATTTAAATGCCAAAAACAAAATTACAAAACGTTATTTTCACACTGTTAATGGCCCTGGTCATGGTTTATGCTTTAATCTGCTACAATATTGCACTGGACAAGGGCGGACTGTGCAATGCAGTGTTCTTGCTGGCTTTTCACGAGCTGACATTTATGTGGCCCATTGCGGTTATCCTTGAGCTGTTTGTGGTTGAAAAGCTGGCGCAGAAACTGGCTTTTAGAATTATAGCACCTGAATCCAATGAGCCCATCTTTATCGTTTTCGCCATATCGGCAATAACCGTTTGTCTGATGTGCCCAATGATGAGCTTGGTTGCGACCGTCTTATTTAAAAATCCTGGAAGTGAGATCATTGCTGTGTGGTTCCAGACAACGGTCATGAATTTTCTAATGGCTCTGTTCTGGCAAATATTTTTTGCAGGACCCTGTGTGCGTTTTGTTTTCAGAATGCTGTTTAGGAAGCAGATAGCTGAAGAATTTGAATAAGCGACTATCTGAGCATCGGCAGGCAGAAAAGCCAGACGATGCTCTTTTTTATGGGTCCATTTAGTAGGAGAGAGCCCGATCAGTGAAAACAATACCTCGCAGATGGTCGATCTCGTGGCAGAGACATTTTGCCATCTCTCCGCTGACATTCAAATAGATTACATCGCCGTTTTCATCCTGGGCGCGTACCTTGACAGCCCTGGGCCGCAGGGTCCTTATATGCCGTCCTGGGAAGCTTAGACAGGATTCAATGCATTCCCGTGATCCCTCTGTGTCCAGGATTTCTGGGTTGACAAGCTTCAGATGGTAGCCTGCGTAATCAATGACAATGAGCTGGAGAAGAATACCGGCCTGGTTAGCGGCTAAGGCGGCAGCGCCGGGTGTAAGCAGCAGGGTATTCATCATGTCATCCAGCAGGCTGCGGACCGAGTCGTCAACCTCTTGAACCTTCTGGCATTTCTGTTTTAAAACAGGATCATCATTATAGTGAAGCGGAAGCTTTGGCATGGCATTCTCCTTGACAAGTATTCTAAAAACATTGTATACTGAGAAATTTATGATGTCAATGTTTCCTTTTTGCGTCATAAAAAGGGAAAGCATGTTATAATAAAAAGAAAAATGAACGCTCGGGGAGGAAATAATTTTGCATTACCGAAAAGCGACTATTGAGGATCTTGATCTCTTATGTGAGATCCGAAAGAGACAGTTAATTCATGAAGGACTGGACCCAGTATTCAGTATTGATGATGAGTTGAAGGCTTTTTTCAGAAAAAGCTTCGAGGACAATACGATGATTGAGCTGTTGGCAGTAGAAAATGAAAAAATTATAGCTACGGGTGCGGTTGTTTTTTATGCCTATCCGCCGAGCTATTCAAATAAAACTGGAATGTCTGCCTATATTACCAATATGTTTACAGAGCCTGTATACCGTGGAAAGGGTATTGCCACAAAAATATTGGATATGCTGGTAAGGGAAGTGAAAAGCAGCGGAGTCACTGTAATACGTCTTCGAGCATCAAAATTTGGAATGCCGGTTTATAAAAAATATGGCTTTGTCGAGGAATCTGACTGGCTGTGTATAAAGTAAATAAAACTATACTTGATTTTACATTAAAATACAGTAAATCTAAAACACTGTATCTATCGCAATATCAAAAGAATACAACCATTCATTTTATTACTTATTTACTACTGGCGAATGAGCCTTAGTACACTGATGTTCTGGGATTTGCAAAGATATGGTACAGCACATCAGTATTGAAATATGAAAATTTAATAAATCATATAGATTACAGAACGCGCAAATCTAGCGTTCCTTTTTTATTTCCGGCCATTCTGGTGGCTTTGATTTTCATGAAAGGCGTTGCCTGTTACGATAAAGAGCTGATCGAAAAAATAGCTGAAGAAACTGGCTTTGCTCAGGATTTTGTAAAAAAGAGGAGGAAGCCCGTCTGGAAAGCCGTTTTGCCTATTTGTTCCTGGAATGGGGGGCAATGGCTTATCAGCAGAAGATTACCTCTGGACACCGGAGAGATCGGCATTGATAAATGTATCGATATTATTGTAGATATTGTAGAGAAAAGATGTACTCTAACATCTGTGAAATCAAAAAGATGCCTTTTGTTAAACACAAAACAAATATTCTCTTAAAAGAAGAACTGACAATAATTTTCTGTAAATGTTAAAATATAATTAGATATCATATAAATGATAACTAAAAACACCGACTGAGTGGAAATCATAAAAATCAGCTATATTTAGAGCGATTAGCAGAAAGGACGGAGGATATTGTTTAAAATTAACGACACTGTTTTGTATGGGACAGAGGGTGTTTGTGAAATTAAAGACATCACTCAATTGAACTTTGGCGAAGGAATGATGGAGTACTATGTTTTACAGCCAATATATAAAGATAGTCTGACAATCTTTGTCCATACAGGAAACGATCATTTGATATCAAAGATGCGGCGAATTTTATCCAGAGAAGAAATTGAGGAGATTATCCGTACCATGCCAGAGGAAAAACTGCTGAGCATTGAAGATGAGAGCACACGGGAAATAAAATATCAGGAAATTATTAACAGCGGTGACCGTAGGGCTATTGTAAAGCTGATCAAAACCATATATCTTCGTCAAAAGAACCGCAAGGAACAAAAGAAAAAGCCTTACGCAACTGATGAACGTTTTTTAAAGGAGGCTGAGAAGCTCCTTTATGATGAGTTCGCACTTGTCTTAAATGTAAAGCCAAGCCAGGTTTTGCCCCTTATTATCAAACAGATTGAATACTCGAAAAAGGAGAGAGTCCAATGTACGCAGCCGGCGATTATATAATACTTGAAAAGAATGGAATCTGGCAGGTATCAGAACTTGATACAGATGCCAAAAGCGGAGAAGTCTTGTACTATATCCTCAAAAATCCAAGGGAACCAGACAAGACGAAAAGTATTAGGGCAGATTCAAAAACACTACTCAGGAAACTGGCATCAAAGGAGGATTTGACAGACATTCTGAGCAGAATTCCATATACGCGCACCATTCAGGCGCCGAACAACAAAATTCGTGAAGAATTGTACGAGACAGCCATGAAGTCCTACGATGAGTTGGAATGGATACGTGTGATCAAAACCGCATATCTGAGAAAAGAGGAGGGTAAGCAGATGCCCTTTGAAGAAGAATACAGCCGACAGGCTAAGGATTACTTTCACTGGGAGGTCTCTGTGGTTATGGATATTCCTTTTAACCATGTGGAAGACTATATTGCAGCATCCATTGCGGATGATCTATGGTAATTCAGGCAAAATGCTTTAATATAAAAAGATTTTTCAGAAGGAGGTGAAATTCGGGTGAAACGTATTAAGGAAGCTTGTCTGGAGCAGACCATTCATTTTCTGTTAAATGAAAACCTCTGTCATAACGCGGCATTAAGCGCTGTCAAAGCTGAGGTGGAAGCTTACAAAATGTCGCTTAAAAAGAAGGAGATCAGGCACCGCATTGTGAGTGAGGAAACCATGGAGGATGGTTCTGTTATCTTAAAGCTTAAGAGACAGTATAATGCCTATGCCGTTGGCGATTATATGAGCTAAAAAATTAAGGCTAAAACGCACTTATAACTGCTGTAAAGTGGGAGTGCGTTTTTATTTTTGTTCAATAAGGGTATTTTAAGCGTTAAGGGTAAGAATCTATAAAACAAAAAGCTGAATTCAAATAGATCTTTTTTGTTTTTATAAGCACGGCTCAATCAATAAATCGGTCGTTTTGTGTTATAATGAAAATACTATTTGAAAGCCAGGAGGAAAACATGAAAAAGAAGTCCATTTTCTCTTTGACATTGGTATTATTATTTTTTATATCAGCCGTTCTTTCACCGGTTTATGCCGAATCAGAGGAAGAGCTCCAGAAAAAAAAGGCAGAAGCCAGCCAGAAGAAGGCGGAATATGAATATCAAATTGATATGAAGCAGAACACGGCTGAGGGAATCGAAAATGAGATCAATAAGGCTGAGGAAAAAATCAAGACCATCACAGACAAGGTCAATGCCTTCGATGGCCAGATCAGCGAGATCAATACAAATCTTGAAATGAAGAACCAGCAGCTCGCAGGCACTCAGGCAAAGCAGGCCGAACAGGAAAAAGACCTGGAAGAACGTCTGAGAGTCATGTATATGTTTGGCAATGAAGGTTACGCTAGCGTCCTTTTTTCTTCAACCAGCTTTACTGATTTTATCGCTAAAGCAGACATGATCCGCCTGATTGCCCAGGCTGACCGAAACGTGGTCAATGCTTTGGAGACAACCGCAAAACAAGTCAAAACACAGCAGGAGGAGATAAAAGCCGATAAAGAGCAGCTGGAGTCCTTGAAGCAGGAACAGGAGATTGCGTTAGCCAGCCAGAATGATATTAAGGAACAGGAAAAGATTCTTTTAGCTGAAAACCAACACGTGATTGATGAATTGCAGGCAAAAGCAGACGCCGAGCAAGCAGTCTACGCGGCTGCAGATAATAGTTTAGCAGCTATTGCAGCTGAAAGAGAAGCCCAGGCGCAACAACAACTAAATGATTGGAAAAACAATCAGGGTGGTGGAAATAACACCGGCAGCGGCAATGAATCCGGCAATACCGGAGATGGCTCAGGATCAACAGAAGAACAACCTAAACCAGATCCTGGTCCTGCCCCATCTGTTGGTCTTGTCTGGCCTATTGCTTCACAATACCATCCGATTTATTGGGATGATATGTATGGTGATCGAATTCATCCAATCACAGGTGTTTGGACATGGCACAGCGGTTACGATATGGCAGCGCCTGAGGGAACCTCTGTCTTTGCTCCAGGCGATGGTATTGTGACCTATGCTGACTGGAATGGCGGTTATGGCAAATGTGTTATGATTGCTGTGGACGGTGGAACAGTTTTGCTTGGTCATTTAAGCAGTATTGCTGTTTCTGAAGGTCAGTTTGTACGTCAGGGTGAACATGTCGGCGGTGTCGGTACAACGGGTAATTCCACCGGTAATCACCTTCATTTAAGTTTCCTGGTTAATGGAAACTACGTCGATCCCTTAAACTATATGCACTGGTAATAAAAGGACAATAAAAAACAAGATGCCGGATAAATCTGGTACCTTGTTTTTTACTTTATCAGAGAGTTATTTGTTTTTATGCCATACCGAGGCGTTCAGGCAGAGGGCAAAAGAGACCCAGAGAATATATGGCAGCATAAGCCTTGCGGCCGTTTTACTTACCTTGGCGTATTCTTTAGCAGTATAGAGAATTGTCAAGAGGAGAATAGACATTTCGATCAGAGCTGCACCCCTTAAATGAAATTTAAAAAACAGAAAAGACCAGATAAAGTTAAGACTGAGCTGGAGTCCGTCTGCTTTGTGAATAGCCATTTCCTGTTCATCGTCTGCGGCTTCCAGAGCCTTGTACTTTGCAAGCCCCATCAATGCGTAAAGGGTTGTCCAGGCCACTGGAAATGCCCATTTAGGCGGTGCAAAGCTGGGCTTATCCAATTCAGAATATTCTTTTACATCTTTAGATATAGCCTTGCCGACAACAGAGCCAAGAGCCAAAGGGACGGCTAAACAGGCAGCCAAACGTTTTGGGTTTGTTTTTTTAAATAATTCAGACATTATAATCAATCCTTTCGATAATGTATATAAGTAATTTACCCGGAGTCGCTCCTTTAAAACCAAACACACTAATAATCTGAAATTTTAATAAAGCATGGATTATTCCAAGTGAAAAAGGTGTATATATATGGCAAAGAAAGAAAATAGAAGCAGACAAATTGCTTCTATTTTTATGCTTAAATTGGACTTGTTTCTGGGAATATGGGATAATAAATAAAAAAACATCACGAGGCAGAAATGAAAATAAATAAAATCGCATTAATCGGCGCCGGTGCACTGGGCGTGCTGTATGGAAGCCGCCTGACCGAAGCTTTTGGTAATGAACGTGTTTATTTCATCGCGGATCAAGAACGTACTGCGCGTTACAAGAAAACCCCTTTTACCTGTAATGGAAAGATCTGTGACTTTCGCTATGTTGAGGATACAATGAAAACCGAAACTGTGGACCTTATTATTGTCGCGGTAAAATATACCGGAATCGACCAGGCAGTGAAAAGTATCCGTAATTTTGTGGGCAGAGAGACCATGATTATTTCATTGCTCAATGGCATTGCCAGTGAAGAGGTGATTGCGGAGGCCTTTGGGCAGGAGCATTTGCTTTATTGCGTGGCTCAGGGGATGGACGCAGTGAAAGAGGGCTCTGATGTCCACTACGATAACGGTGGCATTTTATTGCTGGGGAGCCAGGATAACACCAGAACAGCGCCACTGCAGGCTGTTGCAAAGATACTGGAGACGGCCGATATTCCTTATAAAATTCCTTGCGATATTCACTATTGTCTGTGGAACAAGCTCATGCTGAACACTGGTGTCAACCAGACCGCAGCGGTTTTTGAGACAAATTACGGAGGGCTTCAGAAAGAGGGCGAGGCCAGAGATCTGATGCTGAAGGCTATGGAAGAAGCTCGGATAGCGGCGGCTTACGAGGGAGTTTGTCTGACAGAAGCGGACATTGCGGAGTGGCTGCGGGTTTTGGATAGTCTGAACCCTGAGGGAATGCCCTCTATGCGGCAGGATACCAAGGCGCATCGTAAAACCGAGGTGGACCTTTTTTCAGGAACCATCTGCAAGCTTGGGAAAAAACACAGCTTTGAAACGCCAGTCAATGATTATCTCTATGAACAGATTCATAAAATAGAGGAGGCATATGATTAAAAAGACTCCCATCGGGGTAAATTAAAAATAGCCGCTTAAAGAGCGGTGGGATCGAAGAGATCTCTGTGATACCCTTCAGTGTGACTGAGGGGTATTTTTTTGCGTAAAAAAGGCCAGCCTGTGCTGGCCTTTTTAATCAGTCAAAGTTATCCATTGACGACTTCGCCGCCGTTTACATGAATTACCTGTCCTGTTACATAGCTTGAGTCATTACTGGCAAGATAGACATAAGCCGGTGCCAGTTCGTAGGGCTGACCGGGCCGGTCAAGCGGGACATCTTTGCCAAACCGTTTAACATGCTCCTTGCTGAAAGTGGCCGGGATAAGTGGTGTCCAGATCGGCCCGGGAGCAACGCCGTTTACACGAATCGCTTTACCAAGAATCTCCTGATTGCTCGACAACGCCCGGGTAAAGGAGACGATGGCGCCCTTTGTGGCAGAGTAGTCCAGAAGAGTAGAGCTCCCGCGGTATGCTGTTACAGAGGTTGTGTTTACAATGGCAGCCCCTTTGTTGAGATGAGGCAGGACAGCTTTGACCATGTAAAACATACTGAAAATATTTGTTCGGAATGTTCGGTCAAGCTGGGCTGGTGAAATCTCAGTAATACTCTCTGCTACGTGCTGTTCGCCAGCATTGTTTATTAATACATCAATATGGCCATATTGCTCAATAATCTTGCTCACGGCTTTCTTTACAAAAGCGTCATCACCGACATCTCCCTTTATGGAGAGGGCTTCTGCGCCCAGCTCTTTCACGCGCCTGACAATGGCGGCAGCGTCATCATCGGAATCCAGATATAGAATGGCGAGCTTTGCGCCTTCTTTGGCAAAGGCAATTGCTACGGCGCCACCGATTCCGCTGTCTCCGCCAGTAATGACAGCGACTTTGTCTTTAAGCTTTCCGCTGCCCTGATATTCCGGATTTTCCATTACAGGTTCAGGTGAAACATTTTTAGTGGAATCATCGATATAATAGCCTTTTTGCGGTTCCTGAGTTTGTATGTTTACCTGATTTTCTTTTTCACTTTTCATAATATTACGCCTTTCTTTTTAAAATTTATATTAATTGGATACCCATTCACTTTTTAAAGCGACAATAGAGCTTTTCCTTTTAGGTTTATTAAAGCTTTTCTCGATTCTGAAAAAAAGCTTGAACATTTGAGAGAAGTGATAAGGAGACATAAAAATCGGGTAAACAATAGTTAACAATTATTAATGGAGGAACTCATTATGAAAGATGATAAAAGAATTGAACCAACTAACGACGGCGAAGGCGTTATTGAACAGCGTGCCAGTGAAAAGGAACGCCCAACCAATGACGGTAAGGGTATGGAAGGCAATGACAAAGATAAAAAATTCTTTGGGGCAAGAGCTCTGGAAGAAGACGAAAAAGAATAAACCTTACGGTATATAAGCTGCGCGGCCGCGCAGCTTTTTTTCATGCAGAAAAAAAGAAGCCTATTAAGACTTCTTTTGCTGATGATCATAAATCCAAAAGCTGCCAATAGGCGTATTATTATTATCAATTTGGCATCCAAGGGCTTGGGCTGCCTGCTGTACATCCTTTTGTGAAAAGATTTCAAAAATATTTATCTCCATCTGTCCATTTTCGTTAAACGCGTTCTTTGCCATCTGGTCAGAGAGGTATTCCTTTAAAAATACAGTTTTGTCCATGTCCGTACACTCCTTTTTTATAGTATGAATAAATCATACCCAAAACGAAGCAGAACAAAGCAAATAAGTCTGACACTATTGGCTTTTCTCTTTTTCTTTATGATACTTATAAACTTTCCAGCCGATGGGAATGGCAATAATGGCAAGGATGACTAAAATAAAGATAAGCCATGTGAATGCTCGCTGCAAGTAAAAAACAGAGGACTGGACAGCAAAGCTGAAACGAATGCCAACAACCATTCCAATGACAAAAATAATGGCGATTCCCACAACGTATAAGATGATTTTTGTTTTTAAATTGCTCTTTTTTTCAGGTTCTTTATCCTGTTGGACTTTTTCAATTTCTTGATCCTTCATAGGGGCCTCCTTTTAACTAACGTATGGTTTTAGTATAACCAATTTAGTTTAAAAGTAACAGAGGTTTCTGTTTAAAAGCATTAAAATTTTAATAAATCTGTTGGTTAAATTTAAGAATTTTTAAGTTGTCTGGCATGAGAGACAGGATTATACTGAAATTAAGCTTAATGAATAAGGAAGGGAAAATGAATGCGTAAAAGAATATTGATAATCGACGATGATGTGGAGCTTTGTTCTCTGCTTTTAAGATGTCTTGAACGAGATGGATACGAGGTATGTGCTGTGCACACTGGTGCCACGGGATTAAACCGTCTGGAAGAGAAAGAGGCCACACTGGTTGTACTGGATGTGATGCTGCCCGAGATGAGTGGCTTTGACGTTCTTACCGAGATTCGAAAAACAAAAAGTACACCAGTGCTGATGCTGACAGCCAGAGACAGTGAAAATGATAAAATACTAGGCCTGAAAAGCGGCGCAGACGACTACCTCACAAAGCCCTTTTCGATTAATGAATTCATGGCCCGTGTGGAATCCCTGATTCGGCGCTATACCATCTTAAATCATGATAACCCATGCAAAGAGAGTAGACTTGCTTTTAAAGGAGGTCTGTTAATCAATCCGGTGGAAAGAAGTGTCAGCATACAGGAAAAAAAGATTGCGTTGACAAACAAAGAATTTGATCTTCTCTGCTTTCTGGCAGAAAATCCTGGACAGGTTTTTACCAAGAAACAGCTCTATATACAGATATGGCAAGAGGAGTATGCCTTTGATGATGGGAATATGATGGCCTATATCAGTAAGCTGCGCAGAAAGATTGAGAAAAAAGATCAGGAAACAAGCTATATTCAAACGATCTGGGGTGTGGGTTATCGTTTTAATAAAGAGGCTGTTTTATGAACATCACAGTTTTGACAGTTCTGTGTTTGATGCTCATTGCAGCTGTTTTGACCCTGGGCATCCGGCTTTTTAAGGTCAAAAAGCAGATGATAAAGGCCGGTATTATTCTTGATGAAATTGAGAAAGGCAATTTAAATCGCCGGATTTTAGCGAGAAAGGGGGATATGACCGCAGAACTTTGCTATAAAATCAATAAAATTGTCATGAACAGTGAGCGTGAAATTGCTTCGTTGAAGAAAATTGAAAGGACAAACCGACAGCTGATGACCAATTTGTCCCACGATGTCCGGACTCCGCTCACTTCTCTTATCGGCTATCTGGACGTATTAAACAGCGAAAAGACAGAAACTGAGGAGGGGAAAAGGTATCTGGGCATTGTCTGGTCAAAGGCTTATGATCTTAAAGATTATGTAGACGTTCTTTTTGACTGGTTCAAGCTGGAGTCAAGGGAATACCCTTTTTCTTTTGAGGAGCAGGACATATGTGAGCTCACCAGGAATGGGCTTATCGACTGGATTCCGTTATTTGAAGAAAATAATCTTGACTACACAGTCCATATCCCAGATGAAGAATACCAGGTCAGGCTTGATACGCGTTCATGGAACCGTATCCTGAATAACCTTGTCCAAAATGCCGTAAAGCACAGTGGGGGTTCTTCGCTTGAAATCGGTATCGAGAGGTGTAAAAATAGCGTAAGGCTCTGGGTAAAAGACAATGGGAGCGGTATTGCTCATGATCAGCTTTCCCATATTTTTGAGCGACTGTACAAATGCGATTCGTCGAGAAGCGGCGCGGGCACCGGTCTTGGGCTGGCCATTACAAAGGAACTGGTTCAGGCAAATGGAGGGACCATTCAGGCAGACAGTGTTTTATATCAGGGCACTGTTTTTACAGTTATCCTGCCTTTATGCTAAAAACTAGAAAAATGCAAGGTTTTGGTAATGAATGTACAAGCTGTTTTTCCTATACTGAAAAGCAGCAAAAGAAAAGGAGAAAAACAGATGCATAAACTGATCATTCAGACAAAGGATTTAACCAAAACCTATGGTGAGCAAACCGTTGTAGACCACGTTAACCTTCATGTAAGGAATGGGAAAATTTATGGCCTTTTGGGCCGAAATGGCGCGGGAAAAACAACAATTATGAAAATGATGATGGGTCTTACCCATATAACAGAGGGAGAAATTGAAATCTTTGGCCAGGGGGTCGGGGCGCGTCAGAAAGACATTTATCCTCGTATTGGCGCGATTATTGAAGCCCCTGGATTTTATCCTAATCTTACGGGGACAGAAAACCTAAATGTATTTGCCAAGCTTAGGGGGATAGTAAGCCCAAATGCGGTTAAGGAGGCGCTGGAGCTTGTTGGACTTCCCTATAATGATAAAAAGCTTTTTTCAAAATATTCACTGGGCATGAAGCAGCGCCTCGGAATTGCAAATGCCATCATACACGATCCAGAGCTTTTGATTCTCGATGAGCCAACCAATGGACTGGACCCTATCGGCATTGCCGAAGTCCGGAAATTCATTCGGTTTTTAAGCGAGGAACGAGGAAAAACCATTTTAATATCAAGCCATATTTTACCCGAAATTGCTCTTCTGGCCGACGATATTGGCATACTCCACAACGGTGTTCTTCTGGAGGAAAACAGTCTGGCAGCTCTGCAGAAAAAGAATGAATGCTATATTGCCTTTAAAGTCTCCTCGACGGCTAAGGCCGCCAGAGTGCTTGAACAGTTTTTGGGAATCACACATTATGTTATCGAGGATGACCACAGCCTGAGGGTGCTGGACACAAGTCAGGATATCGCAAAGATTAATAAAGCTTTTATGATGAATGAAATAGCTGTGAGCCGATCCGATTTGTGTGAGGAGACCCTCGAGGATTATTTTAAAAAGATCACCGGAGGTGAGGGGATTGCTTAACTTGATCCAGGCCGAATTTATGAAAATCAAACGGCAGAAATTTATCATTTTGACACTGCTGGCATCTTTGCTGGTGCCGCTGCCATGGTGTGTGGTGTGTATCCGTGATAACCTGGGCTTTCAAAACCTCTTTCAGGGCATGCTGGTTTACGGAGGTCTGTTATTTTTGCCCTGTGTGCTGTGTATCGCGGCAGCTACCCTGTTTTACAGAGAAGAAGATTATGATACTCTCAAGAATATCATTATGGTTCCTGTGAGTAAAACAGCTCTTGTTCTGTCCAAGATGACAGTATTGCTGATCTTATCTGTTGCCTACTGTGTTTTGGGGCTGCTGGTCTGCATCTTTCTGAGTTTTTTTCTGCTGAATGGCGGACTGGCAGAATTCAGAATAACCGCAGTGCAGGATACGCTGATGCTGGCTGTATTTGTATTTTTAGCCATCACCCCTATGATTACGCTCATATTGCTGTTTAAAAAGGGATATATCTTTGCGGTGATTATATCTTTTATTTACGCTATCAGCAGTTTCTCGGTTCTTTTAGTCGGCGTAAAGGTCATGTTTCCCATGATGGCGGTTTTTCAGCTTGTTATCATGCAGCACAACCTGAATATTGAAAAGCTGCCCCAGGAGAGCATTGACTTTTATCATTATCTCATGTACCCAGCTGGGGTATCGCTCGCCTGCCTGATTGCAGTGGCTCTGGTTTCGATCGGACTGGCTATCTTCATTTATAAACAGCAGGAAAATTAGGAGGAATGGTATGAGTACTTTAATACAGGTAGAATTTTTCAAACTTAAACGCTATAATATTCTGATTTTAGGGGTATTTACCACTCTCGGAACTGTGATGATCGCAGTGTATCAAGCATGGAGCATGCGTTTTTATGGCATAGACTTTCCAGGAATAGCTGATTTTGTGCTCTGGGATGGGCTGACCCTGCTCCAGCCCTTTACCATTACACTTATCGGTGGTTTTATTTTAAAACGAGAGCTCACAGACCGTACCATGCCCGCAGTATTAATGGTGCCAGTTTCAGAATCAAAACTGTTGGCAGCCAAACTTATCATTATCGCCGTTGTCACTGAGTTTTTGGTAATTTTAGAGTATATCATGACCATTGGTGCGGCCTTTATGCTGGGTGTAGGTGAGAGTATTACGGTTCTTCTGTTGCTCAGCTACTTTTATAAGTTTACGGTCATTGGGTTCACGACCTTTATTGCCATGCTGCCGCTTTTTATTGTTACGGCCTATTTCAGAAAAGGGTATCTGGCCAGCACCGTCATTGCTTTTTTTATGGGATTTTTGGGAATTATGGCAGCGAACAGCCCCACCCTCGTGAATCTGTGGCCGTTAACAGCGGGCCTCAGCCTCATTGATTATCAGAGCTCCGGGGCGAAATACAATTATTATAACCCTGTCATTTCCCTGATGGTTCTGGTTCTTGTTTTATTGTTCACGGTAGTCATGATACACAGGACAGGAAAGCGGAAGAAGGATTTTTAAATAAAAAAAGTGCCGGCATTTAAGTGCTGCCGACACTTTTCACATTTAAGGTTAACGGATAGCTTCGTGCTTGATAAAGGTACCTTCCTCTAGCTCCTCAAAAGCATGCATGAGCTCCTCACGAGTGTTCATAACAATGGGACCGCCCCAGGCCACAGGCTCATCAAGCCGTTTTCCAGAGAAAAAGACAAATCGGGAATCCTGTCCATCCGGGGCTTTAACAGTGATGGAATCACCGGAGCCAAACAACACCGCTGTCTTTTCATCAATGTTTTTTCCTTCGATCACGGCGTCTCCTTGAATCAGGAAAATAAAGACATTATCTTCCGTTTTGGTGGGGAGGGTAAAAGTTTTTCCAGCATTTACTGTAACATCGTAAAGAGTCGCCTGAATGTGACGAGGTTCTACACCTTTGACGCCTTCATATTCACCGGAGATTACACGGACCAGTGCCGTATCACTTGCTTTTTTCTTGATCATGTCACCTGTGATGTCAAAATAAGCGGGAGCAGCCATTTTTTCATCTTTTGGAAGGTTGATCCAGAGCTGAAGCCCCAGCATATGATCCGAAGGCTGCGGCATTTCCTGATGGAGAATACCACTTCCTGCAGTCATCCACTGGCTTTGGCCAGATTTGATGGAGCCCCTGTTGCCAAGACTGTCCTGATGCTCAATATCTCCTTCGATAAGATAGGTGACTGTTTCAATTCCTCTGTGGGGATGGAAGGGAAAGCCCTTTATATAATCGTCTGGATTTTTAGAATCAAAGGAATCCAGCATTAAAAACGGATCAAAATCCTGGACGTCATTATTGCCCAATACTCTTACCAGATGGACACCCGCCCCATCAATGGCATATTGCCCTTTTACTGTTTTGGTTATTTTACGTTCTGACATAAAAACACCTGCTTTCATGGTTTGAAATCACTTATATTCCATAATGAATACATCATGTAGGAATAAATCTACCCATAAAACACAGGCATAATGAATGTTTAAGTATTTTTTAAGGTTTAAAAAGTGAGGCATGCAACGAGGAGATCAAGGATATTGTCGGGTCCCTCTGTAAACGGGTGTGTGTTAAGGTTACCTTGCCCAATGGGTAAATTTGTGATATAATTTATAATCATTATGAAGTGTGGAGGAAGGGTAATGGATAAAAAAGATTATGAACGTGTTGACAAGCCCATGAAGAAGGCCTGTATTGATCCTGATCGTTATTATGGCGAAATGATGGCTATTATAAGAGCTGGTGAAGTCATTCCGTATCCCGCATATGCTGCCTTTACAACAACACCGGTGATCGAGCGGATTCAGAGGGCATCTGAAGATGATAAAATCTGTATTGCTCAATATCTGTTTAAAAACTCGCATAACGAGCTGGAGGTCAATAATATTACAGAGCTGCCTATGGCAATGATTAAAGAAATAAAAAAAGCGTTGAACTAACTGAATAAAAAAGAGACACACTCAATTGTGCATCTCCTGCGGGGCCGTTTTAAACGGCCTTTTTTAGTTAATACGGACGGCGCCTTCCACAACGCCTAAAATTTTCACTGTTTCTTTGGGATAGGTCTCTTCTTTATAAAACTCAATATTAAGGGGCTTCAGGATGATTGTATTCTCCACGATATAGACCCGGCGCAGCCGCACGTTTCCGTTTTCAAGAAGAACCAGGGCGTCCTGGCCATCACTGCAGTTTTCCTGAAGGCAGATATTTAGAATATCATCTTTATAGTAACGGTCGAACATGCTGTGGTCGCGCAGAGTGACCATGATATATTCGTGGCCGTTCCTGATTTTTCTGGGAAGGCTTTCCGTGGTGTATTCCTGGGGTTCTGGAGCCTCAATACTGCCATCAATATTGACGATGGATGAAGTGATACTAGAGGGGATAAAGAGCTCTACATTGTCATTCCAGTTCATGCTTTCACAACCTTTCTTTATAAAAATACAACCTGCAAAAATGTGTTTTCCACAGCAGCGTCCATTAACACCTGCCGCAGCTTTTCAGCGTAAGGGCCCAGATGAGCTTCGGCGGCATTAAAATGAATTATTTCGAGTCTGGTACTGGTAGCGATGCCTGTGAGAGCATCCCAGAGAGCATCGAGGTTTTTGCCGTAATAATCATGGATTTCAAGCTTTTTTTCAATATATGTATGGGCAGTCTGGATGGTATCCATAAACTGACCGTCAAGGGTAATACTTCTCACGCTCAATCGCTCCTTTAAAATATAATTTCTTCAAAGCTGTTATAATGATCGTTTGTATAATAAATCAGACCGTCGCTTGAGTAGATAATTCGTTCCGCGCCACGGTAGCCGCCTTCATAGTTGATATCACATTCCTTCCATGTACGTCCCTTAGCCTCAGGCAGCTTTTTGTCATAGTTTCCAAAACGGTCTCCGCCGATGCTTTTGCCTTTGGCCACCTTATCCAGGTTTCCTTTCTGACTGTCCCAGCCCAGCTTTTGAGCTTCTTTTTTAGTAATAAAATTGGAGGGCAGCTTCTGGTAAGTGTGTATATAAAGCGCAACATCCTCCTTGGAGGTGTAGGCACCGTTTTCTGTAATTTGTGAGACACTGCCACCAGTGATATCCGTACCCGTTGGTAATGTGCTGCCGCAGCCTGTTATCAGAAGTGCAACCATCAACAGCGGCAGGAGTGCTTTAAATAAACGCTTTAGCATTAATGACTTCCTTTCCTTAGGTTTGAATCAATTATATCATAGACCATGTAAAATTTGAATGTTGTATATTCTATTGGATTTAAGGGGTTTTTAATAATCCCTCGTTATACTGTAATAAATGTTATAATTTTGTAAATACATAAGGGGAAAATGATGACTGAAGAAAGCTTTTTTGAAACAGCCGATGAGACGTCCTTTGATGAGGCCTTTGAGATATTAGACGCTTCGTTTCCAGATACTGAAAAACGCTCCTATGAAGGACAGAAAGCACTTTTAGAACAGCCCGATTATAAACTGTTGATCAAACGGACCGATATGGGCAGAACCATTGCACTTTTAGGCGTCTGGGTTTTTGATGATTTTGATTTTATCGAACACGCCGCGGTGTCTGAAAAGGCAAGAGGTGGTGGTATTGGAAGCCGGATATTCAAAGAATATTTTAAAGAAAATGACCGGATGATCTTTTTAGAGGTAGAGCACCCCAATGAGGAGGATGCCAAGCGCCGGATCAAGTTTTATAAAAATTTGGGTTTTCATCTTAACCAGTACGAGTATTATCAACCGCCTTTGAAACCAGGCATGCCTGAGTTGCCGCTCTATGTTATGACCTACCCTGACCCCATTGATGAGGAACGTTTTGAGTACTGTAAGGGTGTTTTAATGGATACCGTTTATCATAAATCATTAAAACCATGAAATACAAAAGCCTGCCGTTGTAGAAGCATACAACGGCAGGCTTTTTATTCATTATTCGGCCAAAACACTCTTGTAGGACGGGTTGTTTGCAAATTCGGATACAGCAAAGGAACAGAGCGGGGTGATTTTTTTATGCTTGTCTCTGGCATATTGAACAGCCTTTTGGACTAAAGCACCGCCGAGCCCTTTTCTGCGTGCGGCGACAGATACGCCTACATGTGTAATGATCCACTCATCACCATTTTGAGTAAAATTCAATTCACCCAATTCGGTGCCGTGTTCATCAGTTGCCAGAATGCGGTTTTCTTCCAGTTGATATGTCATTGTAAAGACCTCCTTGGGATGGTTTATTAATGCTATAAGGCATTACGCTTATTATTATACCGAAAATTCTTAAACTTAACCATAAAATGTGATATAATCATTTTAGGAAGAGGTAATCGGCTTCATATGGAAACATATGTATTATGTTTTTTAAAGAAGGGAAAAAACAATGAATACGGAGTATGGGAAGACAATGGACAAAAAGAGGCTGCGGATGCTACTGGGGCTTATCGGGGCAGTGCTTGTACTGTGTATTGTGGCAATTATTATTTTTAATATGAACAATACCCCTGAGAAAGCTTTAAACACTTATATCGATGCAGTCAATCAGCGTGATTATGAAAAAATGTACAGTCTGATCAGTGATGAAAGCCAAGACAGCTATTCTAAAGAAAAATTTATTGAGCGGAACAAAAACATATATGAAGGTATCGAAGCACAGAACCTGACCATTACAAAGATACAGAACGCAGAGAAAATTGATTCCAAATATACAAGGGTAACTTACGATTCTTCGATGGATACAGTAGCGGGAACACTTAAAGAATTGAACTTTGTGAATTTAAAAAAAGACGGTATGTTTAAACCCTATCAGATCGTTTGGGATTCTTCAGTCATTCTGCCGGCGCTGCAGGATGGGGATAAGGTCAATGTAAGCACCGATGCCGCAGACCGGGGAAATATTGAGGATCGTAATGGAAATCTTCTGGCCACAACCGGCGTGGCTTCCTCTGTAGGTCTGGTTCCTGGAAAAATAAATCCGGAAACCAGAGAGGCAGATATAGCAAAGGTTGCAGAGTTTCTCGAAATAACAACTGAAAATATTCAGACTGCCCTATCTGAGGGATGGGTAACCGATGAAACCTTTGTCCCTATAAAAACAGTGGCTGCTGGCAATGCAGAGCTTGAGGCTGCACTGCTGCAGATACCGGGCGTTATGATCAATGATAAAATGGTCCGGGTCTATCCCTATGGTGAAAAGACATCGCAGCTCACAGGTTATATACAGGGGATCAGCGCCGAAGAGCTTGAGGAAAAAAAGGATCAGGGATATACTGAGTCCAGCGTTATCGGAAAGAGTGGTCTTGAAAGACTTTATGACAAGCGGTTAAGGGGTCAGGAAGGGGCAACCATCTCCATTAGTTATACAGAAAATAATGGTGAGGTGAAGACCATCGCCATCCTGGAGAAAGCAGCGGTCAGCGGAGAAAATATCAAAACGACTATCGATGCGAATTTACAGAGTGCGCTTTATAACCAGTTTGCAGGGGATAAAAGTGCATCGGCGGCCATTAATCCCAAAACCGGTGAGGTACTGGCTCTTGTCAGTACGCCGAGCTACGATGCTAATACTTTTATACTGGGGCTAAGCGATGAACAGTGGCAGAGTATGAATGCCGACCCGGCAAATCCACTGCTTAACCGTTTTGAGGCTACCTATGCGCCTGGTTCCTCATTTAAGCCGGTGACTGGTTCCACTGGTCTGCAAACCGGTGCCTTTACGGCGGATGAGGACTTTGGCGAAAGTGGTCTTGTCTGGCAGAAGGACAGCAGCTGGGGAGATTTTAATATCACTACACTGGAGGAATACAGAGGGCCGACAAATCTGGAGAACGCCCTTATCTATTCGGATAATATTTATTTTGCCAAGGCAGCCTTGAAAATCGGAGGGGATCGATTTGCTGAAGCGCTAAAGAAAATGGGGTTTGGCGAGACGCTTCCCTTTGAGCTTGATATGACAGCATCTCAGATTTCTGACAGCGGCGCCTTCGACAGTGAAGCGCAGCTGGCGGCCAGCGGTTTTGGGCAGGGACAGGTTCTGGTGAACCCGCTGCATATGGCTTCGATTTATTCGGCCTTTGTTAATGATGGCAGTATGGTCAAGCCCTATATCGAATACAAGGACAACGCACAGGCTGAATATTGGAAGACGCAGATTTTGACAAAAGAGGTGAGCAATACCATTCGTAACGACCTGATACAGGTAGTGGAAAGTCCAGCGGGTACAGGCCATGAGGCTCAGATTGACGGCTTGAGCATTGCCGGCAAAACAGGGACCGCAGAGATCAAGACATCCCAGGAAGATACTTCTGGGACAGAGCTTGGCTGGTTTAATGCCTTTACCGCTGACTCTTCAAGTGCACAGCAGCTTATGGTCATCAGTATGGTCGAGGATGTCAAGGATCGTGGTGGAAGCCATTATGTTGTCCCCAAGGTCAAGACAGTCTTTGAGACGCTGACACATTAAATTCCAGATTTTTGGGAACATGGTTTGACTTTTATATAACAGGATGGTTATACTAAAAGCACAATAGAGTGAAAGGACATTTTAAAGATGAGTAAAGCACAATGGCGTGGCGCTACCCTGCTGGCACCAGTGCCAGCTGTAATGGTATCCTGCGGCAGCATGGAGGAATCCAACATTTTAACCATAGCCTGGACGGGTATTATCAATTCGAATCCACCTAAGACCTATATTTCTATAAGGCCAGAGCGCTATTCTTATAATATTATAAAAAAAACCGGAGAATTTGTTATCAATCTGACGACTTCACCCCTGGTGAAAGCCACGGATTTCTGCGGCGTGCGCTCAGGCCGGGATTTCGATAAGTTTGAAAAAATGGCACTGACAAAGGAGCCTGCTGTACAACTGGGCTGCCCTATGATTGAGGAAAGCCCTGTGAGCCTTGAGTGTCGTGTGACAGAAATAATCCCTCTCGGTTCTCATGACATGTTTTTAGCGGATATCCTGGCAGTTAATGTTGATGAACAGTATCTGGATGAAAGAGGAAAGCTGCATCTGGATAAAGCACAGCTCATAAGTTATGCTCACGGCGAATACTTTGAGCTTGGGAAAAAGCTAGGCAGCTTTGGTTACACGGTTCGAAAGAAAAAGAAAAGAGCCAGAAAAAAGAATGTCAAAAAGTAATATGGAGCTCCTATTGTCAACTATACCTTAAAACAAGGTTGACAATAGGAGCTTTTTCTTTTATACTTTTTTTAATTAAAGCTTAGGAGAAAAAGATGGAAACAACGATGACAAAAACGCGTTCCATGGTTCAATGTGCGTTATTCGCCGCGCTAGTGGCGATTGGCGCTTTTATACAGATTCCCGTACCTTATATGGATTATTTTACGCTGCAATTCCTGTTTGTGCTACTGGCAGGTATGCTTTTGGGCTCAGTCCGCGGCGCATTGTCGGTGGGGGTTTACGTATTAGTGGGCCTTACTGGATTCCCGGTGTTTGCAGCAGGCGGCGGTATCCAATATATCTTCAGGCCAAGCTTTGGCTATCTGCTTGGGTTTATCCTGGCAGCGTGGGTGACAGGTTTTACTCTTCAGAGAGGGAAGACCTATGGCCGCTACCTTTTAGCTGCCTTCGGGGGCCTTTTGATTACTTACACCATTGGTGTGGTCTATAAGTATATGATACTTAATTTCTATATGACGGAGCCGACTCCGTGGAGCATTGTTCTTTTATCCTGCTTTCCCCTCGATCTTCCCGGGGATATCCTGCTCTGCTTTGTTAGCGCTGGACTGGCACACAAGGTAAAGCCATTATTGAGGAGGATATGATGAACATTAAAGCCTTAACAGAAAAAATAAAATCGGGTTATGAGATCAGCAGGGAGGAAGCGCTGGAACTGGCGTATACTTCCAATGCTGAGGCACTGGCTGTATACGCGGATAAGATTAGAGAACATTTCTGCGGCATGGATTTTAATCTATGCACTATCATCAACGGAAAAAGTGGACGATGCAGTGAAAACTGCGCTTATTGCGCTCAGTCTGTCTGGTTTAACACTTGTGTGGAGGAGTATCCGCTTCTTCCGGAGGAAATCGTGGTAGAAAGCGCCAGCTCTAATTATCGTCAGGGGGTACATCGTTTTTCGATCGTAACTTCTGGAAAACAGCTTGAAGATGAGGAGCTTGATGCAGTCTGCCATATATACAGAAAACTTGCAAAGACAACTCCGATAGGTCTCTGTGCCTCGCATGGACTTCTGAGTTATGAAGCGCTGTTAAAGCTTAGAAAATCCGGTGTAACGCGTTATCATAATAATCTTGAAACCTCGGAAGATTTTTTTGCAAAGATTTGTACAACTCATACCTATTCGGATAAAAAGGCTGTTATCAGAGACGCCCAGAGAGCAGGGCTTGAGGTATGCAGTGGGGGAATTATTGGGCTCGGTGAATCCATGGAGGATCGTATTGATATGGCTTTTACCCTGAAACAGCTGGGTGTGAGATCGGTGCCGCTCAACGTGCTAAATCCGATTCCTGGGACGCCTCTTGAAGGAAACGGCCGCCTTGCATATGATGAAATAATCCATACAGCTGCTATCTTCCGTTTTGTTTTACCCAATGTACAACTTCGCTTGGCCGGGGGGCGTGCACTGTTTCCAGATAAAGGAAAGCGTCTGATGAAAGGGGGCGTAAACGCAGCGATTTCAGGAGATATGCTTACCACAGCAGGAATTGCGACTAATGAGGATATCGCTATGATTAAAGCCATTGGATTTGAGGTAAAAGCTAATGCATAAGGGAATATTTATTACTGCCACTGGTACAGATGTGGGGAAAACCTATATCACCGCCAGAATTATTAAAGGACTTATCGGGCAAGGCATAAATGCTGGATATTATAAAGCTGCGCTCAGTGGCACAGAGGTTGAAGATGGAAAGAGAATCGCGGGTGACGCTGCCTATGTATTCCGCTTTGCAGGACTTAAAGGTGAGCCTAACCAGGCTGTGACTACAATACTTGATTATCCGGCGTCACCACACCTTGCGGCGAAGATGGAGAATAAGAATATTACACTGGCACCCATACTGCGGGATTTTGACAAAGCGGTCTCGATTTATGACTATGTGGTGATGGAGGGGAGCGGCGGCATTATCTGTCCCTTAAGCTTAGAAGAAACGGTGCTTATGCTCACGGATGTAATAAAAGCTCTGGCGCTAGATATCGTGATTGTTGCAAATGCAGGTCTTGGGGCCATTAACAGCACGCTTCTAACTCTGGAATATGCCAAAAATCTGGAAATAAACGCACGCTGTATTGTGCTGAACAGGTTTGACAACGATTCTGCCATACATTGTGATAATAAAAGGGTCCTTGAAGCGATGACAGGCCTGGAGGTATTGGTCTGCGAAACTCAGGGAGATTTGGATGTTTTGGCGATTAAAAAAATTTTACTTGCAAATCTACTTGACACGGTCTGATACCTCCGATATAATTGATAGTGTTAAAAGGGAGTAGTTGAAACGGTAAAGTCAACATACTGGTGCGGGGCGCCTGGTTTTACCGCCTTTATTTATTCAAAGGTAATGAGACTTTTAGCGTATTTTTAGAATACGCTGGAGGTCTCTTTTTTGATGTTGGCCTATTTTTTATTAAAATTGGCCTCAAATAAGATCGGCGCCGAGACAAATACAAATTTCTGAGAAATTTGTGATTCCTGTACAATCTTTTAACAGGATAAAAATTTAAAAAGGAGTATCGTTGATGAAAGCATTTCTAGAAACGACAAGTCAGACGCTTGAACGGCTAGATGTCGATCCGGAATTGGGATTAAGGAAAAACCAGATCGAAACCAGCCGTTTAAAGTATGGGGTTAATGCGTTCACCAAAGGAAAGCCAAAATCTGTTTTTAAAAAGATATGGGATGCGGCAACAGAACCGATGATTGTTATGCTGCTAGTGGCAGCTGCAATTACCCTGGGTGTTAATTTTGTTCGCTATTTTACCGGAGGACAGACCGAATTCGTTGAATGTATCGGTATTTTCGCTGCTATTTTTCTGGCAGTCGGTGTTACCGTCATTATGGAGGGACGGAGCGAAAAGGCTTTTGAAGCCTTAAACCAGATTAATGAGGATGTACAGGTTAAGGTTATGCGGGACGGCAGCATTACCCTGATATCCCAAAAAGACCTGGTGGTCGGAGATATTATGGAGGTAGCTACCGGTGATATGATTCCTGCTGATGGTCGTGTGATCGAGTCGCTGGGGCTGAGAGTCGACGAATCCTCTTTGACGGGAGAAAGCCTGCCGGTTAAAAAAGAAGCGGAGCTGGTTTATGATAACCCCAAGACCCCAGTGGCCGAACGTGCCAATATGCTCTACTCCGGGTGCTTTATAACCGGAGGCAGCGGCACTATGATCGTGACTGAGGTGGGAGATGGCACCGAGTTTGGAAGTATCGCGCGAGAACTTTCCAAAACAGAAAAAGGCTCCACACCGCTTCAGGAGAAGATGGACCGATTAGGAAAGCTTATTACAATTCTGGGTGCAACCGCAGCAGCTATTGTTTTTATTATTCAGCTGATCATCTTTGCTTCAACGGGTACCTTTAATCTGGATACCGTATCTGAAGCTTTTATTACCAGTATTGTTTTGATCGTTGCAGCGGTACCTGAGGGGCTTCCAACCATTGTGGCGGTTTCGCTGTCCATTAATATCATTAAAATGGCCAGACAAAACGCTCTGGTTAAAAAGCTGATCGCTTGTGAAACTATTGGGTGTATTAACGTGATCTGTTCGGATAAAACCGGCACGTTGACAGAAAATCGCATGACGGTTACAGATATTTATTCAGACGGGCATCTGATTACGCCAAAAAATCTTAATAATGAAACCCTGATCCAAAATTTTACCATCAATAGTACCGCGGATATCGAACAGGGGAACCAGCCCAAATTTATTGGAAACCCGACAGAATGTGCTTTGATCATGGCCTACGAAAAATCAGAGGAACGCTGTGCGTCCTACAGCGATCTGCGTAAAAATGCCAAGATTACTTTTGCTTTTCCATTCTCCTCTGAGACAAAAAATATGACGACTATTGTTGAACAAAAAGATGGGAGTATGGCCTACTCTAAAGGAAGTCCTGAAAAAATCATCAGCCAGTGCAGCCATATTATGATTGATGGACAGCCTGTTCCTTTTTCGGAAGCACATATCCAGAAGATTGAAAAGGAAATGACAGGCTTTGAGAAAAAAGCCCGCCGTGTGCTTGCCTTTTCACATAAACCACTTTCAGGTGTTCGGACAATAACGGAGTACGAAGAACACCGCACACATATTGAGTCCGATATGATTTTTGATGGTTTTGTCGCTATTACAGACCCGCTGCGTGAGGATGTCTATGAAGCGGTTAACCGATGCCGTAAAGCAGGAATCGAGCTGAAAATCCTGACGGGGGACAATATTGTAACAGCCCGCGCCATCGCCGATGAACTGGGGTTGCTGAAGCCTGGTGACGCGGCGGCTGAGGCTCATAAGCTCGAAGATCTGAGTGAAGAACGCCTCATCGAGCTGCTGCCAAGGATCAAAGTTATTGCCCGAAGCACTCCAGTCGTTAAAATGCGTGTGGTCAACGCCTTGAAGAAAATGGGGAATGTAGTTGCTGTAACCGGGGATGGCATAAATGATGCGCCGGCCATCAAAAATGCTGATGTCGGCATCGCTATGGGGATTACCGGGACTGAGGTTTCCAAGGAAGCCAGTGACATTGTACTGCTTGACGACTCTTTTTCCACTATTGTCAAGGCAGTTCAGTGGGGTCGCGGGATCTACGAGAATTTTCAGCGTTTTATCCAGTTTCAGCTTACCGTTAACCTTTCATCGGTTATCGTGGTGTTGTCCTGTATTCTGCTTGGACTAAAGTCTCCTTTTACTGCCCTTCAGCTTTTGTGGATCAACATTATTATGGATGGGCCGCCGGCCCTTACGCTGGGCCTTGAACCAATTCGTGACGATCTTATGAACCGCCAGCCCATCTCCCGGGATTCCAACATTGTGAGTAAAGGTATGCTTTCACGTATTGCCTGCAATGGGATTTTTGTGTCAATCATTTTTATGATGCAGGCTCTGTTCAATATTCTGGGTGGCACCGAAGGAGAACAGTACACCATTCTGTTCACACTTTTTGTGGTCATGCATTTGTTCAATGCTTTTAACAGCCGTGAGCTTACAGATAAAAGCGTCTTTTCAAATTTTTTCAGCAATCGTCTGATGCTGCTGGTTTTTGGCCTGACCTTTCTGCTGCAGGTAATCATCACCCAGTTTGGCGGAATTCTTTATAACACCGTACCTTTATCCCTAAGCATGTGGGGCAAGATTATTACCTTAGGTTTATCGGTTATCGTTGTTTCTGAAGCGTTCAAGCTTATCAAGAGAAAAGTTTTTAAAATAGCATAAAATAAAAAAGACTCTGTTTTTTAATGAACAGAGTCTTTTTTTTTGCGTTTTTTTAATTCTTTCCGAATATTCAGCCAGATACGGATACTTGAGGAGACGATAATAATCCCCATGGCGAGTGCGCCGGCAATACCAAGCGTATGCAAACCTGTGTTGATGGCATCATCCACGCGTCCATTGATGAAATGCTCCATTGTGTAGTAGATGCCACCTCCAGGAACAAGTGGGATGAGGGCGGCGGCCAAATAAATGGTCGCTGGGGCTTTGAAACGCCTTGCCATAATTTCGGCGTAAAGGGAAACCGCTAATGTAGCGATAAAATACTGGGGAATGTCGTTAATAAAAAACCCATGCAGGCCTATATACAAAAACCAGCCCAAGGCGCCGCCAATGCCAGCGATGGCCAGTGCCTGACCGCGGATATTAAAGACTACGCCAAAGGCGACTGTGGCGGCAAAGGCATAAAAACATTGGAGTAAGAGACCGCTTTCCATAAGCTAAACCCCCAGAAACGGACGGAGGAAAGTCAGTGGAATAGCAGCCCCCACAGCAATTCCGGCTCCGATCAGCAAAGCCTCTGTCGTTTTTGTTACGCCGGCCAGCAGATCGCCTGCGATAATATCCCGCATAGAATTTGTGATGGCTAGTCCAGGTACCAAAGTCATGATGGTACCAATAATAATTTTGTCCATATTAGCGGCAAGTCCAGAACGGACAAACCCCAGAGCACAAAGCGCAATCACAGCGCCGCAAATGACATTTTCAAAGAAAGCATTAGTTTTGATTTTTTCCAGAGCATTGAAGATCACCTTTGTTAAAGCGCTGATAAAAAGTGCAGCAAAAGCATCTGATAGCGTTCCTTTAAAAAGCAGCGTAAAAAAGAAAGCCACAAAGGAGAAAGCCAGCACCTGCTTGATAAGGGAGTAAGGAGGAAAACGGCGAATCGCTTCGATACGTCTCTGAACTTCCTCATAGGGTGGGATAGTTGCGCACATTTCTCGGGATAGGGAATTCAGGCGTTCAACCTTATACAGGTCAGTTCCACGGCTGAAAATACGTTTAGTCAGTGTCAGCGGGGGATCGTCACCGACGCGGATTGTGATGATAATGGTGGTAGGAACTGCAAAAATTTCAGCGTTGTCCACACCATAGGCCTGGCAGATACGGCGCATGGAGTCCTCGACACGGTAGATTTCTGCACCGTTTTCCAAAAGCATATCGCCGATTTCCATGGCCACTGAGATGAGATGAGTTGGTGTCATGGCAGGCATTCCAAAATCGTGTCAAGAATCTGTCCAGCAACATCCTCTTTTGTCTGCTTTGGAAGTTCTGTGACACGGTCTTTTGTAATAACGGTTACGACATTCGTATCCCCGCTAAATCCCGCACCTTCTACCTTTAGATTGTTTGCGATCATCATATCAACGTTCTTTCGAATCAATTTGGCCTGAGAATTTTCCAAGAGGTTTTGCGTTTCCATGGAGAAACCACAGAGAAACTGACTCGGGCGTCTGTTTGCGCCCAGCCAGGCCAAGATATCCTGGGTGCGATCGAGAGCGATATTCATGGCGCCTTCTTTTTTCTTTACTTTTTCATCAGAATAATCGGAAGGAGTATAATCTGCTACCGCTGCAGCTTTGATGATAATATCCTGCTGCTCTGACCGGCTGCTAACCGCTTCAAACATATCCTTTGCGGAAACGATGTTGACCATATTTACAAAAGGAACTGGACGCAGCGCTGTTGGACCGCTGACAAGCGTGACCTCTGCCCCGCGCAGCATTGCATTACGCGCCAGAGAGTAGCCCATTTTACCACTGGAATGGTTAGTAATGTAGCGGACCGGGTCAATGGCTTCACAGGTTGGGCCGGCGGTTATCAGCACTTTTTTTCCAGCAAGATCTTTTTCAAAAGCGATTTCTTTTAGAATATGGTCGATCAGGACTTCTTCCTTGGGAAGCTTGCCATCTCCGATATCCTTACAGGCGAGGATTCCGCTGTCTGGCTGAACAATTTCAAAGTTATATTTTCTTAAAATTTCTAAATTGTCCTGAACGACCGGATTGTGAAACATGTTGGTGTTCATGGCTGGTGAAACAATTTTTTTACAGGTGCAGGCCAAAGCGGTTGTGGTCAGCATATCGTCAGCTAGACCGTGCGCCAGCTTGGCAATCACATTAGCTGTGGCAGGAGCGATCATGAGCAGATCAGCCCGTTTGGCCAGCGAGACGTGTGCAACGTTGTAATTAATGGTTTTATCAAAGGTATCGACAATACAGTTATTGCCTGTCAGAGTGGAGAAGGTCATCGGCGCAATGATCTCCGTTGCGTTGGGTGTCATAATGACATGGACGTCACATCCCCATTTCGCCAGTGCGCTGGCGACATTTGCCATTTTGTAGGCGGCAATACTGCCACTGACACCAAGGATAACTGTTTTATTTTTTAAGTTCATCTTTTGTGTACTTCCTTCGTTCAAATTTACTAGGAGATTATATCAAAAATAAAACCTTCCGTAAATGCAGTTTAGGTAAAAAAGACTTGAAAGGTGATCTTTTTTCATGTTAAAATAATCACGATTAAGCATTGTATCCGGCTCGACTGGAACGATAGCAGGAGGAAAATCGAATATGAAAACACGAACGACCAAGGAATTGGTCCAATTGTCACTTTTTGTGGCAATCATTGTCCTGATGGCAGTTGTCCCGTTTTTGGGATACATTCCGCTGGGTTTTACCCGTGCGACCATTATCCATATACCCGTAATTATTGGAAGTATTATACTCGGCCCAAGGTATGGAGCATTTTTAGGATTTGTTTTTGGTCTCACCAGTCTCGTGAACAATACTTTTAACCCAACGGTAACTTCTTTTGTATTTACCCCATTCTATTCGCTGGGAACCTACGATGGTAATTTCTGGAGTCTTGTTATTTGCTTTGTACCCAGAATTTTAGTGGGGATTGTTCCTTATTATATTTATAAGGGGTTGAAAAAAGTAAAGGACAATGATGCTCTGGCCTTGACCTGTGCTGGTGTTGGCGGATCGCTTACCAACACACTGCTCGTTATGAATATGATTTATTTCTTTTTTGGACAGAGCTATGCATCCGCAAAGGAAATGGATATCTCAGCGCTTTATGGCGCCATTTTGGCGGTTATCGGTATTAACGGTGTTCCAGAAGCGATTGTTGCCGGGGTATTGACGTTAGCGATCTGCAAAGCGCTTTTAAAGTACGGCGTTAAAAAATAATAATTCATCTAACTCACCGCATTCGTTAAAAGAATGCGGTTTTTAATGTTTTTAAGAGACTTTAACATAAAATATAGTATAATTGTTATAAAAAAAGGATGTGATTGTTATGAATAATGCATTATGGATAAAGGCTGTTGAATTTCACAGGCACGAGTGTCCCGGGCTGGCTATTGGCGTGCGCGTCAGCGATGCGGCAAAGGAAATGCTGCGCATTGGCTCATCGGAGGACGAAGAGATTGTGTGCGTTGCAGAAAATGACTCTTGCAGTGTGGATGCAATACAGGCCTTGCTTGGCTGTACCTTTGGAAAGGGAAACCTTTTATACAGAAATACAGGAAAGCAGGCTTTTTCGTTTTTTAACCGCGCCACAGGTGAGAAGTTGCGTATTTATCTGAAGGCCCGCAAAAAAGAAATGATGAGTAAGAGTGAATATCAGGAGTACCTGCTAAATGCGCCGCTTGATGAACTGTTTGACTATTCAATGCCAAAATTTGAGCTTCCTGAAAAAGCCCGAATTTTTACTACGGTCTTTTGTGAGCTTTGCGGCGAGGGCGCTCCAGAACATAAAATGCATCTACAGGAAGGTAAAATTGTCTGTGAAGACTGCTTCAACCCCTACAACAGAGGATGGTAAAAAAGAAGGCGCCGGAATAAAAATCCGGCGTCTTCTTTTAATTTCGGCTGAGCTGGCGGTATCGGCTGATCATCAGGCCGACTGCAAAGATAGCGATGATAAAGCCCGTCAGAATCACCATATCAGCGAAAACAGGGGACAGGGCTTCCATGTTAAAACTCTTCAAACCGATAATGGCATTGTTTGCTTTAATGTACCAGTAAGTTGGCGTAAAGCTGGCAATGGCCTTAACCGTGTCACCCAACAGATATTGAGGGACAAAAACACCGCTCAGAAAGCAGAGTCCGAGTGAGACCACATTGGCAACGGCACTTTGAATGTTGTAGTTTTTTATGAACTGACCTGTCAGGAAAGCAATCCCAAGTGCAGTAAAGGTCATAAGAAGAGCATTGGCGCTGCAGAGCAAAACCAGCGGCAGATTGTCTGGCGTAATGTCGTAAAGTATAAAGGCGACCAGAAGCATAAATGCCCAGACGATAAGGCCAAAAATCGTGCTGGCGATTGCCAGCTGTGCGTTGAAATTTTTAAGGCGCATAGGGGCACAACTGTTACGGCGTTTGATATCCTGATTGTTAAAGACCATCATAATCGAGGAAATGCCGAGAATCAAAACAGCCAGCAGAGCATAGGCAAGGTAATTAAAATAATAGGAATAGCTTGGAATCCCCTCCTCAATGGAAATCTGATCCAGCGTCACAGTTGTCTGATCATCCATACTAGCAGCTGTTTTTTTTGAGAGCTCCGCCTGACTGATATCTGGAATTCCCTTTAGGTAGAGCTGAGCCGTATTAAAATACTGATTGACAAGCTGACCCGACTGATACTCAAAATCACTGTCTGGGACTGTATTTTCAATAATTTCGGGATTTTCGCCCGCCATAAAGGCCTGGGTAAATCCTTTGGGAATGATTGCAATATAAACGACTTCTCTGAAAAAAAGCGCGTCTTTAAGTGTTGACGGATCATCCTTCAGCGGCACAATATCGGCATTTTGATCAAGATAATCGGTAAAGCCACGGAGAAGCTCGCTGTTTTCATCATGATTGACAATGGCCACCGATGGCTTTCGGGGTGTAAAACTCACATTGTTATTAGTCTGTGACATCATTGAAAATAAAACAGCCAGGCCGATGAAAATAACGATATAGATCATCATCTGCATAAGATTGCTTTTAATAATTTTAAAATAGGTTTTAAAGACTTGCATATTGCTGCCTCCGGATAATGAAGTAAGTAACGGTGGAAAAAATCAGCGCAAAAATGCACAGAATAGCGATACAGGTATAAAATTTTGATCCGCCGTCATAATAATAAAGACTGTAAAAGGCATCTGTAATCTGACTGACAGGATTGACTGCCTCAGCCCAGGGGACGCTTAAGCGAATACTGTACTTGATATCTGGCGACATCATGCCAGCCAGAAAGGACATGAGCATAGTGAATGCCACGAGAATACCCGTCTTAAGTCCCTCGCTTCCTTTTACCAGAACGCCTATCATTGTCCCGAATGTAATGCCGCAGACCGACCCGATTAAGCTAATCAGCAGGATTTCAGGAATATGGTTTCCCATCTCAACATTCAGCATAAAAACCATATAGGCGATAAGGATAAGAATTTCAATAAAGTGGATAGTGAGTGTCGCGCAAAAGTTAATGGCCAATAACTTGAACTTATGTGTGGGCGCGACAGCTAAGCGAGCAGCTTTGTCGGATAAATTAGCCTGGATATCAACCATATCCTGAAGCCCTAGAAATGCACCGTAAAAACAGGCCATTGCCAGCAGCGCGTAGTAACTGATGAGAAGTGTGTTCAGACTTTTGTCAGTCAGGGACCCGGCGGCAGTGTAGTCTTTGATGCTGCCAACCTCATCCATAAATCCCTGAGCAAAGGCCTGTGGATTTGACTGAGCGATGTCAGCAACTGTGTGATAAATTCGAATATACTGGTCCAGCACATTTTTGATAATGGTCTGATTGATACCTGATTCAGTCACTGTAAGCTCGGGTTTATCACCAGTCATGGCAACAATGCCTGATACCGTACCATCTGCAAGCCATTCCTTTGCTTTGCCGGTATCCGAGGTTAATGAGAGCTTAAAAATCGAGTCTTCTCCACCGGAAACAGCTTTCATAGTTTCCTTAAAACTTTCATTTTTCTGATAATCTTCGTTTTCGATCACGGCAACAGGAACCGCTTTAAAGTTATGGTCTGATAAAATATTACTGAAGGCAAAATGGAACAGTGTAGCCAGTATCAGCGGAAAGAGCAGTGTCCAGAAAACCAGTGCTTTATCCCGCAAAAGGCATTTTATACGGTTGGTATATAAAAGGGAAAACATTGGGAGGCCTCCTAATCTCTCAGCTCTTTACCCGTGATTTCGAGGAATACGTCATTTAGTGTTGGCTCCTCAGAAGTGACACGGCCAAAGCTGATTCCGTTATTTTGCAGATAGTTAAGCAGCTGCATTAAATTATTTTTCCCACCAGAATAATGGATTTCCAGAAAGTTGTTCTGGTAGTGGACCTTTGAGACAGAGTCCTGTGACTCAATGATGTGAAGATGAGCGTCGGAAAGATCAAAAATTTCGACGTGTACGGTTTCCGCTGAGCGAATCATGGCTTTCAGTTCTTCCTTTGTGCCCATGGCCAGTGTTTTCCCTTTATCCATAATGGCAATGCGGGTGCAGATCTGTTCGACCTCTTCCATATAATGAGAGGTATAGACAATTGTCGCTCCCTCCTCGTTAAGCTTTTGAATACCTTCCAGAATAGCATTCCGGCTCTGCGGATCGACAGCGACGGTTGGTTCATCAAGAATGATGAGCTTTGGCTTATGCGCAATGCCACAGGCAATATTTAAACGTCTGAGCAGGCCGCCACTGAGTTTTTTGGGCAGAAAGCGTTTGAAATCTTCAAGGCCGACAAAACGGATTGCCTCCTCGACCAGAGCGCGGCGTTCTTCCTTGTCCTTAATATATAGACCGCAAAAGTAGTTAATGTTTTCATAAACGGTTAATTCATTAAACACCGCGACATTCTGCATAACAATTCCGATATCCCGCTTGAGAGCGTAAGAGGTTGGCGTCATAGGTTTACCGAAAACCTCAATGCTGCCTTTGTCATATTTGAGCAGGGATAAGATGCAATTGATGGTGGTAGACTTTCCTGAGCCATTTGGCCCAAGCAGACCAAAAATTTCGCCTTCTCTGACCTCAAGATTAAAATGATCAACGGCGACGAGTCCACCGTAACGCTTAACTAAATTTTTAACATTGATGACCATGATGGTGCCTCCTGTATGTGATACTCTTATTTTACGCTGCCATCTTGGCTTTCGGTAGTGTCTTACATCAACAAAACGTATGACAAATGTAATTAAGAAAATAAATTTGTGTAAAAACTAAAAGAGTGGTATAGTAAAGTATTAAGAATTTTATTGAGGAGGAAGTTTATGAACAGCTTGTTTAACCGTATTACGCTGCTGATCTGTTCCTGTGCGCTGGTCGCTCTCGGCAGGATAAGCATCTTTTCGGTCGTTGCTTTTCTGGCTGCGGTGACAGTCTCAGCGTTGAACTACTATTTTTCAAACCGCTACTTCAAAATTGCAGCCATCGGCGTATTCACCATTGCTTCCTTTTATTGCACGGATTTTTTCTTTTACTATCCGCTCGTATATTATGATGCTTTCAGCAAGAGTGGCATTGGGTTGTTTTTTCTGGCAGGCACAGCTCTTGTGGTTAATCTGAAAAGCCTGCCCTTTAATATCGGGCTGATTTTGATTATTCTGTTTGGGCTGTCAGGTTTGCTTCGCAGAAACGAGGAGCTGGTTAACCGGCTAAACCTTGATTACCGTACCCTTCGAGACACAACGCGTGAAAACGCAATGCTGCTAGAGAGTAAAAATAAAGACCTGATGGAAAAACAGGATTATGAGGTGAATCTGGCAACCTTAAATGAACGAAACCGTATCGCCCGTGAAATACACGATAATGTTGGGCATCTGCTGTCCCGCTCTATCTTACAGGTGGGCGCACTCATGGCAATCCATCCAGAGGAGCCGCTTCAGGAAAATCTGGTTGAAATCAAGGATACGCTTTCCCAGGCTATGGACAGTATTCGGGATTCAGTGCATAATCTTCACGATGAATCTATTGACTGCCAGACTCAGATATGCTCGTTGATCGATGATTTTGATTTCTGCGAGGTCTCCCTTGATTACGGAATCGAAGGTAACCCCTCGAAGGAGCAGCGGTATGCCTTTATTACAATCGTAAAAGAGGCGCTTTCAAATGTTATGCGTCACTCAGATGCCAGCAGTGTAAAAATCTCCTTGAGAGAGCACCCGGCATTGTATCAGCTCATTATTGAGGATAACGGCAGTACTATAGCCTCAGGTCACAGCGGAATCGGTTTACAGAATATCGCAGACCGTGTAGAGGCTCTGAACGGCAATCTAAATATCCGTAGAGAGCATGGCTTTCACATTTTTATTTCCATTCCAAAGGAGGAATCCCATGAAAGTAATCGTTATTGATGATGACCGTCTGGTCTCAGTATCCCTTAAAACCATTTTGGAGGCGGATGCTGAAATTGAGGTTGTAGCGCTGGGAAACAGTGGAGGGGAGGCAATTGCTTTGTACGATGAGCATAAACCGGATATTTTGCTTATGGATATACGGATGGACGGTATGACCGGTCTTGAGGCGGGTGAGCTTATTCTTGCTGCGGACAGAGACGCCCGGATTTTGTATCTGACCACTTTTTTAGATGATGAATATATTATCAAAGCGCTCAAAATAGGCGCAAAGGGTTACCTGCTCAAGCAGGCCTTTGAGAGTATCGTGCCAGCGCTGAAGGCAGTTTACAGCGGACAGAGTGTATTTGGCGATGAAATTGTGACGAAAATTCCGATGCTCCTTGGTGGAGAAGCGGCTGTTGATTTTTCTTCTTACGGCATCAGTGAGCGAGACCTGGAAATTATTGAGGGAGTGGCTCAGGGGCTGAGCAATCGGGAAATTTCAGAAACACTTTTTTTGAGCGAGGGTACAGTGCGCAATTATATCAGCAATATTTTAGATAAACTTGAGCTGCGCGACAGAACTCAGCTGGCCATTTTTTATTTCAACCATAAGTAAGGAGGTTCTCTCCATGGATGACGAGATATTGAAAAAACAGGAAGAAAAGAAAATTTTTTCCGGTGAAATTACACCTGAGGATATGGATGAGCTGTTATATCCTCAGGAAGACAACCCTGAAAAAAACAAAAAACAAGTTAAAGAGACATTCAGATGGAAGTCGAGCAGCGAAAAGGAAGAGCGGCGGGTTCAGCAGATGACCGATTCAGCGGTCTTCAGACTGATGGACCGCTATGCGGAAAAATCAAAAAATGTCGCGCTCGAAAATGGCTCTGGCCAAAATGTGCGCCTTGAACCTACACTGATGATTACCGACAGCTACTGGTATGGCTCGTCAGCCAAGCTGTCTTTTAAGATAGGTGAAGACCGCCTTTATGTTGTAAAAGATCTGAGTGCTTTTATGGCGGCTTTTGATAATGGAGAGGAAATTCGATACGGTAAAGCTTTGGTATTACGCCATTTTGAAGAAAATTTTGATGAGCGAAGCCGTAAGTATCTTCATTTTCTTAAAAGCTTTTATAATGAAAGCAATAACCGGGCTTTGGCTGTGTATAAAAAGAGCTTCAATGATAATGTAAAGTACATGTACCTTAACGGTCCTATGCTTGACGCATATATGGCAATATGGGACAAAGAGCCAGAGCTGCCCGTTGATATTGAAGGCTCAGTCATGCTTGCCTCAATTGTACAGTCCAACGCGCATATCAGTATTCGAATTTCAGATATAGGAAAATCCTATATCATCGAGCTTTTAAATGACGAGGCATTGGTGCTGGATGGGCAGGAACGGCTCTATATCTGTGAAAAAGGAAAGATTTATTATTGCGATCCTTCCTACAGTCGCAATACAAGAGATTTTCTGAAGGCGATTATCCGCAATAAGCTGACAATGACTGTGATGAAAGAGGATATGAAGGGCTTTTACAATACGGTTTTATCCAGCCTCGAACAGTACTTCTCCTTTGTTACAGACTGTGACATGAGCGCCTATGAGCCTAAACCACTGGTGGCTAAGGTCTATTTTGATGCACCCCAGGAGGACTTCGTTATGGGAAAAGTGTTTTTCAGCTATGGTGATGAGGAGCATGAAGCATTTAAACCAAAGGATATGATTAAAAGCCAGGATCTGCGTGGTGAGTATCAGATAGAGCAGCTCATCAAAAAATATCTGGACAGCTATGATGCTGTCGGTAATTTTGCGTATATTGACGGTGATGAGGACAAGATTTTTGATCTTTTCAGCGAGGGATTAGAGACCATATCCTCAAAGGCAGAAATTTTTGCGACAGACCAGTTTAAAGGCTTTAAAATTAAGCCGCCTGCCACTGTCCGTGTTGGCATAAGGGTAAGCGGCGATCTGCTTGATCTGGAATTTGATCTGGATGGCCTTGATATACATGAATTGACCGAGGTGCTGAGCTCATACCGTCAGGCCAAAAAGTACCACCGGCTTCGGGATGGCAGCTTTATTAATATCCAGGATAATGCGCTGGGTGAATTTTCTGAGCTGGCGGATGTATTAAGTTTGAACGCAAAGGAGATAGAACGGGGGACTGTGTCGGTACCGAAATTCCGTGCGCTGTACCTGGATGCCCTGTTTAAGCAGAGTGAAGGAATTAAGTATAATCGGGATACCATTTTCAAGCAGATTGTCAGAGATATCAAAGATGTCTCTGATTCTGACTTTGAGGTACCAGCCTCGCTGAAGCCCATTCTGCGCAATTACCAGAAAACTGGCTTCAGATGGCTCAAAACCATTGCGGCGTATGGATTTGGTGGTATTTTAGCAGACGACATGGGGCTTGGAAAAACACTGGAAGTAATTTCTCTGCTGCTGTCTCAGAAAGAAAGCGGGGCACAGACTACCTCACTGGTCGTCTGTCCTTCATCGCTGGTATTAAACTGGGAGAGTGAAATTGCACGTTTTGCGCCTGAACTTAAAGCAATTGCCGTCATGGGAACTGCTACAGAACGCCGGGATAAAATTGCCGCAGCTGCCGAGGCAGATGTGCTTATTACCTCATACGATCTGCTCAAAAGAGATATTTTGTATTATGAAGACTTGCATTTTCATTATGAAATCATCGATGAGGCCCAGTACATTAAAAACCATAACACACAAAATGCTAAATCTGTTAAGGTGATCAACAGCGCAGTCCGTTTTGCTTTGACGGGTACGCCGGTAGAAAACAGCCTGGCTGAGCTCTGGTCTATCTATGATTTTTTAATGCCCGGATATCTCTATACTTATCGGAAGTTTCGTGAAAAATTTGAAATACCGATTGTCCGCGAGCAAGATAAAAAGACGTTGGAGCGGCTGAACAAGCTCGTATCGCCCTTTATTCTCCGGCGTCTCAAAAACGAAGTTCTCAAGGAGCTCCCTGAAAAGACGGAGACGACTATGTATGCATCTATGGATGGTGAACAGAAAAAGCTCTATCTTGCGAATCTGGCAAAAAGCAGGGAGGATCTGGCCTGCGAGTTGGATGGAGGCGATTTTGAACGCCGGAAGCTTATTATTCTGGCAATGCTGACAAGGCTTCGCCAGATCTGCTGCGATCCGTCACTGGTCTATGAAGATTACACTGATAAGAGCGCCAAGCTAGAGCTCTGTCTGGAAATTCTCGAAACCTCTTTAGCTTCTGGACACAAGGTGCTTTTATTTTCCCAGTTCACTTCGATGCTTGAAATCATTGAGAAAGAACTTATTAAGAGGGAAATCGGTTTTTACAAGATTACAGGGCGGACAAAGGCTCAGGAGAGACTGCGCCAGGTTAACGCTTTTAACGAGGATGATACGCCAGTGTTTTTAATTTCCCTTAAAGCTGGCGGGACAGGTCTCAACCTGACTGGCGCTGATGTAGTCATTCATTATGACCCGTGGTGGAATCTCAGCGCACAAAATCAGGCCACCGACCGCGCACACCGTATAGGACAGATGAGCAGCGTCCAGGTCTATAACCTTATTGCAAAAGACAGTATTGAAGAAAAAATACAAAAGATGCAGCAGGCTAAAGCTGAGCTGGCAGATTCGATTATCCGTGAGGGTGAAGGGGCCATTGCCAGCATGTCTAAAGACGAGATTATCGGTCTTTTCGAATAGCATAGAAAGGAAGTTCATATGGAAGAATACATGAAAAATCTGGAAAAAAGCGCGCTTTTTAAATCAGTTAAGAGCGATAACCTTTCTGCAGTGCTTAAGTGTCTGGGGGCTGTCTCAAAGCATTATGATAAAAATGAACGCATTCTAAATAGTGGAGATGAGGTCATCGGCGTGGGGATTCTGGCTAAGGGGCGTGCACAGCTTATTAAAGAGGACGCCATGGGAAACCGCAATATTATCGGAGAGATAGAAGGGGGCGGTCTTTTCGCGGAATCCTTTGTCTGCGCGGGCATAAAGGAAAGTCCTGTAACGGTAGTGGCCCTGGAAAGCTGTGTGGTTCTTTTTATTCAGGTGAATAAAATCATTGATGTCTGCAGCAATGAATGCAGTTTTCACAAGCAGATTATCAACAACCTGCTTAAGATTATCGCCAGAAAAAATTTGCATCTGAATAGAAAATTGGATTATCTGAGTTTGAGAACCACGCGTGAAAAACTTTTAGGATATCTGAATGACCAGCAGCGTCGTGCCGGGACAAATCCTTTCACGATCCCTCTGAATCGTGTGCAGCTGGCAGATTACCTGTGTGTTGACCGCAGCGCGATGTCGAGAGAACTTGGCAGATTGAGAGATGATGGGATCCTCCGTTTTAAGCGCAGTCTTTTTTATCTGAAGGACATTGAGAATGACGCATTATAGAGTACGAAAAAGCCGTCGTAAAACAATGGCGATCCATATTTTGTCTGATGGACAGGTGGAGGTCAGGGCGCCATTAAGGACACCTCAAGCTATTTTGGACCGGTTTGTGATGGAAAAGGCACAATGGATCGAAGCGGCCAGTACAGAGGCCAGAAAGAGGTATAAAAAACGGCAGGAATTCACTTTAAAAGATGGCTGTTCACTGTTTTATCTGGGGAAAAGACTGCCGTTGGTATGCTGTGAACTCAAAAAACCCCTTTTTGACAGGGAGTGTTTTTATATACCTGAAGGATTTACAGAGGAAAAGATGAAAGAGGCAGTTGTAAAATTATATCGTTCTGAAGCTAAAAAAGTTTTAACTGAAAAAGTTCATTATTTTGCGGAGCATATGCACGCAAAACCAACAAATGTTAGAATTAATGCTGCCCGTACCCGCTGGGGCTCATGCTCTGGCAAAAACAGCCTGAATTTTTCATGGAAGCTTATGATGGCCCCCGAAAGGGCCGTTGACTATGTGGTGATCCATGAACTTGCTCATACATTTGAGCATAATCATTCGTCAGCATTCTGGAGCATTGTCACTGCGTTTATGCCGGATTATAAAATGCAGCAAAGTATCCTTAAAGAATTGGGAACCTTGTTGAGCACACAGGACTGGGAGATATGATCTTCATTGTGTTTAAGGAATTTGCTCACGGGTATAACAACAGAAAATTATTCTAAGGAGAGCAAGAATGAAAGAATTGTACGAGTTCGACGCAATGATTAAAAAAGTACCTGATATCAATGGTGCTTATATTGAAATACCATTCGATGTTAAAGAAACTTTTGGTCGTGGAAGGGTGAAAGTGCACGCTACTTTTGATGGCGAAGCGTATGACGGAAGTCTGGTACGCATGAAAACACCTTGTCATATTCTCGGTATTCGAAAAGATATCCGTGAAAAAATTGGGAAACAGCCTGGTGAGACTGTTCATGTAACGATCAGGGAGCGGAGGAACAAATAGAGCTCGAAATAAAACATTATACTTTAAAACAAGAAGAGTTTTAGCGATTTAAAGTGCCAAAATAAACTTTTGTGTTTGAAAGATTTTCAAAATAGTCTTTCAAATTTACGCACAAAGATTTGAAAAATTCATAGAATCTTAAGAAATATGCAAAAACAACAGATGAAAATTCATCTGTTGTTTTATTTTTTATCTTATTTTAAGGTTTGAGGGTTATAATAGATACATTATAATCTGATAAATAGACGAGGGAGAGTGAAAAAATGACAAATGTATTTTCAGAAGAAAAGCCCGAAGTGCTCGACTATATTGAAAAATTAGAGAAAAATAATCATATTGATCCGGAATTATTTGATAAATACAAGGTAAACAGGGGTCTGCGCGACTTGAACGGAAACGGTGTTCTCACTGGTTTAACAGAAATTTCTGAGATCATGTCCTTTATTATGGACGGAGACCAGAGGATCAACTGCGATGGCCAGCTTTACTACAGGGGTATTAACGTTCAGGATCTGGTAAAGGGCTTTGTCAAGGAAAAACGCTTTGGGTTTGAAGAAGCAACCTATCTGCTTCTATTTGGTGAGCTGCCCAACAAACAGGATCTGGATATTTTTGTGAAGGTATTGTCACATTATCGGACATTGCCAACAAGCTTTGTCCGCGATATCATCATGAAAGCACCCAGCCGCGATATGATGAATACTTTGGCCAGAAGCGTTTTGACGCTTTATTCTTACGATGACCGTGCCAGCGACACATCGATCCCAAATGTATTACGTCAAAGTCTGGAGCTGATTGCACTTTTTCCATTGCTTGCAGTATATGGTTATCAAGCTTACTGTCATTATGAGCTGGGCCAAAGCCTTTACATACACTCACCGCAGCCTGAGCTCTCTACGGCTGAAAATATTCTGTATCTTTTAAGACCAGATAGCAAATATACCGAGCTTGAAGCTAGAATTCTTGATATTGCACTTGTACTTCACGCGGAACATGGCGGTGGGAACAACTCAACCTTTACCTGTCATGTTGTTACTTCCTCAGGTACTGATACTTATTCTGCCATTGCAGCAGCTTTGGGCTCACTTAAAGGTCCAAAGCACGGCGGAGCCAACATTAAAGTCTGCGAAATGTTTGAAGATATGAAAAAAAATGTCAATGACTGGAACGACGAAGAGGAAATCAGTATTTATCTGAGAAAGCTCCTGCACAAGGAAGCTTTTGATAAAGCTGGGCTGATCTATGGTATGGGCCATGCGATTTACTCCAAATCAGACCCGAGAGCCGAAGTCTTTAAAAAATTTGTCCGTAATCTGGCGGAAGAAAAGGGACGTATGGACGAGTTTGCGCTCTATTCCAATGTGGAACGTCTTGCGCCGCTTATTATTTCTGATGAAAGAAAGATGTACAAAGGGGTCAGTGCTAACGTCGACTTTTACAGCGGATTTGTTTATCACATGCTGGAGCTGCCTACCGAGCTCTATACACCGATTTTTGCAATCGCGCGTATTTCGGGCTGGAGTGCTCACCGTATCGAGGAACTTCTCAATGCAGGAAAAATTATCCGTCCAGCTTATAGAAATGTTCATGAGCGCAGGGAGTATATTCCAATTAATGAACGATAAAAATGTAAAAGCATCAGACTTACAGCCCGATGCTTTTTTTAATTGCGGAGCGCTACAGAATCCTTATTGTAATATTTGGCGACACTTATATTCCGCCAATCATTTCTATCTGTCTTGATATCATCGTAATACAGGACATAAGGTTTTACTGTATAGGCAAGAACGTTGGCATGGTTAATGGACTTGTTCTGGTAGATTTCGTTTCGTTCGTCGGCTTCCAGAGCATATTGTGATGCTGAGCCTTCAATGAGCGACTGCAGAGCGCTGAGGCTTGTCACTGGTGTTTTTGCCAAGGGGAGGGTCAGGACGATAAGAACCAGGGCAGCACTGGTAAAAACATCTGGTGGTGGCAGTGCTTTTTTTAATGGGCTGTGCCACAGGTTTTGAATATTTTTATGCTTTTGTATGCGATGAAATATCCACCCTGAAGTATAGAAAAGTATAAAACCCCAAAACCATAAAAAGTTGAAATATAAAATATTCATAATCCGTGTTTCCCAGACGAGACTTCCTGCGCCCAACGCATAAATAGGAGGAGTAAATCCGGCTGCAAAGACACAGAATGCAAGAGACAATGCGATTAAGGGGTACCGAAAAGAAAAACGGCTTTTGCGCGCCAGTTTTACCAGAAGGACGGAGAGGAAAAAAATGCCTGCCGCAACCGGTAGGGACATCCACTGCAGAAAATACTGTCCAGCACATTGAAAGGACTGTAAAACAGCAGAAATTGGAGATGGCTGTGACACAAGGGTCTTAAGTGTATCAGCTTGACGTACGCCGTTGCCGGGAGCAAAAGCGGAAATCAATATGCCAGCAGTTGAAAAAACAAAAACCATAACGGTGCCAAAGCAATGTGTGCTTTTGCGGTACCAGAGTATTGCAGCCATTATAGCCAGAAGTATCAGGTTTACCAGGGAAGACACAAAGTTGCCTCCGGAAATAAAAAAACCGAGGATGCACGCACCGGCGAGGGCCAGATATTTATGCCGTACAGGTCTTTTTTGATAGTAGATAAGCAGCAGACCAAAAAGTATCAGGGACATGGCGTAAATAAAGGTATAGGAAATAGCACCGTCAAACCAGTATATTCCCTGAACGGCTGAAGGCAAAAATTGAAACTCTAATATTAAAAGCGTACAGCCAATGAAAAGCGTTGTATCACGATCCGCATTTAGATAATTTTCCAGCAAGACTTTTAAAAGAAAAAAAGTGCTGAAGATTACAGATAATACCATAACGACCGGGACCCAGTGGTATAATCCAAAAACAGATGGCTGAAGAGCCCCCAGAAAAGTTGCGAAGAAGTTGCCATCCCAAGTCATATAAGAATGCGCCATTTGATTCCATGCAGTGAGCAGAGTTTGAAAAAAAGAGCCGGTGCTGTCCCAGGTTTGCCGTGTCAGCAGCCCGTAGACATAATCATCTGCGGAGGGCTGATCATAGATCGAGATAGAAAAAACAGGGATAAGCGTGATTAAAAAAACGAAGACGGTTAGCAAATTCTTATAGTTTTTTTTAGAGACAGGTGTCAGTAAATCATATTTGTTCATAGCATTCTCCGGTTATTAATTATTTTTCACATCATAGCACTTAAAAAATGAAAAAAGCTTAATCTTAAATCATTTTAAGCTTAAGCTTTTCTATAATGCTTGACATGAATTCCAAAAGGTAATATACTACCTATATTTAAAAAGATATAATATAAAATAAGGAGACAGGAATGTATCGTGGAGAATTGGAAAAAATGGATCCCCGTTTTCGAGTTTTTGGAAATCTTTTTTCGCTGGTAACCAGACTGGAGGTTATGGGAAATAGCCCCGATTTCCTTGGCGAGCTGACTACAAAGCAGTGGTATCTGCTGATTCATCTCATTACCTTTTTCAATGAGCCACCAGCTTTGTCCGAATTGGCCGCTGAAATGGATACCTCGCACCAGAACGCCAAGGCTATTGCCTTAAAGCTTCAAGAAAAAGGTTTTCTCACTCTTGTGAAAGATGAAAAAGACAAAAGGACACTGCGGGTCGTACCAGACAAAGCAAGAATTGAGACCTATGAAGCAGAAATGGGCGATGAGAACAACACCTTTGTCGAAGTATTTCTCGGCGCTTTGTCGGATGAGGAGCTTTTAATATTTGATCGTGTACTGGCCCAATTAATGGAAAAAGCAGAAGCGGTCAGAAGGGAACGAAAGATAAAATGAGTAAAAAAGCAGTGATTTATGCGTCTGAATATGGGAGCACAGAGACATACGCGAAGTGGCTGGCACAGGAACTTTGCGTACAGGCATTTTCCTTAAAAAAGATGAAGCCAGAAGTGTTAAAGGAGAGTGATATCCTGGTTTATGGCGGCGGTATTTATGCCAGTGGTATTAAAGGGATTAAGACATTTAAGAAAAAATGCGGGTCATTTCAGTATAAAAAGATTATTATTTTTACTGTGGGGCTGGCCGATCCACAGAAAACCGATTATAGCGAAATATTGAAAAGCAATTTTACAGATGAGGAAAGGAAACGCTTTAAATTCTTTCATTTACGCGGTGCCATAAATTACAAAAAACTTTCACTGCCACATCGCGCCATGATGGCGATGATGATGAAGATGTTAAAATCAAAGCCTGATTCTTTCAAGGAAAATGCAGATTTTTTTGAAAGCTACGGAAAAATGATTGATTTTAAAGATAAAAGCGCTCTTGCTCCTGTCATTGAATATATCGAGCAGATATCAGATTAAAAGCAGAATTTAAGGGACAGTATTATCAAAGATATGTTATAATGCTTCCATAATTCAACATGTGAGAGGAAACACGATGAAAGTCATTATACAGGATTTAACGGCGGAAGCTTTTAGTGCGCTCTGTCCGCCGTCTCTTGAAAATATTCAGGTAATCACAAATGAAAGTGATCGGGTCAAGTGTTGCATTGGCTGTTTTGGATGTTGGGTAAAGACACCGGGAACCTGTGTCCTTAAAGATGGATACGGCGATCTTGGAAAATTATATGCTGAGTGTGACGAGCTGATCGTCATTTCAAAGGTTCAATACGGCGGATACAGCGCTTTTGTTAAAAATGTAATGGACAGAAATATTGGTTATCTTCTGCCCTTTTTTACGGTTCGCAAAAATGAAATGCATCATGCAGACCGCTACCCCAATCGGCTTAAAATGACAGTAATCGGTTATGGGGAAGACATTACCGAAGAAGAAACCAAAACATTTAAGCATTTGGTTGCTGCTAATGCTTTAAACCTTAATGTGGAGGGTTATCGTGTTATTATAGTAAAAAAACCTGAGGAAGTTAAAAATGTACTGGAGGCTCTAAAATGAAAATAACACTGATTAACGCCAGTCCTAAAAAGCGCGGCAGCTTTTCGAACTATATTCTTAATGAGTTGCTTCCGCTTGTCAAAACAGAATCCGAGCCGGAGATTTTATCCATGTCTTTTTGGGATGATGATTTTTTTAATGATCTTTGTAGCAGTGATGTGCTGGTCTTTGCTTTTCCTCTGTATGTGGATAGTCTGCCAGCAAGCTTTTTGCACTTTTTAATGCATTTTGAAGAAAGGCTTAAGGGTTCTCCGGCCAATATCCGCATATATGGGTTAGTGAATGCTGGGTTTCTGGAAGGACATCAGAACCGTTATGCGCTCGAGATTTTATCACATTTTTGCCGCAGGGCAGGTCTGACCTGGGGTGGCGGTCTGGGTATTGGCGGAGGCCCTTTTCTTCATGGAATGGCCAATGTTTCATGGAAATTTTCTGCTAAGCGTCCGGTCTATGATGGGCTGGTTCACCTTTCAGAGGCCATCAAAAATGGGCAGGTGCTGGAAAATGATTTGCTGATTACCCCGAAAATTCCGAGAAAAATATATATGACTGTTGCAAACCATCAGTGGATCACAGAGGCTAAAAAAAATGGATTGAAGAAAAAAGAGCTTTATAAAAAGTAAAATATTAGATGGTACCGGTGTTTTTCACCGGTGCTCTTTTTAGTTTTGTCATAGACTTGACAGGACTTTCAAAATGCCGTATGCTGTTCTCATCATTGTTAAGGGAGCCAACAAATGAAGTATAAATTTCCAAAGGTAGGAATGCGAATGGTAAAGACTGCGGTAGCGGTTTTTATCTGCCTGCTTATTACCTTTATAAGGCCTGAAAGTGTGCCGATATATTCTACCATCACGGCTGTGCTTTGCATGCAGCCATATTTGTCAAACACCAAAGAGATCGCCATTAACCGAATTGTCGGAACGCTGATCGGCGGTCTTGCGGGGATGCTTGTGCTCATGTTTATGCGTAGCTATATACCATGGCCCACAATACAGTTTGGCATTGTTTCGATCTGTATGATTCCGTTGATCTATGTAACGCTGGTCATCAATCATTCGTCAGCTTCTGCATTTACCTGTATTGTGTTTCTTGGGACGACCATTGCCGCAACACCAGACACTGCCCCCTACATCATTGCCTCCTATCGCATGTTTGATACACTGATCGGTATACTGGTTGCCCTGGTGGTTAATGCTTTTCATCTGCCGGTACACCGCAACCGAAGCGTTCTTTTTGTTTCGGAGCTCGACAACACTCTGCTGCATTCCGATGGAAAAATAACCTCATATACAGAATTCCATATAAACCGAATGATTGATGACGGCGAGTGGTTTACGATTGTTACAGACCGCACACCAGCCACACTTGTGCCGATTCTTGAAAATCTGAACTTGAACCTGCCGGTTATCGCAATGAATGGTGCTGTGCTCTATGATGTTCAGGATCGTTCTTACTCCTTTTCGCTGCCGATGGATCGTGAGGTCAGCGATGCGATTGAAAGCGTTTTTGAAGAGGAGAGACAAAACTGTTTTGTGCACGCTATCATTAACGAGACAATGCATATTTATTATGGCGATTTCAAAAACACAGCTGAGGAGCGTTTTTATCATCGGCTGCGCCGCACAAGCCACAAAAATTATGTCTTCGGCGGTTTGCCAGAAGATCAGCAGGCGGTTAACATTACTTCGGTCAATGAGGAATCTGTGAACAATCGGATTCGGAAAAAAATCGAAGCCCTGGACATCGGTAAGCGCATCGAGATTATAAACACACCCAGCCACGACGCAGAGGGTTACACAGTTATGGATATTTACAGCGCTGACGCCACAAGGGAAAATGCTATTTTAAAAATGAAAAAGGATTTATCTGTAGATCAGATTGTTGCCTTTGGCAGCTCAAGCCTGAATGTGCCGACCTTCAAGCTTGCAAACCGCGCATATGCGGTAGAGAATGCAGCGCGCGCGTTAAAGGAAGCCGCTACCCAGACCATTAGCAACAATGACAGCGACGCGGTCGTGAAAATGATAGACAAGATATTTTACCGCAAAAAGGGTGTTTAATCCTATTCCGCTATACAGACAGGAGGAATTAAAATGAATAAAAACACGGCAGTAAGCTCTTTTTTCAGCTTGCTGCCGTGTTTTTGTTAAAAGGTTAATTCGATATGATCTTTGTTGCAGTTTTTACACTGGATAATCATAGACTTAAGTGTATTATTTTCTATACTTACTTCGTCAATGGAAAATTTGTGATCTTCAAGCGCTTTTTTAAAATCCACCACGCTGTTTGGCTTTTCATCAATTTCTACTTTGTTTCCGCAGACACTGCATTGAATAATGATTTTCATAGAAATCCTCCGTTTTATTCTATAGGTTTATGTAAGCTTACACCCTTATATTTACCCTTTAAACAGAGAAAACAACAGACTCAGAGTTCCGTTCCCAAAACCACTCGTTCATTTTTGCCAGACATAAAAGCAGACAGCGCACGGTAGTTTTTAGAGAAAATACTGCCCTTTTTCCAGATGAATGCAAAATCGTGGGTGATATCAAATCCCTGAATAGGTATTTCCCTTAACGTTTCACCAGCCAGCTCCCGGCCGGCAGCCACCTCGTATAAAAAGGTAACACCGCAGTTTTTTTCAGCCATTTCTTTTAAAGCGTTGACATTATTAACCTCAATAATTTTCGAAAAATCAGTAATGGCATAATTATTCAGTTTCAGGTACTGTTCAAGGATATTGCGACTGCCAGAGCCAGGCTCTCGAATCAACAGCGGCTTAGAAAATAAAACCTCAATAGGGCAGGGGACAGGTAAAGTCTCGGCATCAGCGCTTTGGACGGCAATAAAACGTTCGGTCGAGTAGACAGCGTAGTCGTAATTCTCTTTTGGAAAATAGCCTTCGATCAGGGCAAAATCAAGATCGTTGTTATCCAGTTGCCTGAGCAATGACTGGGTATTATCAACTGAAACGCGAATTTTTGCCTTGGGATACTGCTCCAAACAGCGAGATAGAATACCGCTTACCACAAATTCGCCAATGGTGAGGGTTGCCCCAAAATTTAAAGAACGAATATGCAGATGGCTACTTTTTAGATGCTCTCTCAAAATACAGTCATCGTGCTTCATGGCAGAAGCAGCGTGGAGCAAGGCAGTACCTTCAGGAGTCAGTTCCATTTTTTTGCCATGAAATTCAAAAAGACGGACGCCATAATCTTGCTCTATAAAATGAATGTGCTGCGAAACAGCAGGCTGTGTTATATTAAGTGCTTCTGCCGCACGTGTATAATTCATGTATTGACAAACCGGTAAAAAAGTATTGATTCTAAAATCTAACATTTTGGCCTCTTTCCTATATTTTTGTTTAACTATAACATATTTTTATGGCAGTATAAAGATAAATAATTTTTCATTATTGATAAAAAGTGATATCCTTCTATCATAGCATGAAACATATTTTACGAAAGAGGAAAAGACATATGAATTTTATCTCAAGAAGCTGGAAAGGTATTTTACTCTGCCTTGTTATCGCCATACCCGCATGGTTTGCAGGACAGGCTCTTCCTGTTATAGGCGGCCCCGTCATTGCTATTCTGGCAGGAATGGTGATCACGCTTTTATTAAAAAATAAAGAGCCTCTGCAGAACGGCATCACTTTTGTTTCAAAAAAGATTTTGCAATATGCGGTTATCCTGCTTGGTTTTGGCTTAAATCTTTCTGTTGTTCTTGAAACTGGACGGCAGTCGCTGCCGATTATCATTGCGACAATCTCAACCTCTCTGATCCTCGCATTTGTTCTACACAAAGTGTTGAAGATCCCAGGAAACATTTCGACGCTGGTAGGGGTGGGCTCTTCAATCTGTGGCGGGTCAGCCATTGCGGTGACCGCGCCGGTGATTGAAGCCAGTGATGAGGAAGTAGCACAGGCCATTTCGGTTATTTTCCTGTTTAATGTGCTGGCTGCAGTTCTATTTCCAGCCTTTGGCACTATGCTTGGCTTTTCAACCACTGACGGCGGAGCCTTTGGTGTGTTTGCCGGTACAGCCATTAATGACACCTCGTCCGTTACTGCTGCGGCTGCGACGTGGGATAGCATGTATCATTTGGGCACTGCGACACTGGACAAAGCCGTTACAGTCAAACTGACAAGAACGCTGGCTATTATCCCTATTACACTGGTGCTGGCATTCTGGAGAACACGGAAGGAGGAGGAAGCCGAGGGCGGTAAGGTAAGCTTTAAACAAGTCTTCCCGTTTTTCATTCTGTTCTTCATACTGGCCTCGGTCATTACAACTGTAATGACCTCCTTCTTCGGTGTTCCCATAGAGTTTTTTACACCGCTCAAGGAATTAAGCAAGTTTTTTATTGTTCTCGCCATGGCAGCCATCGGACTGAACACAAATATCATTAAACTGGTAAAAACAGGGGCAAAACCAATTTTTCTGGGGCTTTGCTGCTGGATCGGCATTACCCTTGTCAGCCTGATGATGCAGCATTTTCTGGGAATATGGTAAAAGGTTAAGTTTCTTTGAATCAAGGAGGTTTTCAAAGTGAGTTATACATTGAGTTTTTCTGAGGCGAACAGTATTTTTGATACACTACAAAAAGAGTATGAAATATGGGCGCCAAAACGTTTTACCGGAAAAGGACGATATTCTGATACTGATATCATCCGTTACGATAAGGTTGGCCGTATTGAAGAAATTGAATTTAATGAAAAATCTGATTTTCCTGCTAAGGAGGTGTTAACGCCTATCTCAGAATCGTTGTTCTACTTTACAGAAGATGCGTTTATGGAAAGCCGGGGAACTTCAAAAAAACTGCTGATTTTCATGCGTCCCTGCGATGTTCATGCCAAGTATCATCAGGAAAAAATTTATCTTCAAAATGGCGGGTTTGAGGACAGCTACTATAAACGTATGAGTGAGAGAGTGAAAATTGTTCTGATGGAATGCAAAGAGGGATGGGATACCTGTTTCTGTGTAAGCATGGGGACGAACAAAACAGATGATTACGCTGCGGCTGTTCGCGCGGGGAAGGATATCCTGAGCCTTGAAGTCAAAGACGCTGAGCTGATTCCTTATTTTGAGAGATGCACATCCTGTGATTTTAAGCCTGAATTTATTAAAAAAAACGATCTGACACTGGAGGTTCCAGAAATCAATGACCGGAATGTTTTGGCTAAACTAAAGGTTCACCCCATGTGGAAAGAATTTGACAAGCGCTGCGTCTCCTGTGGTGCCTGCACAATCGCGTGCAGTACCTGTACCTGCTTTACAACAACTGATGTCATCTACAATGAAAATACAAACGTCGGTGAAAGAAAACGTACTTCTGCATCCTGTCAGATAGGCGGCTTTACCGATATGGCTGGAGGTATGTCTTTCAGGCCAACTGCAGGTGATCGTATGCGCTATAAGGTACTTCATAAATTTCATGATTATAAAGCGCGGTTCAAAGATTACCATATGTGTGTAGGCTGTGGGCGCTGTATCAGCCGATGTCCTGAATTTATTTCAATCGTCGCTACAGTCAATAAGATGACCCGAGCTATTGATGAGATACAAGATGAAATAAAAGCACAGGAGGTACGTTAAAATGGCAAATATTATGCAACCACAGGCCTGTAAAATTATGGACATCAAAAAAGAGAGCCAGCACGAGTATACTTTTAAGGTGAAAACGGATATACGCCCCAGGCATGGCCAGTTTTTTCAGCTTTCACTCCCTAAGATTGGCGAGGCGCCCATTTCGGTGAGCTCCTTTGGGGATGGATGGCTGGATTTTACAATCCGCTCTGTTGGAAAAGTTACGGATGAGATTTTTGAAAAGCAGCCAGGCGATGAGCTATTCCTGCGCGGCGCTTACGGTAATGGCTGGCCGGTCGACCAATTTAAGGGAAAGCATATGGTCATTATTACCGGCGGCACTGGCCTGGCGCCAGTCCGCAGTATGCTGCATTTTTTTACCGAAAATCCAGATTATGTTGAGAGTGTTAATCTGATTTGCGGGTTTAAAAATGAAGCGGGAATTGTTTTTCGTCAGGAGCTTGAAAACTGGCGGCAATCCTTTTCCACCCTCTATACCCTTGACAATGAAAAAATTGAGGGCTGGCATAAAGGCTTTGTGACAGAATTCGTTTCACAAGTTCCGTTTTCAGAGTTTGGCGATAATTATGAGGTTGTACTCGTAGGACCACCGCCAATGATGAAATTTACAGGCATTGAGTGCAGCAAAAACGGCGTGCCGGATGAAAAAATCTGGCTTTCTTTTGAACGCCGCATGTCCTGCGCGGTAGGGAAGTGCGGACACTGCCGAATTGATGAGGTTTATGTCTGTTTAGATGGTCCGGTGTTCAATTATACACAGGCCAAGTACCTGGTAGATTAGTGAAAGGAGCGGCAAAAGATGAATCATGATATCGATGTTAAAAAAGTACGGACAAACTGTTTCAGACAGTCTAAAGTGCCCGGCGAATTTATGCTGCAGATGCGTGTGCCTGGCGCAGTGATTGAGGCCAAGCATCTGAAGGCTGTGGCCGAAATCTGTGAGCGCTGGGGCAATGGCTCCTTTCATATGGGAACCAGGCAGACACTGGATATTCCAGGTGTCAAATATGAAAATATCCCTGAGGTAAATCGTTATATCAAGACTTATATTGAAGAGGTTGATGTAAAAATCTGCGATTGCGGGATGGAGGCAGACGATTATGGCTATCCCACCATTGGAGCCCGTAATGTTATGGCGTGTATTGGAAATACACACTGTATTAAGGGAAATGCCAACACCTATGAGCTCGCAAAAAAAATCGAAAAATTAGTCTTCCCTTCACACTATCACATTAAAGTTGCTGTTGCCGGGTGTCCTAATGACTGTGTAAAGGCTAATTTTAATGATTTTGGTATTATGGGCGTAAATAAGCAGGTTTATGACTATGACCGCTGTATTGGCTGTGGTTCCTGTGTGGATGCCTGCCAGAGCCATGCTACCGGGGTGCTTACACTCAATAAAGACGGGAAGATTGATAAAGACGCCTGCTGCTGTGTAGGCTGTGGTGAGTGTACCTTAATCTGTCCTACTGGAGCGTGGACAAGAGATCCAAAGAAATTATATCGTGTGACCCTTGGGGGGCGTACTGGAAAACAGAGCCCGCGCTCAGGAAAGCTTTTTATGAACTGGGTGACAGAAGAAGTAGTTTTGGGAATGTTTGCAAACTGGCAGAAATTTTCAGCCTGGGCCTTGGATTATAAACCTGAGTATCTCCATGGCGGTCATCTCATTGACCGCGTCGGATATAAAGAATTTATCAAACATATTTTTGAAGGGGTCAACTTTAATCCCGAGGCAAAAGTTGCGGATGATATCTACTGGGCAGAAAATGAACAGAGAAGCAATATACATGTCATGCCCTTATCACAGCACAAACATGCGGGGCCACAGGAATCCAAATAAGAATATGATCTCTCAATATAAGAGGCGCGGGTGATTTGTTCCGCGTCTCTTTCTGTGTTAAGATAAGGGTAATCGATAAACAGGAGGTAGAAGCATGAGAGTCATATCGTTAAGGGAAGAACCCGTTTATACACAAGCCGCCATCGATTTTTTCCAAAGCCGGTGGGCAACAGATAGTAATAAAATGATTTATGAGGACTGTATTGTTCATGGGCTTACCACAGAATCACCACTGCCTCGTTGGTATCTTTTGCTCGAAGGTGATAGGATTATCGGCGGCGCTGGCCTGATTACCAACGATTTTGTGAGCCGTATGGATCTTTGGCCCTGGATATGCGCTGTTTACGTTGAAGAGGAATACAGAGGGCACGCCTATGTGTCTCGTCTTCTCGAACGGGCGCGTGAGGACGCTGGGAAGGCTGGATATTCTTATGTCTACATTTGTACAGACCACGTCGGCCTTTATGAACATTATAATTACGAGTATATCGGCACTGGTTATCATCCCAGGGGAGAAGCCTCCAGAATCTATCGGGCTGGCACCGAAAAGGCTGAAAATATAAACGGCGCCGGAATATAGGTAAAGATGACAGAAAATTTAAAGGAGAAAAGCTAAATGGAGAAAAATGAGCGAGCATATCCGCAGTTTTCTATGTGTGGTCTTAACTGTGGCCTGTGCCCCATGTATCATATGAGAGAATCCGGCTGTCCCGGCTGCGGAGGAAAGGGCCATCGTTCCTGCACAATCAAGAAATGCGGACAAGAACATGACAATATTGAGTTTTGCTTTCAATGCCGGGATTATCCCTGTGATCGCTACGAGACCGTTAGTCCATATGACAGCTTTATTTCATACCGCCACGTGTTGAAGGACTTTCAAAAAGCTGAGCGTGATGGCCTGGAAAACTACAAAATAATGCTGAATGAGAAAATTGAGATACTTCGTTATCTTTTAAAGAACTATAATGATGGAAGACGGAAAACATTTTACTGCACAGCTGTGAATCTCTTAGAGCTTGAGGATGTAAACAGAGTGATGACGCAGATAAAGGAAGCAATTGCTCCTGAGACACCTCTGAAAGAGAGCGCTAAACAGGTTGTCTATCTGTTTCAAACCATGGCGGAAGAAAAAGAAATATCATTGAAGCTGAAGAAAAAGAAAGCGAAAAAGGAAAAATAGGCCTGAATTTAAAAAGGGCTTAAAGGCGTAATGAGATAGAAATGAAGCTTTACAAACCCACAGCCTGCCTGAATTTTGCTGAAGAAACAGATGTTAAGAGTCGTGACTATAAAATTATGATAAAAAGTCCTATTCAGGACTTTTTTTGTTGTACTTTTTAAGTCTTGGCATAAAACGTTTCACAAAGGTTCCTTTACCACGGCTTTTAATATAGAACAAACCAAAGATTGAAAAAACGACTGCGCCGATAAAGTTAACAAAGAGATCAGACATGGTGTCAATTAAACCAATGTCGATATAGCCGCCATAATTCCACGTTTGTCCGTTGACAATCATACTTTCGATTGGGATGGTCACCGCAACATTTTTGCCTTCAGGATTAAAAATCACCGAACTGATGCTGTGGATAATGGTATCCTTCTGCATATCGGTATGAAAAAACCAATCTGCTGCAAATTCAAAAAATTCCCAGAGAACGCCGATCGTCATTGAAAAACAGAAAGCAAAGACTGCCACAAAAACCGGGGAAAGGCTGAGACTGAAATTCTCATTTTCGTTAAGAATATCAATGAGTGAAAAACCAATTGCCGCCATCAGAAAACCGTTAATGGTGTGCAGCATTGCGTCCCAATGGTCAAAAATGAGGTAGTATTCCTGGATTTCGCCAAGAATTTCAGCCGAAAAGATAAAAAGAAGAATAATAACCTCGAGAGTAGTAGGCATTTTGATATGCAGTTCTTTATCGACAAAGGAAGGAATCATAAATAAAATCAGTGTAAACACACATAAAAACACATTATCCCAGTTTTCATTTACAATCTGAGCAATCATTACAACAATGACCATGGCTCTCAAAAGCAGGTACAGCAGAAACTTTCCTTTATTTTCCCGAATATTTTTAACCGATTTTTCTTTTGATGTCTTGTCCTTTTTCACTAGGTACTCCTTTTGGGGCTTTAATGGTAGCATTATATCACAAATGAGCAGAAAGCAATATTTATTTATTCTATTTCCAAAGAAAAAATCTGTTCCCAAAAATCTTGACAAAGAGGGCAAAGTAGACAATACAGAAATTTTTGAAGCCGCCTGTGAGTTCTACGCGACTGAATCGCTCCGTGAGACCCAGATTTTCAATGAGCCTGGTATGCCCGCGATTGATAAGCTTAATTATTTTATACAGTATTTTTTTGACTATACTCTGAAGCATAAGGAGTTTGAGAGCAATTATCATGAAAACAGTGAAATAAGAGCCAGCCGAATTGATAAGGTGGCGGCTAAAATGGTGGAAAATCTGATTCCGATTATGGAAGAGGGGATTCGTGAGGGTACATTTCATTGCGAAAATCTACAGACGACTGCGAGATTTATCGTTTTTGGTATGCTGCATACCTTTCATGATGAGATTCCTGAAAAGAATATTGAAGCTTACATACAACATTTTGTTATCTTTATTCGAAAAATACTGATTTTCTTGACAATCAAAACAGACTGGGTTGTTCTGAAAGTGAATGAATTCACTCGAATACAAAATCTATGTCAAATTATTCAGCAGGGGAAAACTATCTGAAAGCTATTCTGATTCTCCACAGCTTCATTAAAGATTTATAAATGATGCCTGGATTTATCATTTAAAACATAGTTCATGACGCCAGTTTTCTGAATGGCTGCTACCAGAACAGCTCCTAGGACCACACCGCCGATACAGCTGATGAAAAAAGGTATCACGTAGGCAAACAGAGCAGCCTCTTTGCCCATGACCATGGTCGCAATTGGGTAAGCCGCAAGAGCGCCAAGGATACTGGTACCAAAAAGCTCACCAAGATAAGTGAATGACAGCTTTTGAGTATAACGAAAAACCAATCCGCAGAGAAGAGCGCCGCACATGCTTCCAGGAAAGGCCAGAAGGCTGCCGGTTCCAAGCATTAGCCGTATAAGACTGGTGATAAAAGCCATAGAAAAGCCATAAAAAGGGCCGAGAAAAACGGCTGAGAGAATATTAACCATATGTTGAACCGGAAAACAGCGGGCCGATCCCAAAGGAATGCTGAAGGGCGAACAGACCACCCCTGTGGCAATAAGAATACCGGCCATTGTTAATTTTCGCGTATGATTTTTTTCCATGCCAGAAGCCTCCAGAAAAATAAAAATGGGATACGCCTACGCTGCGTACCCCATAAAATATTATGCTGTCCCTACGTTGGCATTATCCAAATCAGGTTGTGAGTCGAAGCGACAAAGCCTCCTCTCAGCCTGCTGCAGCAAGCTCCCCATATGATTCTGTTTTTATTATAGCTGTTTTTGAAATGATATTCAAGTCTGGCTGGCTTCTTCTGGTACATTTTTTGAGATTTCAAAATCTTTTTTAAGCATCTCTCCGACTTTGTGAATTTCAGTTTTTATGTGTTGCCATTGCTCTGGCGAAACACCTTTTAAGCTTAAGTACATGCTCAAATGAACGGCTACTGCTAGAAAATGCCGGTTCCTATCCATTATTTTTTCAAAGGCTTCATTTGGTATAAGCTTTTGCTCTTCTGCCAGGCTTTCCAGCTGCTTGCTGACCAGATGGAGGTTTAACAGGTTTTCATAAAGTAAGGGTCCAGTCTCCCGTTTTTCAGCAAGATTCCACAGATTATACAGAATAAACAAATCCGATTTAAAAAGGCTGGTGAGTTCATAGCGGAAAACATCCTGCTTGCGTGTTCTGAATATGAAAATTCCGCCAAGTACAGCGATGGACACACCGCCGATAACACAGAATACCCGGAATAATACCAGATCCATGACGCCCAGTTCGGGTAAAAACATAACGGCGGTCATTTGTGTGCTGATTATGGTGCTGACAATTGAACTTTTTATGGTTAGCATAAAGACCAGACCGACTGCAACGGTAAGCAGCAGGCGTATTGAGGCGGGAATATATTGTGTGACAAGAACGAAAAATATCATTCCCAGAATTGTACCGATCACCTTATAGGCAGCTTTTTTTAGTGTGTCACGAATATAAATGCTGGAAGATAAATATCCCATAAGCGGTATCCAGTAGCCGTGCCATTCATTGAGAGGAATACTAAACCAATGGGGAATAAACTGTGCTGTGACGGTACAAACTGTTACAATAACAGCTGTCTGGAGTGCGAAACGCATCTGAAAAAAATCAAGGCTGAACCGGCGGCGAAGTGTAAGGGATTTATACCTAAGCCCTTGTTTAATAGAAGTGTTCAGATCGCTGCTGTGACAATCATCCAGAAGCCGTTCCCTGAGAGATTCCAGAATCAGCAGAAGCTCTTGATTTAGCCGGCTATGGGTCAGCGAAGGCTTTTTTAAAAATGCCTGTAAATCGGCCGACAATGCTTTGGGCTCTTCCGCAGCTTCCAGCCGTGCGCCTAAAACAGAAAACTGAGTCTCATCAATGGCTGAAAGCGCTTTTTCAGAAGTGCCGATGGATTGTAGTACTTGCCCGAGCTGTTCAAGGCAGAGCATCAAACCATAGGTATATTTTTGACTGCCGTTCATCAGGCCCATTTGTCTGAAAACAGCTGGATAAATATCGCTGCTAAGCTCCAGCGATAGGGCATCAAGCTTTTTATCAACGGCTTCATCTTTAGATTTTCTTTTTTGTCCCAGCATTTTAAACCCTGCGCCAGCGCAGTTGAGCGCTTCTTTTACAATTGGATTAAAGGCGGGTTTTGAGGGATGTTTTTGCAGAATCAGACTCATTGTTATACAGATCGCCAGGCAGTAAAGGAGTGCTAAAATACGGATCGGAAGATCGGCCAGTGTTCCAGGGCTGATTTGTACAAGGATAAACGCCATACCGGGGATGTAGTAGTTTGTTTTCAAAAACTCATTGGCATCGGCATAGATCAGAAAAAAAATCAGGAAAAATCCTATAGTAATCAATGTAACAAAGTGCATGGAGACCAAAGTTCCTAAAATAGCATAGCCAACCAACCAGATGGAATCGAGCAGCATATTGACAACGGACAGACGGTTTTTAACCATCGTCTGGGTGTATAAAAGAAAAACAAGTGCGATAACTGCGTTGTTTCTTCCAAAGAGCAGAGTAACAGTTCCCATAAGAAATAAACCGAAGACAATGGCTGGTAATGTTTTGGGTAAGGCTTTAAAGAAATTTTTGATGGCTTTTAGAATTGAAATCACTCCTTAAGGTTTTTCTTTTTAGAATACCCCTTTGGAAAAAAATAAAGCAATAAAAAAACGATTCTGTCATTTTTCCAGAACCGTTTTTTTGCTTTAAAAGAAATTCATTATGAATCCCATAATCATACCCAGCAGACCACCAAGCCATATGATGGCATTCAATTCTTTTTTCATGATGCTTAAAATAATTTTTTCCATTTCCAGTACGTCAAATCCATTGATTTGATCTTCTACTAACTGGGGAATATCCAAAGCAGTGAGAGCCTTGGATAAATTATTTTCGACCAGATTGTGATAGGCCTTAAGCAGACTCTCCTTTACCTTTGGCACACTTGAGCCAAAACGCTCATAAAGCTCAGCCATGCTGTAATCCAATATTTCATGACTCTCGCGGTCTACCAGATTGCCGATCATCTCCTCGCCGCGCTCAAAAACCATGTTGTTGACAGTATCTCTGAGTTTTTCACGGATGCCGATCATGGTGTTATCGCTGACCATAAAAGAAAAAGCTGAAAATAACGAATTATTTTTGATTTCATCCATCGCAGCATCGGCAATCATATCGCCGACATCCATCTGGCATACCTTACGAAAAAGCAGCGCGGTTGCTTTTTCAGTGGTTGTATTCGCCAACGCTTCTGTTTTTTCTTCATCGGTATAGTGGATAATAATTTCGCGAATGGTTATTGGGCTGTCTTTGTAGGCTTCAATTTTATAATCGATGTAGCCATTGATTTTAGCATCCATTTCCGGTGACAGGAGTCCGCGGCTCAGAACCTCTTCATTTACAAGTGTAGAGCCAATGACGCCCCCCACAGATTTTGCGATTCGCGTTTTTTCTTTTGGAATGATCCCTGGCGTGAAGGGAAGAGTCCAACCTAAAATTTTGACAGGCTTCAGTGGCCGGAATAACATACGTATGGCAATCCCGTTGGTGATAAGGCCAATAACGGCGCCGACCAAAGGGCCAATTAAAAAGTGTAGATCCAAAATGATCGCTCCTTTATAGAATGATTGGTTATTATAGTATTATAACGATGGCGCTTATAAATGTCCATCCTCAAGTTTAACTTAAAATCATTTAAATTTACATAAATATTTCAAAAAGGTATTGAATCTTCCGGCGTTTAGGGGTATACTGTGTATAAATTGAACATATAAAGATGATGACTGGGAAGAGTAAGTTAATCGAAGGTTACAGAGAGCAGGCATAGTGCTGAGATTGCCGCAGCCAATCCTTAACTGAAGACCGTCCCACGAGTTGGCTGTCAAATGCAGTACCGGAGCGCTGTCCGTTATCAGCATCAGAGTGGGTATACTATGTATGCCAATTTGGGTGGAACCGCGTGACGAACGTCCCATTGTCTATGACAATGGGACGTTTTTGATATTTCGTTCCATTTTAGAAAAATATTTATTTGATCAATCTAAACTTATCAATTTTATGGAGGTAATCTTATGAACATAACTTTAAAAGACGGTTCTGTTAAACAGTATGAACCTGGAATCACTGTTTATGATGTGGCGAAGGATATCAGTGAGGGTCTGGCGCGCAACACAATGGCCGGTGAATTAAATGGTGAGCTGGTAGATATCCGCAAGCCCATAACGGAAGACAGCACATTAAATTTATTGACCTTTGATTCTGAAGGCGGAAAGCACGCTTTCTGGCATTCCGCATCCCATCTCATGGCTCAGGCCATCAAGCGGATATGGCCTGAAGCACAGTTAACCATTGGTCCAGCCATTGACAATGGTTTTTACTATGACATTGACTTAGAGCATACCTTGACACCTGAAGACCTTGAAAAGATCGAAAAGGAAATGAAAAAAATTGTTAAGGAAGCGCCCGAAATTGAGTATTACACCAAATCCAGAGAGGATGCGTTGAAATGGGCAGAGGCAGAGGGTGAGACCTATAAAACCGAGCTGATTAACAATCTCCCAGAGGACGCGGTTATTTCATTTTATGGACAGGGTGAATGGGCTGACCTGTGCGCTGGCCCACACATACGAAACGCATCTCAGATCAAGGCCTTTAAGCTTTTAAGTCTTGCTGGCGCTTACTGGCATGGCGACGCCAATAACAAGATGCTCCAGCGCGTCTATGGGATTGCTTTCCCTAAAAAGTCGGAGCTTGATGCATATTTACAGCGCTTGGAAGAAGCTAAAAAACGAGACCACCGTAAGCTGGGTAAGGAGTTAGACCTTTTCTCAATGCATGAAGAGGGACCAGGCTTCCCGTTTTTCCATCCTAAGGGAATGGTTCTGCGTAATGAGCTTGAAAATTTCTGGCGCAGCGAGCATATGAAAAAGGGCTATAAAGAAATCAAGACGCCGATTATGCTGAACGCTGATCTGTGGAGACGTTCAGGCCACTGGGACAACTATAAGGAAAATATGTATTTTACTGAAATAGATGGACAGGAGTTTGCTGTCAAGCCAATGAACTGCCCGGGCGGCATGCTTGTCTACAAAACGAGACAGCACAGCTACCGTGAGCTGCCACTGCGTATGGGTGAGCTGGGACAGGTACACCGCCATGAACTTCACGGTGCGCTCCACGGCCTCATGCGTGTCCGTACCTTTACTCAGGATGACGCGCACATTTTCCTGACAATGGATCAGGTAAAGGATGAAGTCATTGGAATCATCGACCTGGCTAATGAAATCTATGATATTTTTGGCTTTAAATATAAGGTTGAGCTCTCTACTAAACCTGAGAAAGCCATTGGTAATGATGAAGACTGGGAAGTTGCAACTGATGCGCTGCGCGAAGCATTGGAGGCCAAAGGGATGGATTATCAGCTGAACCCGGGAGACGGCGCATTCTATGGTCCTAAGATTGACTTCCATCTGGAAGACAGCATTGGCCGTACATGGCAGTGCGGTACGATTCAGTTAGATATGCAGATGCCGGAACGTTTCGATTTAACCTATGTTGGCAGCGATGGAGAAAAGCATCGCCCAGTTATCCTGCACCGTACCATTTTTGGCAGTATTGAACGTTTCCTCGGTATTTTAATCGAACACTTTGCCGGAAAATTTCCGCTTTGGCTGGCTCCGGTACAGGTACAATTGATTCCAGTATCCGATGCTCATGACGCTTTCACAAAAGAAGTAGCTTCAAAACTCGAAGAAGCAGGCATTCGCGTAGAAATTGACTTCAGGGATGAAAAGATCGGTTACCGTATTCGTGAAGCACAGATGCAGAAGATTCCGTATATGCTGGTCATTGGTGATAAGGAAGTTGAATCTGGACGTCTGAGTATCCGTAACCGTGATACCGGTGAACAGGAAACTTTAAAAATTGACGAGTTCAAGTATCGTCTTGCTCAGAACATCGCAAAAAAATCTTTGGTTCTGGATTAATTGCTGAATTGCAAGTCAAAACGCGAAATAAATTACAATAAGTTCAAATCCGAAAGGGCGTTCTTAAGATAATAGCTAGAGCTTTGAAATTTGAACATTTTCCGCGGATAATTATTGATAAAGTCGGTAATCTCTTTGATAGTAGCTTTGCTTATTTTTGCGATGTTAGCCCCTTTGGGTATAAAACGCCTGATAAAGCGATTATAGTTTTCATTACTGCCGCGTTCAAAAGCAGAATAAGCATGGCAGTAATAAGCAACGGTGCGCTTAAAATCCTCATTTAGTATGGAACCTTCAATCAAAGATTGATTGATAAACTCTGTGCCATTGTCCATGGTAATGGATTTAAAAACCAGCGGGAAAGCATGATGAAAGGTCTGTTCCAGATCATCGAGACAGGCCTTGACGCTTTCCTGTTTTTTATTCGGCATTTTATAGACGTAGGAGTAACGGGTTAAGCGTTCCGTAATGACGAGCAAAGCGGCCGTTGAAGTGGTACACTGGCCGGATAAAATACAATCCATTTCCCAGTGCCCAAATTCATCACGATTATTAATATGTTCGGGACGTTCTGTAATGGGACGGCGGTTAACCGCTACTTTCTTTGGCTGTCTTTGGTAGACGGTTTTTTTACGTTTATGATAGGGTAAATCCGACATTTTAAGACCATCTAAGTCTTTATGTATAACCGCATTATAAATCGTTTTATAGCTGATCTGAACGTGATAATCACGCTTCAGGAGATAAGCCGCAGCTTCCGGCGAATAACCTTTTTTCAGTAAACGGATTAAGACAGTTTTCATTTCAGAGGATTGTTCAAAAGTACGCCTGCGCCCTTTAGCTTCACAGGTTTCAAGGTGCTTTAACTGCGCATAGTCGGCTTTATAGACAAAGATATCCCGATAATTTCCGCGAGCAATCTGTTTAAGTGTTCCCCGTTTAATCTCACGGCAGACCGCCGAGTAAGATTTATTCAACCTGCGGGCAATATCGGCTTTACTTACCTTTTCTTCCAACCAATTTTCAATTTTATACCGTTCACGTTCTGTCAAATGCTGTCCCATGATCGTTACCCCCTATAACGTACAAAACAATATTTTAACACAAAATGATCAGGCCAGCGGCGCTGATCCGAGCCGGTAAAGGCGTTTTTTAAAAGTTTAGCTGTTTATATCAAGCTCATCTGATCAAAGTAATCTTCTTTTTCGATTTTGTTCTTCTCTTTGTAATGCAGGATTTTGTGTATGCGACGCTTAAAGGCGTTGAAGGTCTCCGGGCTGACATGCTGAACATTATCGTACTGCTCTTCAAAAGGAATATTCGTAATGATATAGACCTTGGTATAGCAGGCGTATTTATTGGCGTACCGGCAAGGCAGCTCCAGCGGGTAGCCGTCCAGATAGTTGAGCATGTCCTGTATTTTTAAACTGCTTCGGAATTCTTCAAAGATCACCACGTCCTGGCTGTGGTAATTGTCAAAGGGGTGCTGGTAATCCGTAATCCTGAACACGTTCGGATAGCCGTATTTTTCCATGACAGAACGGGTTTTACCGGCGCCGGTCTTTCCGTAGATGTAGGTAACGTCCAGTTCCCGGAAGGTGTTTTTGTACTTTTCGCTGGTGATGATCTGCCGGGCTTTTTCGATCTTGTCAATGTTCATAAGGAAAGCCGGGCTTTCTTCCATGATCTCAAAATCGCTATAGCCCTGTTTGATCATGTCGTACAGGTCGGCCATATCGTTGCGTTGTCCCTGTCTTTCCATGGGCATCTCGCCCCACTCCTCATGGCTTTCCTTGATGTTGGTTTCTTCTTTTGAGGTATGGGCCCATTTCCCTTCCTTGAAAACATAGTCCCGGTTCTGCTGGCTGGTGCCCTGGGCCATCTCGAAGTGAGCGCCCGCAAAACGGTTCTTGACCGTGGAGAAGCGGACCGCGTTGGAACAGGCCATGTAAACATGGGTGTGAAAGGTTTCCTGTTCGCCGACTTCGTCACTCATGCACCAGTAGACGCAGGACTTGAACTTTTCAAGCTGAGCTTTGATATAATCATGGCTAAAGCCTTTTTCCAGTGGATTGTTGATCGTAATCTGCCACTTACGTGTACGTGTATCTTTCATAATTTCCCCCTTTTGTCACATGCTTTTGGCACATGTCACACTTGTCACAAAGGTTGCGACTTTTTAGAAACGGCTAAAGCTGGCCGTTTGATGGTTGCTTGTCACAGGTCACAGAAGTGTGCTAAGGGTAATACTAACCTTAGCACACTTGCGGGCGATTGTTAATTTTCTGACGTTCCTGGGGCACTATTGCAGTGACAGCAGGAGCACTCACAGGTTATTTTATTCTCTTCCTGCGAGTAGGCTTTAACTTCTGGATATCGACACTCTACGACGGCCGAAGCAATCAGCAAGCCAAAGGCAGTAATCAAAAGCGTTCATTTTTACACTCTCTTTCTTTTTTAGTCATTAGGGCGCGCAGTCCGGTTCGGATTCTGGGCGCAAAAATAACAGCCCGCAGACATCGGATTTTGACCTTGTCCGGTTTTTCCGCGAACAGTGGTTACGCCTGGCGGCGTTTAGATTGGCAGGAATGCCCCTGTTTTAATGAGTATTCCTGTTAAAGTTAATCGTCCTCATCGTCCTCGAAAAGGGCGTTCACGTTGGCGGTAAGGTCGGCCTGTGGGGCGTCCGCGCGGCCCGGGGCGGGGCCCCGCTTTCGCGTCCCCTTCCCCGTACCGTGCAGGCGCCCACGCAGGGTGGGCCTATCGTCCGTGTGAAGCGGGATTTCGGAGGCTAGAACAGCATTTTTAACCAACTCAAGATCACGGATGCGGTCCGGTTCAGTAAAGTCATAAAACGTATCATACAGGTTACCTACTTTCTTGGAATACAGAAAAAACTCATGGTCGTTCTTGGCCTTGATGGCGTTGTTACGCTCGATGGCCACGAACAGCGGAAAGGGCAGGATGGCCCACAGGGAGAAGTTGTTTAACTTCCGGTGAATTACTTCAATTTCGATCAGGTCTCTTATCTGGCGGTCGATTTGGCGCATATTCTGGGAGATCAGCACGATCTCAAAACCGTACTTGCGGTGCTGGGGGAAGAATTCCAGAAAGGGCATGCGGTCTTTGTCGTTGAAGTTCCGGCAGTTGAATTTTACGGACGCTTCATCAATCATTAGCAGGGTCTGGTTCTCCCGGTCCTCTTCGTGGAGCATCTTACAGAAGGTGCGTAGATAGGGCACGCTTAAATCTTTGTTGGGTACGTAGAAAAAGTGTCCGGTGTTCTTTTTGATGTCATTAATCTTCACCGGAAAGTTGGCGATGACGTTTTTTCCGGCCCGAAGGTAAGCGACAATCAAGCGCATGGAATGCAGGGACTTCCCGGCGCCGGGGACGCCGGTATAACATTTAATCATTATTCCACCACCTTAAAGATACGTAATAAAATTGAGATGCCAAACCAGGCGATCATGGCCATGCCCCAGACGGCGAGGGTTTCAACGATCAGGGAGAACGGAAAACACCAGTTCATATAGCCGACAATCTCAACAGGGAGGGACAGATCAACGGTCTGAAAAGGATCTTCAGGCAGGATCGCGGTAATCAGGGTGACCACGGAGGCGATCAGCCAGATAAAGAAATTGATAATCATAATAAAAAAATCTGCAATCATCTTTAAAACCTCAATTCTGCATAAACTGCTTTGTAATGAAAACCAGACCGATCAGAAAGGCGATGTACAGGGCGGTCTTGACCACGGCTGCGCCATTGTCCCATTGTTCCACGTTTAAGTCCCAGTGGATGGGTTCGCCGGGAATCCCGACTTTTGATAAATCGAAGTCCATTTCAAAGTGGGGCCGGATGGGCTCGGCGTTGAGCACACCGAAGAGCTTTCCAATATCACCGGGCAGGGAGAACGGGAACTTGCCGGAGACATCCGCGCCCATGTTTTGAAGCGGCGAAAAATCCACGGTTTGAGTAGGAATCAGAGCATCCTTTAAAAAAGATAGCAAGCCTGCGAAGAAATCGCCGATCGGTTTAATCCAGCTTGAACCGTCATAATCGGGCGGCGTTGTGGGTTCGGGTGTTGGCTCTGGGGTCGGTGTCGGTGTGGGCGTGGGCTCCTGGTCGGGCGTAACGTCCTCGTAACCGGGAAAATCAGGCGGGTCATCGGTGTTCGGATTGTAGTTATCCGGGAGGGTGGGGAGCTCATCGGCGGTGGGGGCGATGATTAAGTTCTCGGTGCTGTTGTCGATATAATTGTTAATGTTGTTGATCACGGATGGCGGCAGACGGGTGGGGAGTTTTACTTTGTTGGCGGTTTTGGCGGTTATATTGGGGACATATTGTGTATTACTGGATTCACCTGTAAAAAAAGATTGATAAATTGGCAAGTATTTAGGATCGGAACCAGTATAAAAATTCATGACAACCCTGCTATAACTGCCAGGCTCTGCCCACAAATCTGCGCGATTTATAAGCGAATCAGACTGATAAAGATGAATATAACCGAGTCTTTTATAACCTTTAATGGCTGTTTGACCCGGTTTAAACAAATTTCGATTCAGAAGAACTGGACCATCGCTATCATATTGCCAACCAGGAGTAGTAAGTGGAAAACACGCATCATTATAAATATTTATACCTTCACCACCATTAAGACCATAAAATGAAAAACAGTAAGAATCATATACTCCTAAAAACTGTTCATTTGATGGTACATTATACGAATCAGACCATAATACATCCTTTACCGCATTCAAAAACGAATACCAGAGCTTACCGCTGTAATTGCCGGGGACAAAAATTTGACCGGAGGCAATGTCAAGGCCGAGCTGATCGACCTGGCGGAGGGCTTCGGCGTATTCCAGTTCGGTGCCAAAGTTTTGGTGTAGGTATTCGTCAGCTTTGTTGTAGATGTTGGTTAGGTTTTCGGGGGTTAGGGTGGTGTCACCAATAAAACCCACAGATTGTAAGCCGATTATAAGCGTTGTAGAAATTCTTAAAAAATTATAAAATTTATCTGATAAAGCCGCGTGTACTTTCTTGTAACTAAATGCAGGCATTAAAGCTAAATACACGCACAAAAAAAGTACAAGCACTTTATAAATAAATCTTTTATCAATGTTCATTTCCATTGATAACCTCCTTAAAACATGCTATTATTAAAAATAAAAAGGGGTGTATATAATGGACGGGCTTACTAAAACAAGAATATGTTTTTTTATTTTATTATCTATGTTTTTAATTGACTACATCATTAAGAAAAAGCAAAAGAATGTATCTAAAAAATACATAGATATAGCAAAAATAACAACAGCCTTACTTGAATTAACAGCCGTAATAGTTGTAGTCTTTATATTATAAAACCTAAACGAGAAGGGCCGGATTCGAACCGGCAAACCCTGAGTGAATCTTGTTACGCGCGCGCCAGACTTTACCACTTAAGCTACCTTCCCATGTGCAATAAGAAAGCCTGACAGCCAACCTAAGAGGAAGGCCGACAGGCTGGGGGATTAAAGATTATTCCTAGTTTACAGACTTTTTCAGCAGTTTCTTACCAATGGTAAAAGCCAGAATACCAATGGCAACAGCGACACCGGCGGTTAAGACCGGTACCATCATACCGCCCATCTGACTGGCAGCGCCGGTGAAAATCGCGCTGATGCTATCAATCATGGATGGAGTTTCTTCTAAAACAGTAGGCATGTGTTAACTCCTTTCTTTAAGATACAGATTTTTTGAGCAGCTTTTTACCAATGGTAAAAGCCAGAATACCGATGGCGATTGCGACGCCAGCGGTTAAGACGGGCACCATCATGCCGCCCATCTGGGTGGCCGCAGTGGTAAAAATGCCCTGAATACCAGTAAGGGTTTCACTTGACATAAGCGGTTCTCCTTTCTCTTTAACTTATTGCTTTCTTAAACGCTACCAGTGGAGCACGGAGCGCAAAAGCGAACAACCAAACACCAATTCCAAAGGTAAAGCCTAGGCCCATCCCCTGGATAAAAAAGATAAACAATTCTGCATTCAATGTATTTTACTCCATTCAATGGCCACAATCAGAGCAAGGATACCGCCAAACAGTAAACCGGAGATCACAAGCTCGTATTGAATCATAATATCCGCGGCCATGTTATGCGATCAATTGAATGTCGGCAACTTTGCCGTATTCATTGAAAAATACATGAAGCTTCTGGTTAACGGATTTTGTCAGATCAAAATCAAGCATGTCACAGATGTCTTCATTCAACCAGATTTTCTGGGCTTTCATGCCAATCACACTCTTGTCTTTTGAGACAATGTAAAGGGATGCGCCTTTAATGGCGTTGCCTTCCTTGTCCTTAAAATCCACCATTTTTACACCTACAATTGCATATTCTGTCATACGTTTTTCTCCTTTTCTTCTTTTTTGATAGTATATTTACAAAGCGCCTCTAAAATTTCATTGTACAGGAGCGCTTCTTTTAAAAACACAAAATAATCATTGGTTGCGCCGTGGGTCTGACACAGAATACCATAGGTCAGAATCTGGTCAGCAAGTGCCTGATAGTCTACGTCAGTCATGTACATCACCTTCAGCAGAGATTATCTTGAGGGAATCAAGATAATCAGATATCACATAAAAAGACATCATCTCTTCACTTAATGCGGTATCAAGATTATCACCAAAACCGCTTATACCTAAGCGAAAACAGTCTTTACCATAAGATATAATTAGATCTATTAATTTTGTTTGTTGATCCTTTGTCATCTCACACTTACAATTCACTTTTTCGACCTCCTAAAGTTCATTTGTTCTATGCGTTTTATTTTACAACTCAAGGTTCTGGATTAATTTTAAAAAGAGCTTGACAATTATTTATAGTTGCTATATACTAATTAAGCAAACAAAGCAGAGGTGTCCACTTCTCACCTGGTCTTCTAGCAAGGCGGGTTCATAGCAATTTAAGTAATTGATTGTTTAATGCAGGTGGACTATGTCTACCTGCATTTTTGTTTTAATAAATTCCTATAAATGGAGGTGTATTACTATAGCAAGAGAAGTTCAACACGAGATTAACGAGGAAATCCGTGATCGTGAAGTCCGCGTAATTGATGCAAACGGAGAAATGCTGGGCGTTATGCCGACAAAAGAAGCACAAAAAATGGCAGACGAAAAGAGTCTGGATCTCGTTAAGGTTTCTCCTAACGCGAAGCCGCCGGTCTGCAAAATTCTGGACTACGGTAAATTCCGTTATGAAGAAATGCGGCGTGTTAAAGAAGCAAAGAAAAACCAGAAAGCGGTTGTTATCAAAGAAATCCGTATGTCTGTACGGGTTGAGGAACACGACATCATGGTTAAAGTCAAAAACTGCATTAAGTTCTTAGAACAGGGCAATCGTGTCAAAGTATCCATCCGTTTCAGAGGCCGTGAGATGGCTTATACGGATCAGGGTAGGGGTGTTTTACTTGACTTCGCTGAACGTGTAACTGATTATGGTACGGTTGACAAGCCACCAAAAATGGAAGGCCGCAGCATGGTCATGTTCTTATCCCCTAAAAAGGATAAGTAAGCTAAGCCTATAATGGTATAACTTGTTATACTTCATTATATAAATAAAATAAAAAATAAGTTGACGAAGATAGGGAGGAGGAATCGACTATGCCAAAAATGAAATCCCATCGTGGTGCTGCTAAGCGCTTCAAAGTGAAAAAATCAGGTGTGATCAAACGCGCTAAGGCTTACAAAAGCCATATCTTAAATAAGAAAAGCCAGAAGAGAAAGAGAAATCTTAGAAAAGCTGGTTACTTAGTACCAAGTGACGCAAAAGTTGTCAAAAAAATGTTAATGAAATAATAGTGAGCAAGGAGGAAAATTTTAATGGCTAGAATTAAAAAAGGCGTTAACGCCAAAAAGAAGCATAAAAAAGTATTAAAACTTGCAAAAGGCTATTATGGTGCTAAAAGCAAGTTATACAGACCAGCGAACGAAGCAGTTATGCGTGCACTTCGTTCTTCTTACAGAGGTCGTAAAGAAAAGAAAAGAAATTTCAGAAGATTATGGATCACCCGTATCAATGCAGGTGCCCGTATGTATGGTTTAAGCTACAGCAAATTCATGTTTGGCCTGAAACAGGCTGGCGTTGAAATGGACCGTAAGATCTTAGCTGATTTAGCAATGAATGACATTAATGCATTCGCAAAATTAGTTGATGTTGCAAAAGCACATCAGGCTTAAGCTTTAAGAACCAAGACAAAAAACTTCTCAGTCCTTGGGAAGTTTTTTTTATGTGATATTTTCACCTTGTTGGGTAATAATCTCCTTTAGGAAGGTATTAGTTGCAGTAAACGATCTTGCTTTTTTTTGACAGAATGGTACAATAGGTGAAAGCAAATAAAATATTTACTTGGAGCAGACAAATGATAAACATTGTTAAAAAAGGTGGCCGCATGACTACCTTTATGCGGCACCGTTCTCCAGCCGAAATTCTGATGTTCGGCTTTGCGGCAGTGATATTTCTGGGGGCAGTGATTCTGAACCTGCCAGTCTCCAGTGCCTCCGGTCAGAGTCCGGGATTTCTGAACTGTTTATTTACAGCGACCTCCAGCGTATGTGTTACAGGATTGGTAGTAGTGGATACTGGGACCTACTGGTCGTTGTTTGGTCAGATTGTCATTATTCTTTTAATTCAAATCGGTGGTCTCGGCTTCATGTCTTTGATGACTATTTTTTTCGTATTGGCGGGTAAACGCATTACGATTAAAAACCGTCTGCTCATCCAATCCTCTGTCAATTCAGACAGGGTACAGGGGGTTGTGAAATTCACTAAATACATAGTCTTTTCCTGCCTGGTGATTGAGGGGGTCGGCGCGCTGTTGCTGTCCTTTGTTTTTGTTCCGGATTACGGATTGGGGAAAGGTATTTATTTTGGTATCTGGCATTCGATCTCCTCGTTCTGTAACGGCGGTTTTGACTTGATCGGCGGCTTTCAGAGCTTTACAGGATATACCAATAACTTTTTGTTGAATTTTACGGTCTGTGCGCTTATTGTCGTCGGCGGTCTGGGTTTTGCGGTTACCAGTGAAATCGTCAGTTATCGGACAACCAGACGACTGAGCATGCACTCTAAAATTGTTTTAAGCATCACCGCTATTTTGGTAGTGGGCGGTGCTGTGCTTTTTTATATTTTTGAGCATGCTAACCCTGAAACCATGGGGAATCTGCCATGGTATGGGAAAATTTATGCCGCCTTTTATCAGTCTGTAACGCCGCGTACAGCCGGTTCCAACACCATTAGCCAGACAGGGCTCAACCCGGTTTCCAAAGTGCTGACGATTGTGCTGATGTTTATCGGCGGCTCACCCGGATCGACGGCAGGCGGGGTTAAAACGACAGCCGTGGCCATGATGGCTATCACATTGTTTACTGAGCTGATGGGCCGGAAGGATGTCACCTGTTTTAAACGTCGTATTCCGGAGATTACCATTAAGCGGGCAGCATGTGTGCTGACCATCGGCATTTCCATCATTATTGTTATCATTATGGTTTTGATGGTCTGCGAACCCGGCGCTGACCCAATGGCCGTTACCTTTGAGGTGTTTTCAGCCTACTCTACCGTTGGGCTTACCTGTGATTTAACACCGCACTTACATGCGCTCAGCAAGGTTGCGTTGATTATTACAATGTTTATCGGACGTGTCGGTCCGCTCACGATCGCTTATGTTATTACGAGAAAAGAAAGAAAAGAACTTGAGAATAAAGGCCAGTTCAAGCTGCCTGAAGGCAATGTCTTGATTGGTTAAAAGGAGCATAAATTGAAAGAAAAACAGTTTGCTATTCTGGGGCTTGGCCGTTTTGGCGAAGCGCTCGCCATCACTTTGAGTGAGTTGGGATCAAACGTGATCGTTGTTGATAAAAATGAAGAAAAGGTGCAGAATATTGCCAACTATGTCACCTATGCTGTGCAGGCCGACGTTTCGGATATTAATGCTCTGAAGTCTATCGGATTAAAAAATGTGGACGCGGTCATTATCTCTATTACCTCTGATATCAACAGCAGTATCATGGGGGTTGTCAATGCGCAGGAGCTTGGGATTCAGGAAATTTATGGAAAAGCCAACAATGCCCAGCACGAAAAGGTTCTGCTCAAACTGGGGGTTAAAAAGGTCTTTTCACCAGAGCGTGATATGGGGGAACGCGTCGGCCACAGCCTTTATTCCGGTGATTTTATCGATGCACTGGAGCTGGATACAGACCATTCGATTGTTGAGGTTGACGCTTTGCATAAATGGGAAAACCAGGCCCTGGAATCACTGGATATGCGTACAAAGTACGGGCTTAATATCATTGCGATCCGGTCGCAGGATCATTTGAATGTTTCTCCGGTGGCGACGGATGTTATCCGGGCCGGCGACAAGCTGGTCGTAATCGGAGATAATGCAGATATTAATGATGTTACTCGTCTCTATCAGGCTGGAAATTAAAATGATGGCCCAAGAATTAATTACATCACGCCAAAATACAGCAGTTAAGAATGTTATCAAGCTAAAACAGAAAAAAAACAGAGACCGCGAGAAACAGTTTATTCTGGAAGGGACCAAGCTTTTCATGGAGGCTGAAGCCTGGAAGGTGGCGATCACTGCGGTTTTTGTAACGCCGCAGTGGATTGAGGGCGCTGAAGAGACTGTAAAGTCAGCTTTTAAACGCCTGAAAGACACGGGGATCCCGGTTTTCACCGTTGATACCGGCGTCTTTGATGCCATGTCGGCTTTGAAAATGCCGGAAGGTATTTTATGTACGGCACATAAATTTGATGCCTCTGAAAAAGTTTTTGAAAAAAAATGCAAAAAAAACGGGAAAAAATGTCTGAGTTATGTTATATTAGATGATGTGCAGGATCCGGGCAATGTTGGAACCATAATACGTACAGCGGATGCCGCTGGCTTTGACGGCATTATCTGCTCATCAAAAACCGCAGACATATACAATGAAAAAGTCCTGCGCGGAGCCATGGGGTCGGTGTTTCACTTGCCGGTGCTACAAACCTGTGCCCTTGAAGAGACGGTGCTTTTTCTGAAGGAGCAGGGTACACGTATGATCGGAACCTCCCTTCAGGGAAAAACCAGTCTGTCTGCTTCTCTGGCTGCACAGAAAGCTGTGGGCATTATTCTTGGCAATGAGTCAAAGGGTATGTCAAAGGGTATGGCGGACCTGTGTGATGACTTATACAAGCTGCCCATGTACGGACATGCTGAATCTTTAAATGTTTCGGTAGCTGCAGGTATTTTGATGTATGATATCGCACGAGCGATGCACGAATAAAAAAAGAATAAGATAAAGACGATGATGGAGAAAGTAGGCGGCACGCCGCTCACTTACAGAGAGAAAACCCCGGCGGCTGAGAGGGTTTTGGTGAACAGTGCTACTGAAGTTCCCTCCTGAGTTTTGGCTGCCAAGGCACGTGGTGCTTGTAGTGGTCAACGTCAACGTGACGTTATACGTGAGGGGCCGCGCCAAATGGGTTGCGGCAACAAAGGTGGTACCGCGGAAACTATTCGTCCTTTATGCATTTTTGCATGAAGGGCTTTTTTAGTTTGCAGCCGCGATCCGATAAAATTGTTATTATGAAGAAGGAGATAAAAATGCAAGAGGAATTAAATCGCATCAGAGAAAATTGTTTGGAAGATCTGAAAACTGTCAGCGATATGAAATCGCTTGATGACATCCGCGTAAAATATCTTGGTAAAAAAGGTGTTTTAACCGCGGCTTTAAAAGGAATGGGCAAGCTTTCAAAGGAAGAGCGCCCGGTTATTGGCAAGCTGGCTAATGAGGTTCGGGAAGAGATTGAAACCGGACTGGCCGGAAAAAAGGAAGCGTTGGAAACAGCAGAAATGATGGCTGCCATCGAAAAGGAAAAACTGGATGTCTCTCTGCCTGGCAAAAAACCATCAGAAGGCAACCTGCACCCTTTAAATATCATCATCAATGATCTGGAAGAAATCTTCCTGGGTATGGGCTTTTCCATTGCCGAAGGACCCGAAATCGAATGGTCTAAATATAATTTTGATTATCTTAACATGCCTCAGGAGCATTCAGCCAGAGATTTGCAGGAGACCTTCTATTACAATGATGAGGTGGTTTTAAGAACGCAGACTTCACCGGTTCAGGTGCGCGTTATGATGGATGAAAAGCCGCCACTGCGTGTTATCTCACCAGGACGCGTTTATCGAGCTGACGAAATCGATGCGACCCATTCACCGGTATTCCACCAGATGGAAGGTCTTGTCATTGACAAAGGTATCACAATGGCTGATTTAAAAGGAACCCTGGATATGTTTGCCAAAAAGCTTTTCGGTGAAAATGTTCAGACAAAATTCCGTCCTCACCAATTCTATTTCACCGAGCCCAGTGCGGAAATGGATGTAACCTGTTTTAAATGTGGGGGCGCAGGCTGTAAAGTGTGCGGCAATAGCGGCTGGATCGAGCTTTTAGGTTGTGGGATGGTGCATCCTAATGTACTGCGCCACTGCGGCATTGATCCAGAGGTTTACAGTGGATTTGCTTTCGGTATGGGCCTTGAACGAGTGGCCATGACCAAATACGGAATTAACGACTTACGTCTGCTTTTCGAAAACGACATGCGTTTTCTGACACAATTCAAATAGGAGGAGCCCCATATGTTAGTATCACTCAACTGGTTAAAAGAATATGTAAAAATTGAACAGGACCCCAAAACTTTCGGGGATATCCTGACAATGTCTGGCACAAAGGTGGAAACCATCGATCCCATTTCGGATGAAGTTTCCGGCGTTATCACTGGTAAGATTGTTAAAATTGAAAAGCATCCTGATGCTGATAAGCTGGTTGTCTGCCAGATTGATGTGGCAGCTGCGTCTCCCTTGACCATTGTCACCAGTGCGACCAATGTTTTTGAAGGGGCGGTTGTCCCGGTTGCCGTAGAAAACTCAGTGGTAGCCGGTGGGCATAAAATGAGCCGTACCGATTTCCGCGGCATTATGTCCTATGGCATGATGTGCTCTGTTGAAGAGCTGGGGATGAATACAGATCTGTTTACCCCTGAAATTAAAAATGGTATCTATATTCTGCCTGAAAATACGGAGCTGGGTGTTGAGGTGCGTGATCTGCTCTGGATTGATGACAGCATCATCGAGGTGGAATTAACGGCCAACCGCGGAGACTGCCAGTCCATTTATGGCATTGCGCGTGAAGCTGCGGCAGCGCTTGACGAGGCAGTGGCTCCGGTTAAACTCTATGATAAAAAAGAAACTCAAAACCAAATTGCCGATTATCTGAGTGTTAAAGTCGAAACCGAGCTATGCCCGCGCTATGTGGCTAAAATGTTCAAGGTTAAAAAAATTGAGCCCTCTCCGCTGTGGATGCAGCTTAAGCTTTTAAACAGTGGCGTCCGCCCGATTAACAATATTGTCGACGTGACAAATTACGTCATGTTAGAGCTTGGACAGCCGCTTCACGCCTTTGATTACAAGAGCCTTAATTCTGACGAGATTGTGGTTAAAACCGGCAATAAGGAAAAGACTGTTGTCACACTGGATGACAAAGAACGTGATATTGATGAATCCATGATGATGATCACCAACGGAAAATACCCTGTGGCTGTCGCTGGGATTATGGGGGGCGCTAACTCAGAAATTACAGAAAATACGGAGTATGTTGTTCTTGAATCCGCCTGTTTTGACAAAACCAGCATCCGTTTGACATCTAAGAAGCTTGGCATGCGTACGGAGGCTTCTGGACGCTATGAAAAGGGCATCTATCCAGGTCTTGCTGAAACCGCAGCTCTGCGTGCAACCTATCTGTTTGATCTGATCGGTGCCTGCGATGTTCTGGAGGGGATGATTGATGTCTACCACAAACCAGAAGAGCCACATGAGGTCGCTGTGAACGTGGACTGGATCAACCGTTTCATCGGTATTGATCTCTCTGAAGATGAAATCATCCGTATTTTTGAAAGACTGTTCCTGACCGTTGAAAATAAGGGAAAGGGCAATCTGGTTGTCAAAGTACCCGACTACCGACAGGATCTTGAAATTCGTGAAGACCTGGCGGAAGAGGTCGCGCGAATTTACGGCTATAACAGGATTCCAAGCACCATTATGGGCGGAACCACCCTCGTTGGCGGAAAGACTGTTAAACAGAAATACCAGGATATGCTTCAGAGTCTGCTGGTAGGCGCTGGATACTATCAGACCCTTACCACTTCTTTCACCAGTGTCAACCGTATCAACGCTTTAAATATGGACTGCGGTGACGAGCTGGTTCCGCTTATCAACCCACTCGGCGAGGAAAACAGCATTATGCGCAACACGCTGGTCGGTCACCAGCTGGAAGTGGTGAGTTTAAACCATAACCGTAAAAATCCACAGGGCCGTTTCTTTGAATTTGCCCAAACCTACCATAAAAACCCGAATAAGGATGAACTGCCCATTGAGCGCAAGCACCTGGTCATTTCTTCCTATGGAAATACCGACTATTTTGATATTAAGGGCGTTGTTGAGCTCCTGCTTGACCGTTCGGGTATTGCTGACTACGACTTCGTTCTGGCGGGACCAGACCTCTATCACCCAGGCAGAAAGGCGCAGATAAGAGTGGGGGATACCCTCGTTGGACAGATAGGGGAGATCCATCCGTTGGTTGTCAAAAACTATGATCTGCCGAAACGCACATACGCCTGTGAGCTGGACTTTGACGTAATGGCCGGATTACAGCAGGACGCCACTAAATTTGTTGAAATGCCCAAGTATCCTGGTTCCTCAAGAGACATCGCTCTTGTCCTGGATGAGGATGTGCCGGCTTCAAAAATTGAGGCGACTATCAAAGCCCACGATACGGGTATTATGGAAAATGTCGAGCTTTTTGATGTATACCAGGGCGAACAGATCGAAAAGGGCAAGAAGAGTCTGGCTTATTCGATTTTATTCCGCCATCCTGAAAGAACGTTGACAGATGATGACATCAATCCAGTAATGGACGAAATTTTATCTGACCTTAAAAATGGATTTAATGCCCAATTAAGGGATTAATATGGTATAATAGGAGTGTGTTAAGATCGTATAAAGATTTTGCGAATCGCGTTAAGATTATATAAAGATCTATTTACAGGAATTTACCGGGGCTGACAAGCCCCGGTCTTAATGCATGAAATTTAAATACCAGGCAGCACCTTCGTCTGCCTTAGCAATAGAAGGGAAGAGAATGATGAATAAGAACGATTTAAACCGCAGTATTATAGCGCTTTGCCAGCTAAAAGGCATCGGCCGCAAGAAAGTGAAAACCATTTTAAAATCCGTTGATAATCCGGCAGACTACCATCTTTTAGAACTGGTTGAAATCGGTATATCCTTGAATGTTTTTTCACGAAACAGTACGATCGGTACCTTTTTGGATGCCCGAAAGCGTGCAGATGAGATTTTAAAATGCTGTGAAGAAAATCATATCAAGATGATTAATTCTTATTCTGAGGATTTTCCAAAGGCGTTGCTTTTTGAGGATGGTCCGGATCTGATCTATTATAAAGGCGATCTGTCGTCTCTTGCCAATATGAACAGAGCCGCTGTTATCGGCACCCGGGTACCGTCAGATATTGGCTATCATTTTGCCTATAACTGCGGTAAAAGCCTGGCGGAACAGGGCTATACCGTTGTCAGCGGACTGGCTCTTGGCTGTGACACTGCAGCACATCTCGGCTGCCTGAAGGCAGGGGGAAAAACCGTTGCCTTTTTACCGTCAAATTTAATGGCCATTACACCTCGCGAAAATATGGAGCTGGCAGAACGTATCATAGCAGGGGGAGGCTGTATCATCAGTGAATTTTCGCCTTTGTCCACTTCGAATGCTTATATGTTTATTGAAAGAGACCGGCTTCAGGCTGCAGCTTCTAATTTTGTGCTGGTATCTGAATTTGCCCGAAACAGCGGGACGCTTCATACGCTGCATTTTGCCCATACCTATGGAAAGCCGATTTATGCCGATGATGCCATTGTCAATTCCGATGTCGATGGTTATGATGCCATGACCGAGGAGGGAATTGCGTATCAAGTTGGCAATATGGAAGAAATTAAGCAATTTATCCTTAAAAATCGACAATAATTGTAATATTTTAATATTTTATTTGAAATTTCTTACAAGATTACTTATAATGATAGAAAGAGAACTAATTAATTTTTATATACAGGAGGTAAGTTAATTGCCTGAAGAAAAAAAAGTTGTCGAACTTCGCATCTTAGAGAATGATTTTTCTGTAAAAGCTGGGGAAAGTGAGGATTATATCCGCGAGATCGCAACCTTTGTTAACGATGAACTGACAAAGGTTAAGGAACGCAATCCTTTCACCAACCACATCCGCATTGCAATTCTTGGCTGTATGAACATCACGGAGCTTTTATTTGAAGCTAAAAAGGATGTGCTTATTGCTGAGCGTAAGCAGGAGGAAGAAGCCAATAACATTAATCTGGTAAAGGATGAGTTAAAGACTGCTGGCGAAGAAATCAATGAACTTAAAGAAAGTAAGCTTCAGCTTGTCGAGGAGAAGGAACAGCTCCAAAAAGAAATTGAAGAAAAGAATGAGCTGCTCAATCAATATCGTGAACATCTGAAACAGGCTAAAATTGAAAGTGAATCTAACCGTAAGGCGATTCTTGATCTCCAAAATCAGCTGTTTGAAAGCCAAATTGAACTGGTTAAGGCAAACAAAAAAAATCCTGAAGCCATTGACCAGGATACACTTCAGACGGATATGGAACCAGAAGATTCGCCAGAACGTCCGGAATAATAAAACTAAAACCTCCAGTTTTGGGCTGGAGGTTTCTTTTTATGGTTTTACATCTTGCGGAGAAGCCCAGTTACACGGCCCAGAATCTGAACATCGGTATCCTTGAGCTCTCTCGGTTCAAAATTTGGGTTTTGAGGCTTCAGGATAACGATATCCTGATCACGGTAGAAGGTTTTAACGGTTGCCTCTTCATTTTCGAGTAAAAAGGCTACGACGATATCGCCGTCGTTGGCAGTGTTCTGTTTTTTGACGATAATGTCGTCCCCGTCCAAGATTCCCGCGTTGATCATACTGGTGCCTTTAACTCTTAACAGAAAGTGTTCACCGGTTCCGACAAAGCTAAGGGGAAGGGGAATCTGATCCATGATATCCTCAGCTGCCAGGATAGGATCACCAGCAGTGATTTTACCGAGCAGCGGGAGTGTGACCATCTCCCGGTCAGTCTGAAAGTTTTCAAGACCATCCTCGTCATCTTTGTTAATAACATCAATGGCACGTGTTTTGAGTGATGTTCGTCGAATATAAGAACGCTGCTCAAGTGTTTTAAGGTGAGAGTGCACTGACGACGTGGATTTAAAGCCCACAGCCTCGCATATTTCACGGACAGAAGGCGGATACCCACATTCTCTTGTCTGTTTTTTTATAAATTCTAATATTTGTTTTTGTTTTTCGGTTAAATCTTCGTACATTTTTGATACCCCCAAGTTTGTTGGGTTTATTATAACATAAAAGAAAACAAAAGTAAACATTTGTTCTCAAAAAATGAAGCCATGTTTGTTTATTTTTTGTGTCCGGGATTTCGTTTGGCGAGGGGATTCTGATAGATCGCTTCCCGAACATCATCTACCTCGATGTGTGTATAGATTTCTGTAGTGGAAATGCTCTCATGGCCCAGGACTTTCTGGAGCGTACGGATGTCTACCTGCCCGTATTTATGCATCAGCGTGGCGGCGGTGTGACGGAGTTTATGAACAGAAATCTTATCTGCATTCAGGCCAGCCTTTAAAACATATTTTTTTACCATCGACTGCACCGTGCGGTTGGAAAGAGGGGTCTTTCGTTTGCTTAAAAACACATAGGGTACCTCTGTATCCTCTGGACGCACTGCCATATAAGCCTCCAGCGTTTCGACACAGGCATCGTTGAGTCTTATATTTCGCTCTTTATTGCCTTTACCAACAATATGGATGGTTTCCTCCTGGATATCCTCAATTTTAAGGTTGGTCAATTCGGAAAGGCGAATTCCGCAGTTTAAAAATAAGGTAATGATCGCAAGATCGCGCTCATAAAATTCGCCGTCAACAGCATTTAAAAGGCTTAAAGCTTCATCAAGCGTAAGATAGACAGGGTCGCGTGACTTAACCTTTGGTATTTCAAGGCGCTGTGTTGGATCATCCATCTTAGTGTCGATGACTGTTGTCAGATAGTGGTATAAGTTTTTGATGGCAGCGGTTTTTCTTTTTCGGGTTGAATCGATGTTGCTGCGCTTGGAGGTAGCATAGCTCAGAAAAGCGTAAATATCCGGGAGCGTTACCTGTTTAATGACTTTTAAGTCCACGTCATCTATGGAAATGGTGTCGAATTCGGCCTCTGGATCAGCCAGTTGAAACCGTACCTTTAAAAAGCGAAAAAACTGCATCAGATCATTTCGGTATGAAATTAATGTGTTTGGTGAAAACCCCCGAATGGAAAGCAGATAATCGTCGAGCTCATCGAGAAGGGTATTGTGTTTGAGGTCCATTTTTTTGTATTCCTTTCAATCGCTATAATTGCGTATAACGTAGGTTATACGCAATTATAGCGAAAAAAATAACAAATATCAAGATTTTTAATTTTTATCGTCCATTCCCTTTAAAAACCGGCTTTATGGATAATTGGGTTATTTTAAAAGAAGCACGGCACAATTTTGCGCTGTGCTTTTCGGTTCCCTATTTTATTTATCTGCCAATTTAATCCTCCAGTGAGAGAAACATGGTTTCCAAAATGTGGACCCCTGTTTTTGTTTTAAACAGACGGTCACGTATGCTTTCAATTTGAGAAGGCTTCATGCTGTCCTCGTAAATATTGACCAGAAAGTCCGCCTCGATGAGCACCTGGTAATCAATGGCCTGAATACTGCCGTAAGTATGATGGTTGGCGATCAAAAAGCTGACCCGTTCCATAATTTCATCCGATACGTTATACTTTTTCAAAAGAGCACGAGCCACAGGAGGCCCCTCGATTTCCTGGTAATTTCCGGCACTAGAGCCATATTTTTTCACACTCGGCTTTATACCGATATCATGCAAAACAGCTGCGATTTCAAGGGTATCTCGCGTTCTTTCATCTAATCCCTCCTGCTCCGCAATGATTTTGGCAAAGGCATGAACCTTTAAAAAGTGTTGAACACGGCGGGGATTTCCTTTTTCATATTCAATCATTTCGCTTATTAAATTATTCAAGATGTCTTTCATTTTTATGCACGTCCTCCTTTATATAAGCATTTTACCATGTAACTTAAAGTCTACCGCTGACCAGCTGTATTGTCAATGAAGCAAAAACAGGAGTACAGGGAAAAAATTGACAAAAAAAGAAAGGCCAGAGCCTTCTTTTCCTTAATAATGCTTTACTAATTTATTTTTTAAAGGCATTGGCATAACTTTAATAATGCCAAAGACCACTGAAAAACAAATCACCTTATCCAGCAGATCCGTAATAATCTGAGTTGAAAAAACAGAGGTGACAATGTTGATGCCGGAGTTTTTCAGAACAGCTACAATCAAGCTGGAGCCTGATGAGGTAACGCCGTTAAACACAAAGGCGACGATAACAGAGGACATGACGGACACAAACAGGGTTACCAGCACAATTGCCAGCATGGATTTTAAGCCTTCAAAACGGCCGCTTTTAAACAGCAGCCCTGTCGATACACCGGCCACTACCTGTACTGGTAAAAAGTAAAGGGAGACCGGATCAATGGTTGCACCATTAATTAATGCGGTCAGTCCGCCGACGACCGCGCCTGCTGCCGGTCCCATGAGCACTGCGGAAAGCAGTGTACCCATAGAATCCAGATAGACCGGAAGCTTAAGTACGAGCGCGACAAAGCATCCCACAAAATTTAATCCAACAGACATGGCCATAAAAACAAGCATATTGGTTGTAAGCTTCTTCATAATAGCCACCGCCTACTCGCAGCCGTATTTCTCATTGGATAAAACCAATGAAATATCCGATTGATGCTCAGGAAAAAGGCGTGTCATAAACATTTCCATAAAGGCTCTGGAATGTACCTGGGTAAGGACAAAGCAGTTCGGTTCTTTTTTGAAGATACCGCCCACGTCTACCATACTCATTCCGATCGCCTTTCCCTCGGTAACGACATCTACATAGTAGGCCTTCCCTGAACAGATGGAGGGATCAATAAAGTAAGCGATGGCCAGAGGGTCATTGATGACGCAGCCGAGGGTGCGCTCCTGTTCCCAGTGAAAATCCAGATAGAACCGGGTGATATCGACAATAAAATCCGCTGCCGGATCATTAAACTGGCGCAGCAGCTCGATGTAATTCGGTGTCAGAACGACCTCTCGGGTGACATCCAGTCCGACCATGGTAATCGGCCGGTTCAGTTGGTTCAGGACCATTTCAGCAGCATCAGGGTCTGCCCAGAAATTAAACTCAGCCACCGGAGAGCAGTTTCCATGGCTTTTGAAAGCTCCGCCCATTAAAACAAGCTCCCCCATCCGGCTTAACGCGGCTTTATCAGTCTGTAATGCCAGCGCAATATTGGTTAAAGGGCCAATGGCCAGAACAGAGACATTATCTTCTGTCTTTAGAGTATTCAGAATAAAATCGACAGCCCCCTCACGATAACGGACATCTTCAATTCTTTCAAATTTAACACCCCCCAGGCCATCCTCGCCGTGTGTTTCCTCCGCGACGACCATATCCCTCAAAAGTGGCTGTGCCGCACCAAGATATACCGGGATATCCAGACGGTTCATCACCTTTAAAATATGGAGTGCATTTTCAGCGCATTGATAGGCATTGATATTACCGGATACAATAGTGATGCCCAAAATTTCCAATTCCGGGGAACGGCATGCCAGCATAATCGCCAGAGCATCGTCAATCCCCGGATCGCAGTCAATAATTACTTTTCGTTTTGTCATGGTATTTCTCTCCTTGGTTAAGTTCAACCAGCGGATAAACGCAAAAAGAGCGCACGTGTAACCGTACGCCCTTTATAACGCTCTTTCCTTAGTTTTTTATAGAGGGATGGTTACGAACCTCTCCGTCTTAATTAAAACGGTCATATGTGCAAAACAGCTTGTTTTGCAGACGGTATACCCGTCCTTGTCTTATGGATACTATAGCATATTTAATAAGTTTTTGCAACCTTCTTAAGCCAGACGCTCCTCAATGAGCCTGGCCAGATCTGTGGCAATGCGGTTAAGCTCAGACTGATCTTTGCCCTCGATCATGACGCGAACCAATGGTTCAGTGCCGGATGGGCGGATTAAAACACGTCCCTGGCCGTCAAAATGCTTTTCAACCTCGGAGATCCGCTTCTGGATCACTTCGTCAGTCAGATAGTCGTTTTTAGTTTGGTTGGTCACTTTTGCATTCACAAGCACCTGTGGATAGGAGGTCATTAAAGATGAAAGCTCTGCCGCGGTACGGGTTTCTTCTTTTAAAATCGTTAAAAGCGAGACCGCTGTTAAAAGACCGTCTCCAGTGGTATTATGATCCAGTAAGATAACATGGCCGGATTGTTCCCCGCCCAGATTATAGCCTTCTTTCAGCATTTCTTCCAGAACATAGCGGTCGCCGACATTCGTCTTAACACTTTTGCAGCCACAATCCTTCAGAGCGATATCGAGGCCGATATTACTCATAACGGTTACCACGACCGTATCCTTGTTCAGCCGGCCCTCCTGTTTCAGCTTTGCGCCAACCAGATGAAGGATCTTATCACCGTCGATAATACAGCCTTCATTATCAACCGCCAGACAACGGTCAGCGTCGCCGTCAAAGGCAATTCCGATGTCTGCTTTTTCCAAAAGGACATGCTCGCTCAGCTTGTCAAGACAGGTAGAGCCATATCCGTCGTTGATGTTTTTGCCGTCTGGTTCATGCCCGATCACAACCACATCGGCTCCGGCATCGATAAAAAACTTCGGTGCAATACGGTAGGATGCGCCGTTTGCGCAGTCCAGCACCATACGGATACCGGAAAAATCACAGGAGAATCCTTTTGTAATGTGATCAACATAGATTTTTTCAGGCTGGTCAAGGGTCTCAACTGAACCGTCGGACCGGTCATTGATTTCAAGCTGGTCGATGATACATTTTTCAATCTGATTTTCTACATTATCAGAGAGCTTATAGCCCGCGCCGTTGAAAAATTTAATCCCGTTAAATTGATAAGGATTGTGTGATGCGGAGATGACAATCCCGGCATCTGCGTTGATCTCGCGGGCAATGACCGCGACAGCGGGTGTTGGTATAACGCCTGCCAGTACAACCTTCCCCCCGACTGAGATAATACCGTCTGTCAGCGCTTTTTCAAGAGGATCACCCGAAATACGGGTGTCCTTCCCAATAACAATTTTAGGATTATGGCTGCCTTCTGATAATATATACGCGCCATAACGTCCAAGCTGATATGCTAATTCTGTGGTTAACTCTTCACCAAAGACACCACGAACACCATCAGTACCAAAAAATTTTCCCATTTTTTAACCTCTATTTCATAAATCAAATAAATCAAATTCTATTATAGCTTTAAAACAGAAATAAATCAATTTATTTAAAGGATTTTATCATTTTTTACTTATATTCGATTGTTCCTCCGCCTAAGAGTATATCGCCATCATAAAAGACCGCCGCCTGTCCTGGCATGGGCGCCCGAACAGCTTCCTCGCACTCCAGATAACCTCTGCGGTTATCTGTCAGGCAAAGTGTTCCCTGGTACAGGTAGCCCCAGCGGCAGATTTTAAATTGGATTTTTCCTGAGTATAAGCTACCGTCAATAAAATGAAGCTCTTTTAAAAAGATTCTTTTTTGATAAAGCTCCGATTCCTCGCCGAGAATGACCTCGTTGGATTTTGGGCGCAGAGCTGTAACCACGTATTTTTTTCCGCAAATTACCGGAACACCATGTTTCTGCCCAACCGTATAGTGATAAAAGCCGTTGTGGCTGCCAAGAATTTTACCAAATCGATCCCGAAAACGCCCCTCGGTCATCAAAGGTGTTTCTTTTTTTATAAACCGTGCATAATTTCCGTCCGGGATAAAGCAGATTCCCTGGCTTTCTTCAGATTTCGGAAGCACTATTCCCTGCCCCTCCAGAAAAGCACGCACCGCGTCTTTTGACTGAAAAGTGCTCAAGGGAAAAATCAGCCGGTTCAGGAACGCCTGATTAAGGGTATAGAGATAATAGCTCTGATCCTTTCTGGAATCCTGGCTGGTCTTAATCCGGACAAGCCCCTGGCTTTTTTCAAGCCTTAAGTAATGGCCGGTCGCTATGAAATCAGCCTCTTTTTCGTTGGCATAGTCCATCAGTCCCCTGAATTTCATCACCGCGTCACAAAGGATACAGGGATTAGGTGTGCAACCTCTGAGATACTCGTTTATAAATGGGATTATCACCCTCTCCCGGAATGCGTGCTGCCGGTTGATACATTCATGCCGGATACTGATTTTTTCCGCCAGATCGCCGGCTTTTTTGAGCAGTACTTCATTTCCAAAAAAATCAAAGGTTACGCCCAAAACCTCGTAACCTTTATTTTTTAGAATCAGAGCAGCGGCAGCACTGTCTGCGCCGCCGCTGAACCCCACAATTACTTTTTTATTTTTCATTTATCTTTTACAGTTTGTCAAATGTGTTGTTTTTTTCAAAATAAATTGTTTCTTGGTCTCAAAAGATTTTTCTTCAAGCGTCATATTGACAGAAAAGTTTTCAAGGTCTGTTTCCTGATTATCTGCAATAATGCGGATAAAGGCTTCGGTCATCCAGGGATTACAGACGAGCACTGGACCAAGGGTGTTTGTAAAAACCGCATTTTTGATCTGGACCCCCTCATTGGTATCCCTTCCGTTATTGCCGTATCCATATTTCAGAGCTCCAAAGGGCTCATCATCGCCAGTCAGCTTGAAATCGGCCATCTGAATCTGATTTCCGATGATTTCCATTTGCGTGCCATTCAGATTACAGCTGAAATAGAGGTCGTCACCGTAGACTGCTTTGTTTTCAACGGTCTCCACATCAATGATGCCCAGACCCTTTACAACGCTGCCATCATCTCTCCTGATTTCGTTACCCCAGAGGGCGATGCTGGTTCCTGTGACGAGCATGGGACGGCCTGCTTGAATAAAGCCGCGGAGCGAAAGCTCATAGGGCTCCAGAAAATCAACGATAGATGAAAAAGAAGCGATCTCTCCCGGTGAACAGAATAAGAAGTCATAATCGATTGGGGTAAAATCTTCGGTATCAAAATCAATTTTTTCAATTTTTACCTCAAAGCCTGCGGCTTCGCCCATACGTTTTAGAGCCAGAACGTTTCCGCGGTCACCGTGGAGGTAAAGGGAATCGGGAAACATCCACCCGATCTTTAATGTTTTTTCATTCATTTAATTGCCCTCCTCGATGTATTTTTTCATTTTATTAAAGGTTTCAAGCCATGTGATCAAATAAACGTTTGAAGTATCTGCCTTTTCAATTTCTTCAAAGATCGTTTTGATATCATCGGTCTCCTTGATAGCAATTTTTGATGGTTCAACCCCTTCGTAAATCAACCGGTTAGCGGTATCATAGCAGACATTTTGAGAGAAACAAAAATATTTTTCAACATTTGATTCTGCAAGCGGTCTGAAGTCACAGTCAAAGCTGTAAAAGGTGTTGGTATAGAATGGGATAAAATCCGATACTGCATAGAAGCCAAAGCAGACCATCTTGGCTTCCTGATCAGAAGCCATGATATTTAAAGCGCTCTGAAGTGTGTCCGGGTTTTCCTGCTTGATGCGCATATACTTAATGGTTTTATCCTTGTAGTGAAGCACCTCAAAACGGCCGCCGATGTTTTTAAAGGATTTAAAAGCCGGGACTGCGTCCTTGACGGAGACGCCTGCAAAGCGTTCACAAAGCGCCAGAGCGCCGCTGTAGTTGTACAGCATAAATGGCAGATCATAAGGCATATTAAAGGTCTCATCCTCAACCGTGAAAGTCTTGTTTTCAAAGTCAATATCCTTTACGGCATAATGTGGCGCCGCTTCACTGGAATAGCCGCAGTTTGTGCAGGTAAACGGACCGACACTGTCGATGGTATAGTAGTCAAAATCAATTTTATGATAGCATTTTGGGCATGCACAGGTCGGATAAGTTTCGTCCTTTTCGAAGGATTCAGAATGTTTTTCCACGCCGAAATAGGTGACGTGGTCAGTAAAGCGTTCAAAGGATTTTGTCCGCGGCTCTTCATTATTTAAATATAAATGCATTTTAGGATTCATAAAAGAGGTGAGCTTGCGATAGATAAAATCCGGATCGCCGTTGCGCTGAACCTGGTCCTTCTGCAGATTAGTGATCAACATGTTTTCTGCCGGAAGCTGATCATAGATGAGGGGTAAATAACGCTCATCTGTTTCAAAGACAAAATAATCCGCCTTGAGCTTCCCGGTCATCGTCGATTCTTTTGCCAGAATGGTCGCGATACCGGGCAGTAAATTGGCGCCCTCCAGGTTCGATACAACGGTTTTCCCGTTTTCTCTTAAAATGTGGGTCACCAGGTTGGTGGTGCTTGATTTACCATTGGTTCCTGTAATAAAAACAACCTTGGAATAGTCGATCCCCTTGAAATGCTCGACCATTCTCGGGTCTACCTTTAAGGCCTTCTCACCGGAAAGGTTAGATCCTCTCCCCTTGCTGACAAGATTGATGAGGCCGTTAATGGCTTTAGCGTACCATAACGCCAAATAAAACTTCATACTTGTTCCTCCGTTAAACTAATCGTTAAAATATTGGTTAATGCGAGACAAATCATCTTTATTAAAATCAGATACTAAAACTTTATGACGCTCCAGGTCCACCTTATATCCTTCTTTAATGGGGGTGCCATAACTTGCGACAGGCTCGCTCACAAAAACGCCATCCTCCCGTTCGATCACGGCTAATGTACCTTCAATCCGGTCTACAATCCCAGTCATGATGATTCCTCCTGTTTCATACCCTGCCATAAGACAGAAGTATTGTCTCAGCCTTCCGGAACACAGGCATCCAGTCTGACTTCAACTATAAAATTATAATATAAGGCAGCGCATAAGTCCAATCATATTTCCAAACTTCTTGACAAAAAAAATCACAAGAGGTATATTAGCTGATAGCAGCTTAAAACGAATGATTAAAAGAAAGGAAAACCATGCTGACACTTGATAAAATTTACCACGCTTCCTACACGTTAAAAAAAGTAATTCGACCAACGGATTTGATATACGCACCGGGTATCCAGTCGGATGGCAAAATTTATTTAAAAACCGAAAACCTCCAGGTAACCGGCTCTTTTAAGGTGCGGGGCGCTTACTATAAAATTTCCCAGTTGACCGATGAGGAGAAGCAAAGGGGCGTTATTGCCTGCTCCGCCGGAAACCATGCCCAGGGCGTGGCGCTGGCCGCGACTAAAAACAATATTAAATCCCTGATATGCCTGCCAGACGGCGCGCCTATTTCAAAGGTCGAGGCCACAAAGCACTACGGCGCTGAGGTCTGTCTTGTGGAGGGCGTCTATGATGATGCGTATCAGAAAGCCCTGGAGCTTCAGCAGGAAATGGGCTATACCTTTATTCATCCCTTTGATGACGAGAACGTCATTGCCGGACAGGGAACCATTGGCCTGGAGTTGTTGGATCAGCTCCCGGATATGGACGCGGTGATCGTCCCCATTGGCGGCGGCGGCCTGATCTCAGGCATTGCCTTTGCCATCAAGTCATTAAATCCGAATATCAAGGTCTACGGTGTGCAGGCCAGCGGCGCGCCCAGCATGCTCAATTCCATCGCCGATAAACAGATTGAACGCCTGAACGAGGTGTCCACCATCGCGGACGGCATTGCGGTAAAGGAGCCGGGCCAGCATACCTTTGAGATCTGCGGGCAATACGTGGACGAAATCGCCACAGTCACAGACGATGAAATCTCAACGGCAATTCTTACGCTCATTGAACAGCAGAAGCTGATCACCGAAGGCGCCGGCGCTGTGTCCGTCGCGGCCGCTCTGTTTAACAAGTTTCCCATCAAGGACAAAAAGGTGGTCTGCCTGCTGTCAGGCGGCAATATTGATGTCACGATTCTTTCGCGTGTCATCAAACGAGGTCTTCTGAAATCAGGCCGCACCTGCTCACTAAACATCGAGCTGGTCGACAAGCCCGGGCAGCTGAAGGGCGTATCTGCCATCATTGCCGATATGGGCGGCAATGTGGTATCTATCCACCACGAGCGTGCCAGTGAGAACGCGGATGTAAATGGCTGTTACCTCCGGATTGAGCTTGAAACAAGAAATTATGACCATATTCATCAAATCGAGAATGCCCTTAAAGACGCTGGCTACCGGCTCAAGGACAATTTACAGTAAAAACAGGCGAAAATAAAAAAGAGAAGCACTTGCAGTTTTTTCAGGCTGCGGGTGCTTCTCTTTTATTTACTTTTTATCAGTCAGACCGTGGCTTTCAAACAGAGATAAAAGCGAATCGATATCGGAGTGCAGGTCAATGGCGGCGTTTTGCTCAAACTGGCTGATATAATTACCAAAAGCCTCAATGATCGTGTCAAAACTGGCCTCAATCTTTTCTCTCGCCAGTTTATTCTTACCCGTCTCGGTTTCGGTCTGGCTGAGATTATTGTAGGAGCGTATAATATCCAGCGTCATGGGGAGATAATTGATCTCAAAAGAAAAATGATACTCCTTTGGATTTTCCTGCATATGGTCTATGATTTTCTCTGTAAGGCTTTTGATGGTTTTAAGCTTTCCTGAAATTTCGGGGCTCTCGGTGTTTTGAATGGCCGTATCCAGACAATCGGTTGCTTCCTTTAAAAGTTTTTTCTGTTCGAGAATCCGTTTTTTATCCGCTGACAGGCTGTCAGATAAAATTTCGTCAGAAAACAGCTCAGGACAGAGCTTGTCGGTGTTTTCATTATAATAATTAAAGACTGCGGTTTTATTGATCGTTTCGCCGTCGGCGGCAGCGTTAAAAGGCTCGGTATCTCCGGTCGGCAGGAGTCCGTCCTTCAGCTTAAAGTCAATGATTTTTTTGATGGCCTCCTGTTCGGCCTTTTTTACCGAGACAGAGGCCTTTCCACGGTCATTGACCAGCGCAAAATTGTGCTGGCCGTTAAAGCCTTCTGGATAAATGGTGTTTTTCAAGATCTGCCCAGATGCCTTAATAAAAGAGAGCGGCTCTGTGGTAAAGTCGCCGGGTGTCGTTTCGGTATAGCCGGAAAGCTCTTTCTGGGTCTTTACAAGATAGTAGGCATTGATATAGTAAAGCAGCCATGAAAAATCATTATCGGATAGTCCGGTGCGATGCTTTTTAATGACCTCAGCACACCCCTCAGCGGAAGGTGTTTTCACCTCAGGATCAATTACCGGGTTGTCGCTCAGGTCAATGAACAGGTTTCTTTCCTTGGCGCGGTACTGCTCGACGAGCTCAGGCACTGTGGCGAAGCGGTTATCGCTCAGATCCAGCACAAAGGAGTAGAGATTTAAGATAAAGCCGCCTTTGTATTTGTTATTCAGACGGGTCACATCCTCAAGGCTAAAGGGGATTTCCTGAATGAGGTTGTGGCTGAGATCTGCCTCCTGGAGCTTGAATAAGTATTCCATGCCTTCCAATGAGCGGATCTCCATGCCCGACGCCCTGAGACTGCGGATTTCCTTTAAATCCTCAATGCTGACCGGTTCGTTAATGCCCGACAGCTTCTTTCCTGCGCGTTTATTGAGCTCGTTTAACACACTGTGTGCGAGATTAACATCTGGAAAAATTTCCCCGAGCGGCACAGGACGGTTTAAATCCAGCTTTCCAGGCTTGTAAGGTGCATTGCCGCCAAATAGTTTTTTAAAAATACCCATATTATCGATTCCTTTCCTCATCTTAAATGTCTCAGGGTTTGCAGATTCCACAGGGCGTATAGCCCTGCTCCACCGCGCCATCGCGGGTCGCAAAGGTGGTTTGATTGTCCGCTTTTGGCAGCCCGCTGCAGGAGGGAAGATGAAATTTCTTTGTTTTTATGTTTCCAATATACACGATGGTGTCTGCCGGGGATTCAGCGCTGGACACTGCGGTTTCCAGTTTGCCGCTGGCTTGTGTAATGAAGCTAATCCCCTGGCCGTCGCTGATGGCGACCACATTCCCCTCCTGGTCTGTTCGAAAAACGGTCTTTCCGTTCAGTTTGTTCAGAATATCCTTGCTGGGATGGCCATAGGCGTTATCTCTGCCAACGCTGATCACTGCGTACTGCGGATTTACAAGCGAGAGGAAAAGCTCGCCGGTAGAGGTATCGCTTCCATGGTGGCCGACCTTCAGGACATCGCTTTTGAGCTTTAACCCTGCCTGAGCGGCGGCGTCCTGCTCGTCTTCATTTTCGCCGTCACCGGTAAATAAAAATGAGGTGTCGCCATAGGCTACCCTGGTGATGGGCGAGTAATCATTGAGCTCCGCATAACTTTTTCCCTCAAGGGGAGAAAAAAGCTCAATGGAAACAGCCTCACCTGCCGGAATGCTGACACCAGCATATGCGGCATTAGCCTTCAGGCCTTTTTCGCTCATGGCCTTCATAAAGTTTTCAAACAGCTGCGTATTGTGAGCAACCTTTGGCAAATAGACGCTTTCGACAGTATGGTTTTTCAAGATTTTTTCTGCAGAGCCCATATGGTCACTGTGCGGATGGGTGATCAGCATAGTGTTAAGCTTTTCGACCTTTTGAGCCTTCAGGTAAGTATTAATGGCCTCATAATCCTCTGGGTTGCCGGTATCAATCAGGATATTCTGATTATCCGGCGTTTGGATCAGGGCACAGTCTCCCTGCCCCACATCGATATAGTGAATCCGCAGCGTCCCCTCGGCGTCGATGGCAAGCCCGGGATCCTCCTTAAGCGCAGAGCATCCGAATACGGAGAAAGCAAGAAAGACTGCGGTCAGCAGTAAGCCTAAAATTTTATGTTTTGTCACGATTCTTCCTCTTTTTCTATGGTCTGATCAATCAGCTTTTCCTTACCGTCTTCTTCCACCGCCTGCTTTTCCCGGTTTTGCTGGCCAATGCTGTAGGCGCCTGAAATGATCGCACCGACAAAGCAAGCTGTACTGAAAATGCTGGTGACCGAAATAACCATGGCTGTAAACTGGCTGTAAAACATGCCTTCCACGCGAACCGGATAAATATCGCCATAGCCGATGGTGGAAAAGGACACAAACAGGTAATAGAGCAGATCCAAATAGTCTAAAGGCCGTTCTGTGGCGTGCTGAAAGAAAAAGGGGTTGGTTTTCCAGCAGCTGTAGATCATCAAATACAGGATTCCCAGCTCACACCCCATTAACGCGCCCATACCTTTTATGATGCCAAAAGCCTCACGGTTTCTGCGACGTTCATTGGTGGGCTTCATCAGAATATTGGGATTGATAATGGCGCGGATCATAACAGAAAAGCACAGAAAAAGGGCAAAAAGGAGTCCGATAAAGGTCAGGAGAAGGCTTGGCCGAGATACAAAGCTGGCAAAATAGACAAAAGAATGCCCCAGCAGCAGATAAAAAATAACATCGACATAACGGCTGACCATGTCATCCTCAAATTGATCAAGCCCTACAAAAAGCTTTTGCACAAAATACATGATTACAATGAAGATGATGAAGGTAGCCACCAGACCCAGAATCTCGCGCATGGTTACCATATGGCTCATGGAGATAGCTATAACCGAGATGATTAAAAGCAGGGCGTTTACGGTCAGAAGTCCATGGCGGTCATAATAACGGGTTAATTTTAACAGATAGCGGCGCACTGGACGGATCCGTGTCCCGGCTTCCATATTCTTGCGCAGCAAAGCTTTGTAATGCTCTCTGTTGATATATAAAAACACCTCAAACAGAAAAAGACAGAGGACAAAAATATCATAAAAAATCAGAATGGCGTTGCCGTTTGCCAGAGTCTGATGCACGGTCAGATCATTTACTACATTATCCATTCTACATACCTCTCTAATGTTTATTAATGAGCTCCAGCTTTTGTTCACGGGTAAGCTTTTTGATCGCAGCCTCCCGCCGCAGAGCGTCGCTTTTGCTGTCAAATTCTTCTTTGTATACCAGCACAACCGGTTTGCGGCTTTTGGTATATTTTGCGCCTTTACCGCTGTTATGGGCCTTCAGGCGCTTCTCAATATCGGTTGTCCAACCCGTATACAAGCTGTTATCCTTACATTTTAATATATACACGTAGTGTTTGTCCATAAACAGTATGTCATCCTTAACGATATTTTTCATTAAAAAAGATCCCCGTAGGGATCTTAAATTCCATTTGAGACAGTCCTAGAATTCATTTCTTGGTCTTCTGGTAGACTGTTTTCTTTTAGCTCTGCATTCTTTACATCTTTTAGGTTCGTTATCGAAGCCTTTTTCTTTGTAAAATTCCTGTTCACCAACAGTGAATACAAATTCAGCACCACAATCCTGACAAACTAAAGTTTTATCTTCCATTGTGTCTTGTTACCTCCATTTAAAATTTCTTGTACAGGGTCTGATTCAGTTTTTTAAATGGAGTAGATGTTTCAGGACATGGTAACCATTTGAAATTAATGTAATCATTACTATACTATAGGTTTATTATACACTAATTATTTGTTGTTTGTAAAGCGATTTCTACCGGAATTGTGTTAATTTTACATTTTATGTTTTTGAATTTTTTAAAGAGCACAGCGCAAAAATGTGCTGTGCTCATCATGGATAAAAAATGAAAAAACAAGTCGTTGTATAATGTTATGCAACGACTTGTTTTGTATTAAATAGAATTAATTACGAAACGTATTAATTTTGATTTTCCGCAACCATCATTTCCTTAACCTTCATCAAACGGGTAATGTTTCCACGCTCGTTATCTTCCAGCTTCATGGTGATATACTTGATGGTTTCCAGCATCTCCGGAATCATGACATGTTCCAGTGCGTTGACACGGCGTCTTGTCTTTTCGATTTCATCGGCCAGCATGTTACAGGTTTTTTCAACCTCAGCCAGTTCGATGAGCAGCGGTAAAAGCGCCGCCATGTCCAGTACCGCGCCGTCCAGCTCGCCTGAAGTAAAGGCAAAACCGTATGGCAGATCTGTACCGCCTTCTATGGCTGTGTACTTGATAGTCGGCACATCCACATTCATGATATTCTGTTTTCCAAGCTCTATGGTCGCTTCACGGGCCGGGCACAAAAGCGCCTCGGTTACCGCTGCCTCGCCCATTCTGGCACCGGCAATGGCAAAACGTCCCATTGCAGCGCCCAGCTGCTCTTCAATTTCTTCCCGGAGTTCTTTGTTTCTGCGGATATATCCCATAAAACGCCTTACCATTTCGTCCCGTTTATCCTTTAAGAGCTTATGACCTCTTGTGGCTGTTTTAAGCCTTTTTTTGAGACGGGTCAGCTCCATCCGGGTAGGATTTACACGAATAGCCATGGCTTATTCCTCCTCGTCTGTGATATCGTCGTCTTCACTTAGCGGAGAAGGAATGTATTCATCAATATATTCGTCCTTAATACGTTTGAGCTCTGTACGCGGCAGGATGGATAAAAGCTCCCAGCCAATGGTCAGGGTTTCTTCGATGGTTCGGTTGGTTTCAAAGCCCTGAGATACGTAGCGTTCCTCAAATTCTGTGGCAAAACGCGCGTAGATTTTATCGACATCGGACAACGCCGCGTCCCCAAGGATAACGGCCAGCTCCTTGGCGTCCTTCCCACGGGCGTAGGCTGAGAACAGCTGGTTCATGGTATCGGCGTGATCCTTACGGGTCTTGCCTTCACCGATCCCCTTATCCTTCAGACGGCTGAGCGAAGGCAGTACGTCGATCGGCGGCTCAATCCCTCTTCTGTACAGATCTCTTGATAAGATAATCTGGCCTTCGGTGATGTACCCGGTTAAGTCAGGAATCGGGTGAGTTTTATCATCTTCCGGCATGGAGAGGATTGGAATCTGGGTGATGGAGCCTTTTTTGCCGCGCATACGTCCGGCGCGTTCATACAGGGTCGCAAGGTCTGTATACAGATAGCCAGGATAGCCGCGGCGGCCTGGAACCTCCTTACGGGCTGCGGAGACTTCACGCAGGGCTTCGGCATAGTTAGTAATATCGGTCAGGATGACCAGTACCTGCATATCCAGCTCATAGGCCAGGTATTCGGCGCAGGTGATTGCCATACGCGGCGTTGAGATACGTTCGACCGCTGGATCGTTGGCATAGTTCATGAACAGGACAGCACGTTCGATGGCGCCTGTACGGCGGAAATCCTTGACGAAGAAGTCTGCTTCTTCAAAGGTGATCCCAATGGCGGCAAAGACAACAGCAAAACCTTCGTCGTTGTCGAGAACGCGGGCCTGGCGGGCAATCTGGGCCGCCAGTTGCGCATGCGGCAGACCAGAGCCGGAGAAAACCGGCAGTTTTTGTCCACGGACCAGGGTGTTCAGGCCGTCGATGGCTGAGACCCCTGTCTGGATAAATTCGGCAGGGTAGTCGCGTGCAACGGGGTTCATTGGCGAACCGTTGATGTCCAGTTTCTTTTCCGGAATAATTTCCGGACCACCGTCGGTTGGACGTCCCATACCGTCAAATACACGGCCAAGCATGTCTCTGCTCACGCCGAGCTCGATGCCGTGGCCCTGGAAACGTACCTTAGAGTTTGAGATTCTAAGGCCCTGGGAGCTTTCATAAAGCTGTACCATGGCTTTATCGCCATTGACCTCGAGGACTTTACCAAGACGTTTTTCACCATCGGCTTGTTCAATCTCGACCAGTTCGTCGTATTTTACACCTTCTACATGGTCGACCAGCATCAATGGGCCGACGACTTCACTAATGGTTTTGTACTCTTTATTCATCGTCACCACTTCCTTCCATCAGTGCTAAGAATTCTGCTTCCATTTCGGCGGCAATGGCCGGGAAGCGCTCTTCCTTCTGGTCTTCTGGCACGTATTTCATACGGGCGATTTTTTCTCGGATATCCATGGTGATGATTTTGGCAAAAGGCACGTTCATTTCAAGAGCGGCAACGCCTTTTTCATACCAGGCCAGAATCATACTCAGCATGGCATATTGTTTTTCGAGTGAAGAATAGGTATCGACATCGTCAAAAGCGGACTGATGCAGGTAATCTTCACGGATAGACTGGGCACATTCCAGTGTCAGGCGGTCCTTGAAGCCCAGGGCGTCTACCCCGACGAGACGGACAATTTCATCCAGCTCGGCTTCTTCCTGGAGGATCTGCATGGTCTGGCGAACATGAACAGACCAGTCGGTTTCGACAGATTTGTCGAAATAAACATTCATTTTGTCACTGTAAAGCGAGTAGCTCTGCAGCCAGTCAATGGCTGGGAAGTGACGTTTGTACGCCAGGTTGGCGTTCAGGCTCCAGAATACCTTAACGATACGCAGGGTTGCCTGGGATACCGGCTCGGAGATGTCACCACCCGGAGGCGATACGGCTCCAATGGCAGAGATAGCGCCGTAACGCTCTTCTGAGCCAAGGCATCTGACAAAGCCCGCGCGTTCATAGAATTCTGCCAGTCTGGAGGAAAGATAGGCCGGGTAGCCTTCTTCACCGGGCATTTCTTCAAGACGGCCGGACATTTCACGCAGCGCTTCGGCCCAGCGCGATGTGGAGTCGGCCATAATTGCCACTTTATAGCCCATATCGCGGAAGTATTCCGCAATTGTGATACCAGTATAGATGGACGCTTCACGGGCGGCTACGGGCATATCTGAGGTATTTGCGATAAGAACCGTACGCTTCATCAGGGACAGGCCGGTACGCGGGTCATGCAGTTCCGGGAATTCCATCAGAACGTCGGTCATTTCATTACCACGTTCACCGCAGCCAATGTAAACAATAATGTCGGCGTCGGCCCATTTTGCCAGCTGATGCTGCACAACGGTTTTGCCGGAGCCGAATGGTCCTGGAATGGCGGCGATACCACCCTTGGCGATTGGGAACAGTGTGTCGATTACGCGCTGGCCGGTGACCATGGGCTCATCGGGTGCGATTTTTTCTGTATAGGGACGGCCGCGTCGTACTGGCCAGCTTCTGAGCATGGGGACTTCCACAATTTCTCCGTCCTTCTTTTTAATCTTGGCTATGGGTTCGACAATATTGGCTTCACCGTCGAAAACCCATTCAACGGTTCCTTCCAGCTTTGGCGGCATCATGATCTTCTGGAGTACCGCCGGTGTTTCCTGGACAGTACCGATCACATCGCCGGGCTTTAACACATCGCCCTTCTGGCAGGCCGGTACAAAAGGCCATTTCTTTTCGCGGTCGAGCTTAGGGACATCAATCCCTCTGCTGATACGGTCTCCGGATTCGTTGTAAATGGTGGTCAGCGGTCTCTGGATACCGTCAAAAATACTTTCAATCAGGCCAGGGGCCAAATCAACGGACAGGGGCTCGCCTGTCACATATACGGGTTCGCCTGGGCCTAAGCCGGCGGTTTCTTCATATACCTGGATAGAGGCTCTGTCACCTCTTAATTCAATTACTTCACCAATGAGTCGTTTTTCACTGACTCGGACAACGTCAAACATCTGAACATCGGCTAGTCCGGTTGCTACAATCAGCGGACCGGCAACCTTGACAATTGTCCCTACTTGCTTCATGGTTGATTGTTCATTGGGCTGAATCATCGTTCTATCCACCCCTTTCTATAGTTTATAAAATATCTGCGCCAATGGCTTTTTCAATGTTATCCTGAATTCCCTTCATGCCTAACCCGTTTGTTCCAAAACGATTTGGAATCGGGATGATGGCCGGGAAGGGCTCGGTTTTATACTTTTCAATGGCTTCCGGCACCAGGGCGGCGGCCTGTTCGGTAATGTAAATGACAGCAGTTTCTTCTTTGGCCAGCGCGTGGATGGCTTTTTCGATATCCTTTGCTGCATCGGCATAAACGGTGCGAACCCCGAGCGCCTGGAAAACCATGATCGAATCCTGATCGCCGATAACGGCTAATTTTGCTTGTTCACTCATGATTTCCTCCTAAATAACGCCGAGTTCGGCAAGCGGTATTTTAATACCGGAGCGTTTACCCGCAAACATGACCCGCAGGGCCTTACCCTCAGCCTGGCGCTGGAACAGGTAGTTGGCGATGGGGCCAATACTAAAGGAGTCACTCCTCCGCTCATGGATCATATTAAAAGCCGCATCTTCAAATTTCTGTTCAACTTCTGACAAATTTCCGTCCTGCGCATAGCGTTCAAGAACCGATTTGATCAGAATACTGTGTTCCCCGTGTCCCAGCTGTTTTGCGAGCTGTTCATTCGGAATATCCGTTGCGTCAAGCAGCGCCTTTTCTTCGATTTCACCGCCTGGTATCAGCAGAGGTTTTACCTTGAAGGTCCCCCAGTCCAGGACATTTGCTCTGAGCACTGTCAGAATATTGGTAAAATCAATTTTTGCCTTGTAATATTTTTTCAGCAGCTCGCTTGAATGCTTCTGCTGTGATAAAGTTTCTAAGATCTGTGCATAAGCCGCGTTATCGATGGTCACACTGATGACTCTGGGGTCGGTGACATCCTCGAGACGCTTCAGCGGTTCTCTGAAGCATTCCGGCAAAAGACTGTAATCGCCATGCTCCAGGGCTTTCTGAAGAATATCCAGTGGAATGCCGCCTCCTTCAAGCAGGAGGTTTTCGACTTCGACCCGCTGCAGCTGTCCTTTTAAAATAGCTTTGATGTTGTGGACATCTGTCGGGATGAGCAGAAGATCGGTTACTGTTTTATCCGGAGTGATCTCATTGATGAGATTCCGGGTTTTTGTGAGCTCAGCGTCGATCAGATTGTCGAGCTGGCTGTGGTCTTTGGCTTCTGCGCCATAGCCGATTTCATCCAGGAGCTTGAGAGCCTCGGCTTCATCGGCCTCCCAGAGGCGGTTCCAGCGCGTCCGGTCGATAAGGCCTGCTTCCTGCACCTTGATACGCCCTATTGCATAGGGATAACTGGTTTCAGACATGGCCTACACCTCCACTTCAAAAAGCATTTCTGCAACCTCTCGCTCATATTTTTCGCGGGCGTCATCGATGAGAACATCGAAAGAGCCGTTAATATCGCTCATTTCACCGACAAGCATAACGCCGGATTTAAAAGCTGCCGGAGTTTCATCCAGGGTCAGCTCTCCAATTTTCCCGGCTTCCTTAAGGGCGGTGTTCAGCTTGTTCAGCAAACCGTCCTTGTACCGTTTAATATCTTTTTCAGGAACCTGTAATTTTTCGGTTCCGGTTTCAGAGCCATTCACGACAATCTTTGTCACGAGCGCTTCGTAGCGGCTTTCGTCAAGGGTGTCGAGAGCTGTTCTTGCTTTGTCAAAAACTTCATTGATAACCTTGCGTTTGACGGCCAGGATATTTTTTCTGGAATCCAAACGGGTCATCAGCTGGCTTCTGCGGTGGACTTCCTCCACATCAGCCTTCTCTTTATTTTTTAGCGCGTTCAATGTCAGCTCTGTACGACGCTCAATGGCGGCCACAGAGGACTGAACCTTTTCTGCCGTTTCCTGTTCGATCAAAGCCACGTCTTCGTTGGCTTTTTCCAGGATTTTTTCAATAATTTTATCGGCACTCACACGCTGTCACCTCACTTTCACGTGTTTTGCAGTTCTTATAACTGGATGCTGTAGATTAACAGGATGGATACGAGTAAGGCTAAGATCGCGTAAGTTTCTACAATCGCGGTAATGGTGATCCCTTTCGCGAAAGCAGACTCATCCTTGGCGGTCATATGAATAGACGCTGCGGCTGCTTTCCCCTGTGCAATCCCGGAGAGTAAGCCGACGATCCCGATTGGGAATCCGGCAGCCAGGAAAGACATTCCCTGGTACAGGCTTAAATCGAGAGGGGTTCCGCCTAAAATACCAATCTGAACCATGATAAGAACTGCTGTCAGGAAGCCGTAGATACCCTGCGTACCTGGCAGCGCCTGGAGTACAAGCATTTTACCGAACATTTCCGGGCGTTCTGCAACAACGCCTGCTGCGGCTTCACCACTAATCTGAACACCCTTGGCTGAACCAATACCTGCTAAACCGGCAGCGATTGCTGCACCAAAAATAGCTAATGCTAAACCTAAAGACATGATTTCATTCCTCCTAAACTTCTTTAGAATTGTCAATGACATCTATTGATTTTGTCTGAATTGCCAGTGGTTCGAAGTTATAACCACCGCCATCATAAAACTTATTAAAGAATTCAATATACTGGAGACGGCTGTCGTGTACATAAGCGGACAGCAGGCTCATTGTGATATTGAAAACATGGCCGATAAAATAGATCACAAGGGATAAGATAAACCCAAGCACATTGATCTGCACCATTCCGGCCAGAATATTCATAACCATGGCGATAACGCCGGTGGCCAGTCCCAAAGCAAGAATACGGGCGTAGGACAGAATATCACTCAGGTAGCTGGTGACATCGTAAAGCCCCATAATACCGCCGAAGGCCTTGCCCACGATATTTTTCTTTTCACGTCCCGCTGTAAAGAGGATAATGACCGCGCCCACAATGGCGAGGACCATTCCCACGGTTCTGGTCTGTTCTAAAAAGATCAGGCCTGCGCCGGCAATCAGAAGCATCCAGCTGACCTGGTCAAAAATCGCGTCCAGCACATGGCCGGCGCGAACCTGCTCTGCGATTTTGATGGCCATACCCGAGAAGATATGAAGCACCCCGATCACCAGAGAGAAGATCAGCATCGCTACCGGGTTGTCCAGCGGCGAGAAGAGAATGGGATGAAAGGTTTCGCCAAAATAGCTGCCGAAAAGTATCCCAAAAATCATGGTTGTGATGCTGGAATAAAACAGGAGTGTGACCAGCATACCAAACTGTCCCTTTGGCTTCATGATTTTTTTCATGAGTCCAAAGATAACGGCCATGAGGGCTCCGTAGCCAAAATCCCCCATCATCATCCCGAAGATTACCCAAAACCACGGTGCGGACACCGGTGTGGGGTCGATGGTTCCCGGTTTTGGCGGGGAGTACATATCTGTAATGGACTCAAAGGGCTTCCAGAACTTTTTGTTTTTAAGCGCTGTCGGGGGCTGCTCGCCTTCCTCTGGGTCGCTGTATTCCAGATCGTATACGTCTGTTACCTGACTGACGGCATTTTCAACCGCTTCCATCCGGTCGTTTCTTACCCAGCCTTCTACACAAACCGTTTCAACCGTTTCCATGAACTTGACAGACTGGCGTTCCTGCTCAGCCTTATACTGCTCGCTCAGAAGCTCAAGCTCCTGCTGTGATTCAGCCAGCTCGGCCATCTGCTTTTCATAGGATTCAATATCCTTTTCCAGAAGCTCGATTTTTTTCTGATTACTCTGGCTGATTTCAGACGCGGTTCCTGTCACTCTCGGGAGGGATGCCTCCACAAAACCAAGAACTTTGATGCTGTCTGAAAGGGCGGCGTCATCCTCCATAAAGGAGACAATCAGCGCTGCCTGACCTTCTGCGGTTTTGCCAAAGAGCTGAATTTCAGCATTGTGCTCCGCCACAGCGGCAACGATTTCTTCATGGACAAGAAGCGGCAGATAGCCAATATGAAAATTGGTGTACTGCGTTGGTTTTAAATCTTCGATGGGTACGTCCATCGAAAGCCACGGCTCCAGCTGGGAGCACTCGGATTTCAGCGTCATAATTTCAGAATGCGCTGCTGAAAGCTTATCCGAGATCGCTGAGGTTTCCTGGACCAGAGCCTCGCCTTTTTCGTTACGGCGGATAAACTCCTCGTAACCATATACCGGGCGGTCGCTGAAGAAGCTTTTCTTTTTCTGATAACGCTGCATAAACCGCAGCATGGCATCTGCCTGCTGTACGTCTAAATCAATCTGTTCATTTTTTGCGGTTTGTTCTGTCTCTTCGTCGGGTGGAATGGCCATGAACTCACCACACCTCTGAAGTGAAAGCAGAAGAGCTTCCTTATCTTCCTTCAGGGCAATGAGCTTTGCTTTTTTCATTGGAATAATCATTGCGTTTCTACCCTTTCCAAAATAAATTCAACCGCCTTCGGGACACGAGTCCTGGCATTTTCAGCCATTTTCTCATCTGCGAGACTCGCATCGTGAAGGACGCGTTCCATTTCCTTTTCGGCCAATGCCTCCTCCTGCAGAAGAACTGCTTCAGAAGCTTCCTTGGCTTCAAGAATCAATGCGTCGCCCTTTTCCCTGGCTTCGGCCTCAGCCTGACGCAGGGTTTCACGCGCTTTTGCTTTTGCCTCCGAACGCATTTCTGCTGCACGTTCTTCGGCCTTGTTGATTGAATCCAGAATCGACATTTAATCACCACCTTTACTCTCAAATTCACACAAATTCAGATTTTCTTTACGACCGCTTCTGTTTTTATACCCAGATTCTTTCAGCAGCAAAAGAAATAATTGGACTTAAAAGCAATCTTTTTTGTTGACGTTTACAGGTTTGTTTTTAAAACAGAAGACAGATAGCGTCTTTGTCGCCTGTTTGTTTCAAAAAAAAATTTAAAAGAAAACCCATGATAATATATTATCATGGGTTGAAGGGGTTTTCAACAAAAATTTACAGACATTCTCCAAAAATTTCGACGGCCTGGTCAATTTCTTCTTTATTAATAGTTAATGGGGGAACAAATCTTATGGCGTCACTGCCTGCTCCTACTAAAAGAAGCCCCTTTTCCATCGCTTTGTTTATAATTTCGCCTGTTGGGACAGAAACAGCTACACCGACCATTAATCCCATACCACGCACATCGGTAATGCAGGTATGTTCTTTTTTAAGTACACACAGCTTTTCCATGAGGTAGCTTCCCTTTTCAGCGACTTCATCGAGGAAGCCGTCACCGGTAAGCACGCTTAATACATAACGGGAAGCGGCTGAGGCCAGTGGATTACCCCCAAAAGTGGAGGCGTGGGTGCCAGGCGTGAAAACCTGAGCAACCTTATCACAGGCGATGATACCACCCATGGGGAATCCGCCCGCGATCCCCTTGGCCATGCAGACAACATCCGGCTTTAAATTGTAGTGTTGGTAAGCAAAGAATTTTCCAGAACGGCCCATACCACATTGCACCTCGTCAAAAATCAGGACGAGGTTTTCATCGTCGCAAAGCTTGCGGACTGCCTGTAAATATTCATAATCCGCCGGATAAATACCGCCCTCACCCTGAATAGGTTCGAGCAGCACTGCGCAGGTTTTATCGGTTACCGCCGCCTTTAAAGCGTCAAAGTCATTGAAGGGTACGTGTGAGATGCCCGGCAGCATGGGCGAAAGGCCTTTGTGGTATTTTTCCTGTCCGGTGGCGGTGATGGCGCCGTAGGTGCGGCCGTGAAAGGAATGATCCATGGCGATGATTTCAACCGCGTCTTCACTTTTAAACTGTTTTGCGTAAATCCGCGCAAGCTTTAAGGCCGCTTCGTTGGCTTCAGCGCCGCTGTTGCAGAAAAACACCTTGTCAAGTCCGCTGGCCTTTACAAGTATTTCAGCCGCGTCAATCTGAGGCTCGGTCCAGTACAGATTGGAAACGTGCATGATTTTCTGGCACTGGTCCGCGATGGCGGCATTGAGGCCCGGGTGGTTATGGCCAAGACAGTCTACCGCAATACCGGCTACACAGTCCAGATATTCTTTTCCGTTCACATCTTTTAAAACACAGCCATTGCCGCTCTCGAAAGCAATGGGAAACCGTGCGTAGGTGGGCATGATCACTTTTTCTGCCCGATTAATCAGCTCTTCACTTTTGTTCATGTCTTTATCTCCTGAATGTTCATATTTTATGCCTGTGTCAGCGATTGGCGGATCATCGTCCCACAGCCCGCCGCAGTAAAGAGTTCGAGCAGCAGTGAGTGCTCAACCTTACCGTCCAGGATATGGACAGAATTGACCCCGGAACGAATCGCATCCACGGAATTTTCAACCTTTGGAATCATACCGCCAGATATAATCCCCTCCTCAATAAGCCGTTCAACCTCATCGACATCCAGACGGCGGATAATGGAATCCGGATCATCGGCGTCCATATAGACCCCGTCGGTATCTGTGAGGTAAACCAGCTTTTCAGCCTTCAGCTCCTTGGCGATGGCGTAAGCCACATGGTCTGCGTTGATGTTGTAGCTCTGGCCGCATTTGTCGCTGCCGATCGGAGCGATAACGGGGATATAGTCGCTTTTGAGCAATGTCTGGAGAAGATCGCTCTTTACTTTGACAATATCGCCAACAAAGCCGATATCCAGGCCATTGACGAATTTTTTTCTCACCTTGAGCATACCGCCGTCTTTACCGGAGATCCCTACTGCGGTGATGTCACGGTCTTCCAAAAGCTGAACAATTTCTTTGTTGATTTTACCGGAGAGCACCATTTCTGCCACTTCGATAACATCGTCATTGGTAACGCGCAGACCATCGATGAACTCGGTCTGGATGTCCAGATTGTTTAAGAATGCGGAGATGTCTTTACCGCCGCCGTGCACCACAATAGGGCGCAGGCCAACCAGTTTCATGAGGGCGATATCGTCCATGACAGATTTCTTGATATCATTGTCATACATGAAACTGCCGCCGTATTTGATGACCACTGTTTTCTTTCTGAATTGCTTGATATAGGGCAGCGCCTCGACCAGGATATTGGCCTTTTCGATGTACTGCGCCATGTTCTGTGTATTATCTGACATTTTTACTTCCTTTTCTGATGGATTGTTTTGTATATGATTTAAGAACGGTAATCGCCGTTGATTTTGACATAATCGTAGGACAGATCACAGCCCCAGGCAGTCGCTTTATCTTCCCCCTCCTTGAGGGTTACCATGATGGAGATTTCCTTTTCAGACAGTACCTTTTTAGCCATCCCTTCATCAAAAGCGATGGGCGCCCCTTCGTTCAGAAGGGTGATCATTCCAGCGTTGCTGAAAAACACCAGGGATACCTTGAGCGGGTCGAAAACGACCCCAGACGCTCCCAGCGACGAAAGCACACGGCCCCAGTTGGCGTCCTCGCCAAAGAGGGCGGTCTTTACCAGGCTGGATTTAACAACCGCTTTTGCCAGGGTGCGGGCATCTTCATCTGTCGCCGCGCCACAGACAGTGACCTCAACAAATTTGGTTGCCCCTTCCCCATCGCGGATGATGGATTTTGCGAGGTGCTCATTGACGTAATAAAGGGCCTCGCTGAATACAGCGAAATCCTGTGAAGTCACATCATTAAGGCTGATCTCCTTGTTTCCGGCCTCACCGCTTGCCATTACGACAACTGTGTCGTTTGTGCTCATATCACCGTCTACAGACATCATATTGTAGGTATCCTGGGTGATTTTAGCGAGCAGCTTCTGGAGGCATTCTGGTTCGATGGCGGCGTCGGTCGTGACATAGGAAAGCATGGTGGCCATGTTTGGGCAGATCATCCCTGATCCCTTGGCCATTCCGCCGATATGGACGGTTTTTCCGTCCAGCTCGATTTCCACCGCAATGGTTTTGGTAGTAAGGTCTGTGGTGATAATGCCGTGCGCTGCGTCGTCCGCGTGCTGCGCATCGTCCCCGAGCCCGTTTACCAGTGCCTGCACGCCTTTTAATATTTTTTCAATGGGCATTACCACTCCAATAACACCAGTGGAGGATACCAGCACGTCCTGAGTGCTTACGCCGAGAAGCTCAGCCGCAACGCCGGCGGTCTGTTCCACATGGCGCATGCCGGTTTCACCGGTGCAGGCGTTGGCGTTTCCGCTGTTGACCACGACTGCGCGCTTGTAGGGCGACTCGATCATAACAGCTCTGTCCCATTGCACAGGCGCTGCCTGAACCATGTTGGATGTGGTCATAATAGCTGTCGCCGCGGGCTTGTCCGCGACCAGAAGCGCCATATCCTTGTTTCCGTTATCCTTTATACCGGCGGCAATGCCGGCGGCTTTAAAGCCCTTTGCGGCCAAAACGCCGCCATCAATTATTTTCATCTCGTGTTCCTTTCACAAATTAAACCGGGAAATCCGTAATAAAATCGATTCCTGTTTTTTCATCAAAGCCAAACATCAGGTTCATATTTTGAACGGCCTGTCCGGCCGCGCCCTTTACCAGATTATCAATGGCTCCGACGACAATCACGCGGTTTGTGCGTTTATCAACCTTCAGTCCGATATCGCAGTAATTTGAGCCTTTTACCCATTTTGTTTCCGGGAGCTTATCCTCAGTCAGGCGCACAAAATACTCATCCCTGTAAAAGTCACGGTAAACCTGTCTCAGGCCCTCCTCGTCCATATCGCTGGTCAGGCTGGCGTAACAGAGTGCCAGAATTCCACGATTCATAGGCGTGAGGTGCGGTGTGAAAAGCAGCTTCAGGTCTGTGCCTGAAAGCAATCCCAGTTCCTGCTCGATTTCCGGCGTATGGCGGTGTGATCCGACCTTGTAGGCTTTGATGGATTCATTGACTTCACAATAGGAAAATGCAGTATCACTGCTTCTCCCTGCTCCTGTGACGCCGGATTTTGCGTCAATGATAATGCTCTGTGGGTCAACCAGATGGTTTTTAAGCAGCGGCGCCAGGCTCAGAATGCTGCAGGTGGTGTAACAGCCCGGATTGGATAACAGACGCGCGCCCCTGATGTCCTCACGGTGCAGCTCACACAGGCCATAGACGGCTTCCTTCAGCAGATCCTTATTATAATGGTTGACTTTGTACCACTGCTCATAAATATCCACGTCCTTTAGACGGAAGTCTGCGCCGAGATCGATAATCTTTGTTTTTTTGAGGACTTCCCCGGTCACCTGTTTTGAGGCGATGCCGTGGGGCAACGCCATAAAAATTACGTCAGATTTTTCGACCAGCTCGTTCATATCCGCTGTTTCGCACAAGGCGTCTGTCACATTTTCATAGTTTCTGTAAATATCTTTTAAAGGCTGTCCCGCAAAGCTCCTTGAGCCGACGGATACGACTTCAACCTCCGGGTGTCTGTAAAGTATTCTGAGTAATTCCTGTCCGGCATAGCCGGTTCCGCCGATAACTGATGCTTTAATCATAAAATCTCTCCAATTTTAGGTTTATTTTTTATCATACAAATGGTACAATAAATTTTCGATAAATCATTAATAATGAACAATTAACGCTGACCGCTTCTTTTTAAACCGGAGTCCTTAATTATTAATTGTTAATGATTCATTTATAAAATAGCTTTTATGAAAACTATTTTGTAATTATACCCCTAATCATTTGAATATTCAAGCACTTTTTATGAATATTTATGAATAATTTACGCATATTTTTTCAAATATACCTTGCAATTTCGGTTTTGGTATTGTATAATCATTCACAGATTGTAAAGAAACGCAAGAATAAATCAAATGAAAACAATTAAGAGGAGGCACAGTGTTATGAGTGCAAAAAAAGTTATTTTAGCCTATTCAGGCGGATTGGATACCACAACCATTATTCCGTGGTTAAAGGAAACCTACGATTATGAGGTTATCTGCGTATGCGTCGATGTTGGACAGGGTAAGGAAACCGAAGGTCTGGAAGAACGGGCTTTATCCTCCGGCGCCAGCAAGTTATATATAGAAGATGTTACCGATGAATTTGTTGAAGAATACTGCTGGCCTGCACTCAAGGCTGACGCAGTTTATGAGAAGAAATACCTGCTGGGGACTTCTCTCGCCCGTCCGCTGATCGCTAAGGTGTTAGTGGATATCGCCCACAAGGAAGGCGCGGAAGCCATCTGCCACGGCGCTACCGGCAAAGGGAACGACCAGGTTCGTTTTGAACTGGGAATTGGCGCTTTAGACCCGCAGCTTAAAATCATCGCGCCATGGCGTATCTGGGATTTACAGTCCCGGGAGGACTGCATGGATTTCTGTATTGAACATGACATCAAAGTCAGCATGAGCCATGACCAGAGCTACAGCCGTGACCGCAACCTGCTGCACATCAGCCATGAAGGCCTGGAGCTTGAAGATCCTTCACTCGAACCCAAATACGACCATTTGTTAAAATTAACCAAAACACTGGAAGAAGCGCCGGACACTCCAGAAGAAATCGAAATTGAATTTTTAAACGGCGAACCCATCAAGATCAACGGCGAAGCCATGAGCCCGCGCAAAATTCTTGAAACCTGTAATGAAATCGGCGGACGCAACGCCATCGGCGTGGTCGACCTCATCGAAAACCGTGTGGTTGGTATGAAATCCCGCGGTATCTATGAAACACCGGGCGGCACCATCCTGTACCGTGCCCATGAAGAGCTGGAGCATATGTGCCTGGACCGTGAAACCTTTGCCTTTAAACAGCAGGCCGCTGTTAAGTTTGCGGAAATCACCTACAATGGCCAGTGGTTTAACCCCCTGCGCGAAGCCTTATCCGCTTTTGTGGATGAAACGCAGAAAACCGTTACCGGCGTCGTAAAATTGAAGCTGTACAAGGGTAACTGTATCCTGACCTCTGTCTCTTCCCCATACTCCTTATACAACGCAGAGATCGCAAGCTTTACCACCGGGGATTTATATGACCACAAGGATGCCGAGGGCTTTATCCACCTGTTTGGTCTGCCGCTTAAGGTTCGCGCCCTCATGCGCATGAGCCACGAAGAAAAGGAAAAAGAAGCAGAAAAGGAAAATAAATAATGAGTAAAATGTGGGGCGGTCGATTTAACAAAGGAACAGATGCGTTAACAGACGATTTCAATTCCTCCATTTCTTTCGATCAGCGTTTATACAAACAAGATATCAGGGGCAGCATTGCCCACGCAAAAATGCTCGGGAAACAGGGAATTATCTCTGTCCCCGAGTCCGAATTAATTGTCAAAACTCTGGGTGAAATTTTAGAGGATATCGAAGCCGGAAAAATTGAGTTTTCCGTCGATATGGAAGATATCCATATGAATATTGAATCCATACTCACCGGGCGAATTGGTGATACCGGGAAAAAACTGCATACCGGCCGCAGCCGTAACGATCAGGTTGCCACCGATATGCGTCTTTACGTTAAGGACATTTCCATGGAGCTCAAGGACCTGATCCGGAATCTGGGCCTTACGCTGATGGATATGGCAAGCAAGCACACCAAAACCATTATGCCGGGCTACACCCATCTGCAGCGCGCGCAGCCCATCACCTTTGCCCATCACCTGATGGCATATGTTGAGATGTTCAGACGCGATATGAAACGCCTCGATCAGGTTTACGATATGGCGGATACGCTGCCCCTTGGTTCCGGCGCTCTGGCTACCACCACCTATCCGCTGGACCGCTACTATGTTGCCAGTGAGCTGGGCTTTAAAAATGTGTCCATGAACAGCCTTGACGGCGTGTCTGACCGGGATTTCTGTATCGACTTCCTGGAGGCTGTGTCTGTGTTCATGATGCACCTGAGCCGTTTTTCTGAAGAAATTATTCTGTGGTGCTCCTCAGAATTTAATTTTATTACACTCGATGACGCTTTCTCCACTGGCTCCAGCATTATGCCCCAGAAGAAAAACCCGGATATCGCCGAGCTGGTCCGTGGGAAGGCCGGCCGTACCTATGGCGACCTTCTGGGCTTCTTAACCACCATGAAGGGGATTCCGCTCGCATACAATAAGGATATGCAGGAGGATAAGGAGCCGGTCTTTGACGCCTATGACACAGCCAAAATCTGCGCCATTACCTTTGAGAAGATGATCGGCACTATGACGGTCAACACAGAGGTGATGCGCAAATCAGCCGCGGGCGGATTTTCCAATGCGACTGACGCAGCAGACTGGCTTGTCAAGCACGGCGTGGCTTTCCGTGACGCCCACGCCATTATCGGAAAGCTGGTCTTCTATGCTTTGGAAAAGGGCAAAAGCCTGGATGAGCTGACACTGGAAGAATACAACGCTGTCGATCCAGTCTTTGACGAGAGCATTTATGATGCCATCGACCTGCAGACCTGCGTTAACCAGCGTGATATTGTCGGCGGTCCGGCAGAAAGCACTGTCCGCCGCGCCATCGCCGTCAACCGAAGCCTGTTCCAGAAGGCGTAAAATAAACCCCAGGCATAACAGTGTTTAAACTGCGTGTCTGGGGTTTTTCATGTTAAAAGCCAAGGAGTGCGATTTCGGACAGGGCCGTATCGTATTCGCCGTCCTCAGGGCCGGAGTAGGTATCCTCAATGGTAAAGCTCAGGGTATCGCCGCCCTGGACAGTTACCACCTCGGGCAGCATGAAATACTGTGCGCCGCGGTCATTTTCGAGCTGCAAAGTGCAGAGGGGCGAACCGTCATACAGGTGCACCTTCAAAAGACGGACCCGTCCGTTTTCGGCAAAGGCCTTGTCACTCTTGCAGTATCCGTTTCGAATGAGGAAGCCCTTCATTTCCATACTGTGGGCAGGTGTGATGAGAAGCCGCTCGCCCACGCCAGAGCCGGAAGCGCCTTCCACCCAGGCTGTATCCAGGCTGTTATCCTTTAAGTTTTCAGCGCCGTAGGAAATTCCGGCCATTGGCGCTTTGGCTGAGGAGGCGCTGATCTGATAATCCTGTGTTCTCGGGATATTTTCTCCGCCAGAGGCGGCCCGGAGCGTACCGTAATCCTCATAGGCCTTTGCTGAGCCGGTATCTGTTTCTGAGGCGGCGGCAGTGGGCTGAGCTGTCGGAGCGGGGGTTGGCGTTTCCCCCTGATTTTTTCCTTTTCCGCCATCGGTGTAAATATTGACGCAGCCTGAAAAGCAAAGGCAGGCGGCCAGGATGAGCGCTGTTGCTGTGAACCTTTTCATTTCTGATCCTCACTTTCGAAAGATTTTCTTTTTTTCATCATAGCATCTTTTCAAAGTCCTTGCAACTGAAAAATGAGCACGGCACATTTTTGCGCCGTGCTCATTTCTTCCGGTTATCATAGTCGTCCATCTGCATACGGTCCGCAATTTCCAGATCACGCATGCCGGCCCGGGATTCCATATGATGCCGGAATTCGTGCCGGAGTGTTTTTTCCATCTGGTTCTTTAACGCCTCGTCGCTCAGATAGCCGTATACCCGCTCAAAGGAGCCGTAATAAATGACGATATAACGCCCCATGGACGAATCGCGGTGATACTCCCCCATGATATAGAGGTCGTCCCCTCTGGCTTTGGGGTGGCGTTTGGCTTCCGGAAGAAGCAGAATGCCGCCGTTGAGCTCTTCGTAAAAAGCTGGCGGCAGCGTATTGGCAATGGCGTCCAGTACAGTCTCAAACTGGTCAATATCCATCATTTTTACCGAACTCCCTTCTCTCATGTAATTTTGTATTCTTTACGGCGGTTCTTTAGTATGGTATAGTAAGACTATCATACCATGACATAAGGAGACCATCAAATGAATTGTGAAGAAACCTTAAATAAGCTGGATGCCCTGGGCATTGCCTATGAAAAAATAGACCATCCCGCTGTGTACACCATCGACGAGATGGATAATCTTGACATTACCTTTAAATGTAATGTGGTTAAGAACCTTTTCCTGCGCGACGCCAAGGGAAAGCGCCATTTTCTCGTAGTGCTCGACAAGGATAAAAAAGCGGATCTGGCAGGAATCCGCGGGCAGCTGGGCTGTTCCAAACTCAGCTTTGCCTCGGAGGACCGGCTGATGAAGCACCTTCAGCTGACCAAGGGGGCTGTCACTCCGCTGGGTGTATTCGGCAACCCCGAAGCCAATGTGGAGGTTGTTCTGGATAAGGATCTTGCGGGCTGCCCAAACCTTGGCGTGCATCCCTGTGACAACACGGCTACAGTTGTCCTCAGCTATGAGGATCTTGTTAAATGCATTGAGAGCAACGGCAACAGCATTGTATTGCTGAATATATAAAAAAGAGGTGGAGACATCATGCGTAAAGCAAACCGAGAAATTAAAGACGAACAGCTCATGCGCCAGACCCTGGAAACGGCTGACACCTGCCGCCTGGCCCTGAATACCGGCGGCGCTCCCTATATCGTTCCGCTCAGTTATGGTTATACCCTGGAGGAAGGCAGTCTAACCTTCTATTTTCACTGCGCCGGCGAGGGACAAAAGCTTGAGCTCATGGACGCTGATAACCGCGCCGGGTTTGAGGTGGACTGCGGACAGAAGCTGGTGACCGGGCCCAAAGCCTGCCACTATTCCACTCAGTTTATGAGCGTTGTGGGATGGGGGCTTCTGGAAAGGCTGACGGACCCTGCGGCTAAAAAGACTGCCCTAAGCCATTTGATGCGCCACTACAGCGGGCGTGACGACTGGGACTTTGATGAGAAAGTTTTGAACCACACCACCGTTTTACGACTGACGGTTCGTGAATTTACCGGCAAGGCCAATCGAAAGGAGCGCGTATGAATCTTTTTAGCAGTGACTATTGCGAAGGGGCACATCCGAGAATTATGGAGGCCCTGGCCCGTACCAATTTTGAGCAGACCGAGGGCTATGAGGAAGACCCTTATTGTGACAATGCGCGCGCGTTAATCAGAAAAGCGATTGACTGCCCGGCCTGTGATATTTATTTTCTATCTGGCGGTACTCAGACCAACATGACTTTTATTGCCCACGCGTTAAAACCATGGCAGGCTGTGATCGCAGCTGAAACCGGCCATATCTGCACCCATGAGACCGGGGCCATCGAGGCAACCGGCCATAAGATTATCGCCATGCCAGCGGAGGACGGCAAGCTGACCCCGCAGCTGATCCAGGCCGCGGTAGATGCCCATACCGATCATCATATGGTCGCGCCCAAAATGGTCTATCTGTCAGATTCCACAGAGATCGGTACGATTTATACAAAGGCTGAGCTGTCTGCCATCCGGCGGGTGTGCGACAGGAACAGCCTGTACCTTTATATGGATGGCGCGCGCCTTGCATCCGCCCTCACAGCGCCGGGCAATGATCTGTCCCTCACAGATTTTCCAGAGCTCTGCGATGCGTTTTATATCGGAGGCACAAAATGCGGCGCTCTGTTCGGTGAGGCACTGGTACTTGTCAATCCGGCGCTGGCAGAGGATTTTAATTTTACGCTGAAGCAGCGCGGCGGACTTTTTGCCAAAGGACGTATTCTCGGCATCCAGTTCGGGGAGCTCTTTAAAGATAATCTTTATCTGGAGCTTGGCGCACACGCCAACGCACTGGCAGCCCGGCTGAAGTCCGCCTTTGAGGATAAGGGCTTTCCCTTCCTGGTGGACTCCCCCAGCAACCAGATCTTCCCGATTCTGCCCAACGAGCTGATCACCGCGCTGAGGGAAAAAACTGCTTTCAGAGATCAGGAAGTCATTGACGAGGGACATACAGCCGTGCGGTTTGTAACCTCCTGGGCCATGACCGACGCCATGGTGGACGCGTTTATAGAGGATTTAAACAGGCTGTGCCATGAATAAACAGCAGCTGGTATTCAGGGTATTCCTTCTGGCCACTGGTGTTGCCGCACTTGTGATCCGCCTTTCCACCCTGGTGGTGGATACCGCGTTGTCCATTGATTTTGCAGGCTTTCAGGTTTTTGCTCTTGTGAGCTTTGCCCTGTACGCGGCCTTTGCGGTCATCACCCTGGTTCTGTCCTTTTTATCACTGAAAAAGACAAGCGGCTCAGCCGTTCCGGGCCAGGTCCTGTATATCGCCTGTCTGTTTGTGCTGCTGGGTGTTGTTTTAAATCTGCCCGCCTTTTTTAAAGCCGCCGCCCTGGATTTCTCCAGCGCTTCTCCGGCCTTTGTGGCGGTCAATTCTCCGTTTCTATTCAATTACGGGAAGGGCTTTGGCAGCATCGCCATCGGGGATTTCACCAATTACTTTTTAGGCCTTGCCGTTACAGTCAGTATGGTCATGGGGATTATCGCGCTGGTTCTGCTGGTGCGCTCTGTCAGAGAAGGGCGCGGCACAGCGGTTCCGTTCACCCGTTATTCCAGACAGGACAGAACAAAAGATTACCGCAGGCCGCGCGCAGCCGCTAAACGCGTAAGCTCCGCAAGACAGGTGGATATCTTTGAGCGCAGCAATGATTTCTTTTCGCATCATACTGAGGACGATATCTTTTAACCTAAATTCCTGTATTCTAAGCTAAGGGCATTGCTAAGTCAATGCCTTTTCTTTATAATAAGATTAAATGAATCCTGAAAGGAGTCTTTTATATGAAACTGACCGTACTTGTTGACAATCACACCACCATTGATCACTATTACCTTGGAGAGCCAGGGCTGTGCTACTATATTGAGGATGAGGACTCGCGCTTTCTTCTGGATACGGGTTATTCGGATATTTACATCGAAAACGCCAGGCGTCTCGGCATTGATCTGTCCAATCTTGACACGATTGTCCTCTCCCACGGCCATAACGACCATACCGGGGGGCTTCCGGCCTATTTTGAACACTTTCACAACCCTGGGCTTAAGATCATCGCCCATCCCGGGGCATTGTCAAAAAAACAGTTTGACGGTGAGAATATCGGAATAACCCTGTCAAAGATGACACTGATTGAAAACAGCCAGCTGATTTTGACAAAAGCCCCCTATAAGGTCAGCCCAAATTTTACTTTTTTAGGCGAAATCCCACAGCTTACGGACTTTGAACCGCGAAAAGCCATCGGCACCACCAGCGGAGGGGGCCGCGGAGAGGCATCCGATTTCCTGTTTGATGATTCCGCGCTGGTCTATACCACGCCTGAGGGGATATACATTGTGACAGGCTGCTCACACTCTGGGATCTGCAATATTGTGGAGCACGCCAAAAGTGTTACAGGCGACAGCCGGGTACTTGGTATCATCGGCGGCTTTCATTTGTTTAAGCTGGGAGAACAGGTCGACCGGACGATCCAGTATTTTAAAGACAACCATATCGAAAGCCTGCTTCCCTGCCACTGCACCTCCTTCCGGGTAAGAGCGGCCATCCATCAGGCGGTCCCCCTTAAGCGGGAGGTTGGTGTCGGACTGACCCTGGAGTGGTAAGGCCATGGACGACAAGGTTCGCTGGACTGTCAGCCAGAAAATTCTGCTGGCCCTTACGCTGATCTGCTTTTTCGGTTTCATCATTTATCTGATTGTATGCTGGAACCAGATTCCGGAACGGCTGGTTTCAAAATACAATGCCGGGGGCGAGGTGGTCCGCTACAGTAAGAAAGCCTTTACGCTGGTACCCATGATGATGATTGAGAGCATCCTGTTTGTGATCATCACCATCATCAGTTTTTTTCCAGCGGCGGTGGCAAATACAAACGCCACAAAGTATATCCAGGATGATATGAATATCTATAAAAAGTCAGCCCTGGAGCGCATACGCCTGCTGACACGTACCATTATCCTCATCTCGGATCTGCTTTTTGTCAATCTGTTTAACACGATCTTTCTGTCCATGATTTATTCGGGCGGTGTTCTGGTCCAGCACAGAGTGACACTTTATAGTATCATTGGCTTCGCAGTTTTGTTTGCCGCGTCCATCCTTTTTTATTATTTCCGGCTGCGGCAGATTATGAAAGGACATTCACGCTGAACATGAAAAAATATACGACGCTTCTTTTTGACGCTGACGGCACTCTGATGGATTTTAAAAAGACAGAAGCCCAGGCATTGGATCAGACTTTCAGAAAATACGGCGTTCATCCGACAAAAGAGATTCTGGATCTCTACGCGGATATCAACCACGGCCTCTGGAAAGATTTTGAGCATGGGCTGATCGACAAGGATACACTGGTCACCAGCCGCTTCCGGCTTTTGTTTCTTGAGCTTGGGCTGGATATTGACGGAATGGCCTTTGAGTCCGATTATCAGCCAGCCCTGGGGCGGGGCGCTTTTCTCATTGACGGCGCCTATGAGCTCTGCAGGGCTTTAAAGCCGGATTTCAGGCTTTATATTGTCACAAACGGTGTCTCGAGCACCCAGTACAGCCGTCTTTCGGCATCGGGGCTTGACAGGCTCATGGACGATGTCTTTGTCTCCGAGGACGCCGGCGCACAAAAGCCCCAGAAAGACTTTTTCGACTATATCGCCGCCCGTATTCCAGGCTACAACCCCGGTGAGGCGCTGGTCATCGGGGACTCCCTGACCTCTGATATCCAGGGCGGCATAAACGCCGGCATTGATACCTGCTGGTACAACCCTGGCAGAGAGAGCAATCCCCTTGATATTTGTGCTGATTATGAAATACATACCCTGGAAGAGCTCCCGGCTCTGTTGGAAGGCTAAAACCGGATTTTAAAAATGACCGCAAGTAAAATCAAGCGGAAGCTGCGCTCTTTCTTTATAATAAAGAAAGAGCAGTCGAAACGAGGTGGACAGGTAGATGTACGAATGGCTAAAGCATATTCAGACAATCGTTGACGAAATTGACAAATGCATAAAAAACTATAATGATGAAGCACTGACACTGCGCTTTCTTTCTCACAAGCTGGGTTACTCCGAGTTTTATACAACGCGGAAGTTTAAAGAAATATCCGGTATGCCTTTCAGGGATTATCTGAGGCATAGAAAGCTGGCCTTTGCGCTTAAGGAGGTTCGTGACAGTGAGAAAAGCCTTTTGGATATTGCTTTCGATTATGGCTTTTCATCCCATGAGGCATTTACCAGGGCTTTTAAGAAAACCTATGGCGTGACGCCAAGTGAATACCGGAAAAATCCTAAGCCCGTTGTTCTCCGTACAAAAATAAACCCTTTTGACCGCTACTTTTTAGGATTTGGAGAGATTGGCATGATAAAATCCACAGAAGATATTAAAATCTATTTTGTAACCATCCCCGCACATAAATTTTTGCATATTAAGAACTATGAGAGCAACGGCTATTGGGATTTCTGGCAGAAGCAGAGCCTTATCCCAGGGCAGGACTGCGAAACAGTCTGCGGCCTCCTCGACAGTATCAAAGGCAAACTGGATGATGACGGCGGGAGCGAAACGAACAGCGGTAACGGCCAGATTATGGCATACATCAATGATCCGGAAGGAAGACTCTGCGATTGGGGGTTTCCCCGCACGGAATGCTACGGTGTACGGCTTCCCATTGACTATCAAGGCGAGGTTCCAGCCCAAATGCTCATGATGGATGTCCCTGAGGCAGAGTATCTTGTTTTTGAGCATGGCCCTTTTAATTATGAGCAGGAAAACCGCACAGTAGAGGAAAAGATTGAAAAAGCAATGGCAGATTTTGATTTTACAGATACTGGCTACTGCTTTGACACTTCCCCGGGAAGAATTATCTATTTATATTTTAATCCTGAGCAGTTTTGTAAATATGTCCGGCCCGTACGGCGGTAAACGGGCAGATATAAAAACGCCGGTACCCCATAAACAGGGCACCGGCGTTTGTTTCACTTTAGTTCTGCTGGTTTTTTAAGCTGTCCTTGATGGCGTTCATGATATCTGCGCTCATAATATTGCCGAAAACAGCGTTGACTGCGTTCGTATCAAGGTTGACCATCCATTTGCCGTTTTCCTTTACGACCGGGAGTTCGAGCTCAGTGGTCGTCGTTTTTCCCTTGGCTTCCTTTACCAGGTTTAGAAACCGGTCTTCAGAAGGCTCCTCGCCGATCAGTTTGTTGATTATCTGGGAGAGGTCCCTGTTGGTGACCTGTACCTTAACGGTTGCTTCATCCCCTTTCGTCTGACTGTCGAGGATCTTATAAGAAAAGTCCTCGGTCAGATTGGTAAGAAGCGCCTGAGATTCAGGGTCCTGCGCATCGGTGAGCAGCTGATTATCATTTGAAGTCAAGCCGCTCAGCGCCCCAAATTCGCTGCCAAGGCTTATCTTGACATTTTCATTGAGGGTTTTCGCATCCTTATCCTTAAAAGCGTCAAATACGATTTTTACAGTCCCTTCCGGTGTCGATGGGTCTGCGGTTACCTCCATACCGGCTGCATCGTTTGGCTGGGTGGTATTGTTCTTCTTTACGCAGGCTGTCAGCGAGAAAACCATAAACGCCGCGATGGCAAGGGTTAAAATTCTTTTTGCTTTCATATTATTTACTCCTCCTTATCATTTTTCTCTATTCTACCAGAATTTTCCTGAAAAAGCTTAGAATTTCAGATTTCTTCAGAATTCTTTAGAAATTGTTATAAAAAAAGAGCCCGAAGGCCCTTTTTTAATAATCTTTCAATTCTGTGTTGATGTTTTGAGTGATATCTTCGCCGAACCATTTCTGAGACAGCTCAGCTAATTTACCATTATCTCTCAGCTTCTGAAGTGTTTCTTCGATTTTCTGGGCAAATTCGGTGTCATTCTTACGCATGGTGATACCGATTGGCTCATTGGATAGGGTTTCAGAAGTAATGCTGTAAACATCTGGTTTTTTGCTGGTATAGAACTGTCCGACCGGTTTATCTGTTAAGATATAGTCGATGGTCTTTCCTTCCAGTGCTGTGAAAGCATCCAGCATCGCATCAAATTTGCTGAGGTTCATGTCTGTGCCGCTTTCGATCATTTTTTCTGCGGCGTAGTCAGAGGTGGTTTCAATCTGAACGCCTACTTTTTTGCCTTTTAAATCATCAGCAGTTTTTGCCGGTGTACCGTCATTTCTGGATACAATGACAATCCCGTTGGCGGTATAAGGTGAAGACATGTTAAAAGTTTTCTGACGTTCTTCTGTAATACTGGTCCCTGCGATAATCATTTCATACTGGTTTGAGGTCAAGCCATTGAAAATACCGTCGAATCCGGTATCGACCCATTCTGCTTTAACGCCAAGCTCTTCTGCGATGGCGTTACCCATATCAATATCAAAACCAACCATTTCATTGTTTTCATCCCGGTATTCAAAGGGAACATAGGTTGCGTTGGTACCGATTTTCAGTACACCATCTGCCAGCGGATCTTCTGCTGTTTTACCGCCGCAGCCAGCCAGAGTCAGGGAAGCTACGAGCATCAGCGCAACAGAAACGCCGACTAGTTTTTTCTTCATTTTCATTTCTCTCCTCCTAATGATTTTAAACTCAAGTCTTATTATACAGCATTATGTATAATAATTCAAGCATTTAAGCAGTTGGCGGATTCAAATGAATAAAAGTGCATTGATTATACGATTGTATACAATATTTTATTTGTATTTACCGGATATTTATGCCTGCGCCAGCGCCTTTAAAGCCTTGGACAGCTGATCTGGGCAGGATGTGGTTTTATAGCCGCAGGTGATGCCGCTGAGTTTTGGAATAACATCCTCCACCCTCTGCCCTTCGACCAGCGCTGAAATTCCTTTGGCGTTGCCGTTGCAGCCGCCCATAAACTCAAGATTCTTTATGATGCCGTCCTCCACATCAAAGCTGATGGAACGGGAGCAAACGCCCTGTGTTGTATATTCGTATCGCATGATAATCTCCTTTTTTATATAAAAAATTCCAGAGATAACCTTACCATAAATTATTTTTTTTGACAAGCGCTTAAGTCCAAAAGAGAGTACAAAAAATAACTAGAACCGATCTGCTTTTTTACTTCTGGCAAATCGGCTCTAGCGTTCAATCTCGGTTAGCATGTCTTTCGGACTCACTCCCTTCAATTGATTTTCAAATCTCAAAATCTTCTTCTGTTGTTAAGTAAACACCATCCCAACCTTATTCCCTATTCAATTGTAATATTCTACTCGTATTTTTCAGTGTGTCCTGTGTCTATCTTTTATTATTTATCTTTGTGAGACGCCTTACTCAACAACTTTCACATTTAAGTCTCGATACGCTATAAATGTAATACTCATTGTCCTTCAGATTTGTCTTCACACTCTTTAAGGTTACCTACTAAATTACTTTCGATTATCCGTTTCAATTCTTCACTCAACCGAAACATTAACGATAATTTGTGTTAAATAATTATGATCAAAATATATGATTAACGTGCCTTACTGTTTTATAATAAATTATTGTTTCCGAATAAGCCACTGTTGCTCTTTATAGTTTAATCCTTGGTCGTTGGGACTTATTTACTTTTCAATGACCTTCCAAATCTGTCATTTTCAACTTCTGTTGATCTTGATCTTTGATTTGTCTATATTATAATACGATTACATGGAAATGTAAAGGTTTTTCTTGTAACGAATTTGTAAAATTTAAGAAATGTTTAATTTATACGAAATCCTGTGAACCTGTGTAAAGACCATATTTCAGATCACCCTTGTCAGACGATCCGTGACAAACTTAGTACAGATGAAAGTTATTAAAAAATCCTAAAGTGTCCAAACCTTCAAAAAAATCGAAAACGCCCAAAGCTATTTGCAAAAATAGTCTTGGGCGTTTTCGATCATTCGGATTAGTTTTTCTTGCACTTGCAGCTTGCGAGGATAGCTTCCTCATTTCTGGATTCTCTGGATTCCTGAAGCGGGTTATGGTAGCCTGCGCCAGGCGCCTTGTCCACTGCGTTTTCATCCAATAGCGGATTGGCGTACATTTCAGCCTTTACCTCGTCTTCGGCTTTTTTGTCAGCTGGGGCTTCCGGAGCTGGGGCGTTTGGGTCGTTTTTCTTGCACTTGCAGCTTGCGAGAATGGCTTCCTCATTTCTGGATTCTCTGGATTTCTGAAGCGGGTTATGGTAGCCTGCGCCAGGCGCCTTGTCCACTGCGTTTTCGTCCAATAGCGGATTGGCGTACATTTCAGCCTTTACCTCGTCTTCGGCTTTTTTGTCAGCTGGGGCTTCCGGAGCTGGGGCGTTTGGGTCGTTCTTCTTGCACTTGCAGCTCGCGAGAATGGCTTCCTCATTTCTGGATTCTCTGGATTCCTGAAGCGGGTTGTGGTAGCCTGCGCCTGGTGCCTTGTCCACTGCGTTTTCGTCCAATAACGGGTTTGCATACAATTTTTCTTCCTGTGATCTCATTTCTCTTACTCCTTCAATTTTTTAAATTTTACGGTAATAGTCTTACTGATTTATCCGTAACTTTTTTTGTTACTGTTTATACTGTAATTATATTTGTTACATATAGATTTGTCAAGTACTTTTTTAAATTATTTTAAATATTTTCTAAAAAAATGAAAATAAAAAAAGCCCCGCCAGCTTCTCATGGAAAACAGGTTCGGCTTCAAAAAATGACTAAGACCAGTTTTACTTCGTTTCGGTGTTTCTGTAAAACCGGTCTTAGCGTTCAGATTCAGTTAGCATGTCTTTTGGACTCACTCCTTTCGAATCTTTAAACCAAATATCAAATGCTTCATTCAGTATCTTTATATCTTTTTGAATAGTTCCTCAACTTGTGATCCTTACAGTCCTTTACTGGGTTACACGTTCAAAATCCTTTTCGATATGGAACACGTTTATGTAATATCACCTACTCCATGGATTCTTCGACGCTTAAGTCTCTATATGCTATAAGTCGTGTACTCCTCCAGCTTTAGGCTATGCCCCTATCTGATTTTCTACTTATGTACTTTTCAAGCCAGCAAGTGATACCATTAGATTGTTGTTATCCTTGGGTTTATTAAATTCTGAAATTCCATTCGACCATTAACATCTTACTACGATTATTGACTTATTGCATCAACATCTTATTCTGGATATTTTTGGTTTTCCTTTTTTTTCATACTTCTAATAAAAATCTTTTGGGGTTTACTTCTTCTAGGTGTTGATACAGCCTATCTTCAATAATCACCTTATTGATTTTCATTACCAAAGCTGAGCTTCTATTCACTTGTTAAAGACCTTTCAAAGATTACTGATGTTTCTTTGATCTTTGATTTGTCTATATTATACCACGATTTCAATCTCTGTAAACGGTTTTTTCGTAAACAAAGCGTAACGATTTTGTAAACGTACACATTAAAGTGTTGAACTACTGCGGAACCCTCTGTTTTAAAGGGCTCCGCAGTGCATTGCGTTTCTTAAGTGTTTTCGTAAGCGCTGTCAGGATTTAAGGTTCAGCTCTTCCCGGATCATAACAATGGTCGGGTCGATGATAAAACAGGGCTTTACGGCCTGGTTGACTGTCTGCAGAACCAGCTCGGGTTTGACACTCTGCTGCTCAATGTATTTGAGCCTGAGCGCCAGTACGGCAGTCCCATTCTGTACGGAAAGAACCCGAATATCCTGAATAAAGGGACGGATATTTTTAGGCACCAGCTTTCCCTTCTTATTTCTTTTTTCAAGAATCACCTCATCCAGAGACTGGTAGACGCTTAATGCCTCGTTCAGGGACGCTGCGTCTATCCTGGGTTCCAGCGCGACCTCGATCCGGTAACGGCTGTCTGTAAGAGACGCGCTCAGAGAGGCTTTCCCCTGGGGGATTCTTCTGGCCTCTACCACCTTCAGTCCTTCTGGCAGAGAGGCGTTCAGCCTTTTGGTAAACTCAGTCAGGTCGATGTCGCGGGTCAGCACCACATCGCCGTACTCACTGTCGCTCATGAGCCCCACAGACATGGCCAGCGCAAAGGACAGTTTGGGATGCGGGTTAAAGCCGTTTGAGTGGGCTATATTCAGCCCTGCCCGGCGAAATGCCCGCTGAAACAGGCGCTGCTGATCTAAATGTGAGATAAAACGCAGCTCCTCGCCGCGGGTGAATTTAAACCGTATAGTGCTCATGGCATTTCCATCCTTTACTGAATTGCATGACGCCGCAGCTGCTGCAGCCCTCGCGGCAATAAGGCGTCAGAGCCTCTTTTGTTGATTTTTCCCATTCTTTTTGCAGGAATTCCTTTGTCACGCCGATATCAATGAAATCCCAGGGCAGCAGCTCGTCAAAGCTGCGGCTCCGCAGGGCATAGAAATCCGGATCGACGCCGGCCTCCTCAAAAACAGAAAGCCATTTCTGATGATCGTAATGCTCCTGCCAGCCGTCAAATTTACAGCCGGCCTCGTGGGCCTTGAGCAGTACTTTGCCCAAACGGCGGTCACCTCTGGCGAACACGGCTTCCAGATAGCTCAGAGAGCCGTCATGCCAGTTGTAGGAGATTTTGCGGTCTTTGATCAGAGATTTTAACAGCTTCTGTTTTTCGATGAACTGACCGCCGGTATTTTGTCCAAACCACTGGAAGGGTGTAAAAGGCTTGGGCACAAAACAGGAGGTGCTCAGCACAATTTTTACCGCTTTATTGCGGTTTTCTCTCGGCACGGCGTAGTATTCATCCAGAACCTTTTGCCCCAGATCGGCGATGCCGGCAATGTCGGTCTCGGTTTCGGTGGGCAGACCGATCATAAAATAAAGCTTGATATGGCCCCAGCCGCGTTCAAAGGCGGTGCGCACAGTGCTTAGAAGGTTCTCCTCAGTCACCCCTTTATTGATGACGTCACGCATGCGCTGGGTGCCGGCCTCCGGCGCGAGGGTGATGCCGGTTTTCCGGATTTTCTGAATCTGCTCCAACATATCAATGCTCAGGGAGTCAATGCGCAGTGACGGCAGCGATACGCCGATGCACTGGTCCTCGTAGTCAAAAACCAGATCCTCGATAAGTGTCTCGATTTTTGAATAGTCGCCGGAGCTCAAAGAAGCCAGAGAGATCTCCTCGTAACCGGTTGATCTGAGAAGCGCCTTGATGCCCTCCTCGATGGTATTCAGGCTTTTCTCGCGGATCGGACGGTAGATCATTCCCGCCTGGCAGAAACGGCAGCCCCGGCCGCAGCCTCTGAAAATCTCATAGCTCACCCGGTCATGGACGGTTTCGGTGTAGGGCACGACATATGCTTCGGGATAATAGGCGTTATCAAGGTCTTTTATAAAACGCTTGCGGACCTTGACGGGCGCTTCCTCGATAGTGGGGGTAAAAGCCTTTAGGGTGCCGTCCTCATGATAAGCCGCCTCGTAAAAAGCCGGAACATAGACGCCCTCGATGGCCGCGGCTTTTTTCAGGTAGTCTTCCCTTGTGCCGCCCTCTGCCTTAAAGCTCCGGTATGCGTCCATAAGCTCCAGAATGGACTCCTCAGCCTCGCCGATGACAAAAATATCCACAAAATCGGCCAGTGGTTCGGGATTGTAGGCGCAGGGGCCCCCCGCCATAATGAAGGGCGTCTCTTCGCCGCGGTCCTCTGAAAGCAGAGGGATGCCGCCCAGCTCCAGCATATTGATGAGGTTGGTGTAACTCATCTCATACTGGAGGGTAAAACCCACAAAGTCAAATTCTGAAATGGGATCCATGGATTCCAGCGCGTAAAGCGGGATTTCCCGGCTGCGCATCTGTTCTTCCATATCCACCCAGGGCGCAAAGACCCGCTCACACCAGATATCCGCTTCGTCGTTAAGCAGGCTGTACAGTATTTTCATGCCCAGGTGGGACATGCCCACCTCATAGGTGTCGGGGAAAGCAAAGGCGTACCGGATCGTGGTATCCTTCAGGTCCTTATGCACTGCTCCCACCTCATTGCCCTGGTAGGTGATGGGCTTTGTGACCAGGGGCAGCACCTTTTTATTGATCAACTCTTTATCGTATTGCATTGTATCCTCTTTGTATTTTATTTCGTTAGCCTTCCTATCTTACAATAACCAGGCACAAAAGTCAAAAGGGATTCTGAAAAAGAGCACGGCGCAAAAATGTGCCGTGCTCCTGGCTCGGTTTATGGTTCGACAATATTGAAAAAATACTCGAAGGTCACCATGTGCTCCGTCAGCTTTTTGAGGATATCCTGGTCTCCCTCGATTTTAATAGCATTTTTCTGCTGGTCTTCGTCCTTGTTTAAAATCGCGAACATGGCAACTCTGGGCAGAGTCAGCGTCGCGTCGGCGTCATTTGCCTGAACGCCTTTCTGGTAGAGGAGCACGCCAGAATCCACACACAGCAGATAAGGGTCGGTGTCGGTAAAGTTCAGATTGATTTTCAGGTTGAGATTCTGCGCCGCGTTAGAATCTGTTAAAATTCCCATGTAGTCCATCATCATTTCCGGTGTCATGGATTTTTTAAGGTCGGCGCTGCTGTTGGCCTTGAAAGCCGCGTCTGTCGTGGTTCCCTCTCTCAGTTCTCTGGCGCCGGACAGGTAGGCGTTGCGCCAGGTGCCGGATTCTGCCTGGTAGCCGAGCTGTTCAAGGGCGTCGGCGCACAGGAAGCGCGCGTCTTTGTTATCCGGGTCGGCAAAGACCAGTACGTTGGTAATTTCGGCTACCCACTGGTACTCGCCTCTGTCAAAATCGGCTTTGGCTTTTTTCAGCACTTCGTTGGTGTCGCCCATATATTCCACATATTTTTTGGCGCTGTCGCTTGGCGTGAGCGGGTTCAGATTTACCGGGTTGGCGTCATACCAGCCCATATATTTCTGATAAACAGCCTTGGCGTTGTGGGCAACTGTGCCATAATACTGGCGTGTGTACCAGTTCTTTTCCAGGCTTTCCGGCAGGGTGATCATGTTGGAAATCTCGTCGGAGGTGTAGCCCTGATTAATGTACATGAGGGTCTGGTCATTGATGAATTTATACATGGCCGCTGTATTTTTCAGATAGCTGCTGATAACGTCATTGCCCCAGTGCGGCCAGTTATGAGACTGAAAAACGACCTCGGCGTCTTTTCCGTAACGGGTCAGGGCTTCCATGATGTATTCGGCCCAGGCATTGCCGTCGCGTATCTGCGCCCCGCGCAGCGTATAGAGGTTATGCAGGGTTCCTGTGCAGTTTTCAGCGATCCAGAGCGCTTTTTTATCTGCGAACCAGGTGTTCATCTCAACAGGGGCCTCTGTACCCGGCGTCAGCTGGAATTCCATGGTCACGCCGTCAATGGTCCGGGTTTCACCGGTCTGTTTAATGGTATCATTTGGAGAAATATAGGAGACTGTCCCAGTGGACTGCCCCATTCCGATGCCGATGGAAAGGGAACCCGTGGCGCTTTTATCCAGAAAAGTGCCGTACTGGTAGCCCGCGCGCCGTCCCATGGCGTTTCCTGCGTAGACATTTTCGCTGACTGCGTGTTCCTCAAAACCCTCGGGCACAATGATGGGAATGGCCCGGGAGATGACCTCCTCCTCGCTGATGATCCCCTTGATGCCGCCATAATGGTCCACATGTGGGTGGCTCATAACCACCGCAGTTACTGGCCTTTCGCCCAGGCTTTCATTGACCAGCTGCATGGCGGCAGCGGAGCACTCTGTGCTCATGAGCGGGTCAAAGACAATCCATCCGGCGTTGCCGCGGATAAAGGTGATATTGGTCATATCGTAGCCTCGAACCTGATAAATGCCGTCCGTTACCTCGAACAGGCCGTACAAATGATTGAGCTGGGTATTTCGCCACAGGCTCGGGTTGACCGTATCCGGTGCCTCTGCGTTCTCGACAAAGGCATAAGCCTTCTGACTCCAGACCACCTTGCCATTTTTGTCCTTGAGTTCCAGTGTCTCGGGTGCGGCGATAAGTCCTTTTTCCGCAAAGGTTTTCTCCTGCTCGTCGGAGAAATCCAGCGCAGCACAGACCGTCTCATTTTTATCGGCGGTGGCTTTGCCTGCCTCCTTGACGGTGGCGTCAAGATTGACGTCTGACCTTCCGCCAGCACAGGACGACAGCGCAAACAACGCGGCCGCAAGGCCCATGGATAAAAGCAATTGTGACTTTTTCATTTTGAAGCCTCCTTTTTTCTATATTTTATCTGCTTTTTTATCGGTTGTCGAACTTTTTTTCCGTATCAAGTAAATTCCCGCAAAAATGATGACAGCGGAAATGCCCAACACTGCGGCTAAAATGATCGGAGCAAACGAAGCGGGCGGCTCGACAATACCAAAGAGTGACAGATGATCCACTGTGATATGATACCGGCCGTCCGGGCCCTTTCTGCCCTCATAGACTTTAGCATTTTCTCCGGTATTGTGAAGAATCCCGATTTTTTCCATATCCTGCCCCGCTCCTGGGAAAGCCAGATCCAGGCTGCCTTCAAAAGCCGCTTCACCCTTTGGTGTAGTCAGAGAAATGTCATAAAGGCCAAGCAGGCTGCTGTTTTCCTTCAGCAGGTTTTGATAATCCTGGGAGGAGGCGTCAACCGGCGTTATGGCCAGCGTGGCCGCCGCGTGAATATGCTCTCCGGACAGGCCGATTCCAGTGACCGGATCTTCCAGTGTACGCGCGCAGTAAGCGTCCTGATCTATATAAGGCAGACCAAGATTAACCGCGTCAGCCCGGCGCCAGAAATAATCGCCTTCAGAAACCCTGCTGTTCAGTTGATTTTTAAACCCATCCTGCTTCATTTCGTTTATTGAAACGGACTGAGCTGTGATGCTGCCTTCGCCGCTGGCCGCGTCGAGGCCGCTGTCATAATAGCAGGCGTCCAGCGCATCGGACTGGTTTTTTCCCGCGATGGCCCCGTCCGCGCCACCCTCGGTGACGCCTCCAAAGTAGACGTTTCGCAGCGTGCCTGCATTGGTGGCCGCTATACCGCCGGAATAGAGGCTGCCCTCAATTTTCGCGATGGCTGTTGCAAAGCTATTGTGGATTTCGCCGCTGTTTTCCCCCGCCAAACCGCCGGCGTTCTGGGCTGCCACGCTGCCAGCCGACGAGGCGTTGATGATCACACCGCTGTTTTTTCCGGCGATGCCGCCGGCAGTGGTATCGGATTTGACATGGGTATTCATGTCGTCCAGGCCAGGAGCATCTGCGTTGTCGGTCAGAAGATGTCCCGCTCCGGTATGGCAGTACTCGATTCTTCCCTCGTTGACAGCAGCAATGGCGCCCGCGTAAGAGGTGCTGGATTGGATATCTGTATCAAAAATTCTTAAATTTTTAACGACGCCCTCTGTCCCAATCCGGCCAAACAGCCCCTGAAGGCCACTTCCGTCAGCTGTCATGCCGCTGATGGTGTGCCCCTTGCCGTTGAAGGTGCCGTTGTAAGGATTGACGGCCGTGCCGATCGGCAGCTCCCAGGCCTGTCCGCCGGCGTCGATGTCTGCCATGACGGTAAAGTTGGCGCGCGCGTAGGTTTCCGGTTCGCTGGCTACTGCTCTGGCCGCACGCTTTAAATCCTCAAAGGTGTAGATATCCGTGGATATCATTTCCTTTGGTCCGTTTTGTTCTTCTAACAGGAGCAGGCTCCCGCGGTCATTGACGGACGGCGCCGCCGCCTCAGGCTTTTCACTGACCGTTGTCCGGACAGTGTAGTTCTGATAGGGTGCTGTGAACGTAAAGCTGACTGTGTCGTCATCCTTTTTAAAATACTCAAAGGCGTCTGCGGTGAGAAGGGTATCAAGCACACGTCCCTTTGCGTCGAGCAGATCGACGCTTTTCACCTGCTTATTGCCGCCCAGTCCTGAGCTGTCTACAGTCAGCGTTACAGGCCCGGAGGCCTGGCTATAGCCGTTTGTGCTGGACAGATGAACGGCGGTTCCCCCCGCCGCTTCTGTCGTTCCCAGATAGCGGGGGCGCGAATTCCCCTGCATAATCGATAAAAGTGAGACGTTTCTCAGATTTTCTTTAAAATGCTCCGGACTGGTCAGCATTCCTTTAATACGCTTATCGATCTTGGAATCACTGTCATCCAGACGGTAGCCTGTGAGACCGTCGATATAGTAGTAGGTGCAGCACCAGCTGCCCGTTACCCTTACGCCGCCCTCCACAGAAATGTGGTTAGCCGCCGAATCCCACTTGTTGATGACCGCGCTGTCCGCCCCCTGAGGCAGGTGCTCTGGACGGATGCCCCCATAATTTACCAGATAATCCACAATGCTGTTCGTCCCCGCCAGACGGTAAGCCGGTGTATTGATCATCCTTTTCAAGATACTGGCGGATGTCAGCCCCATATAATTGCCGTCGGCAGAAAAGCCCACGTTCAAAAAATCCTGGCTCACTGTGCTGTACTCAAAATGGTCGTTTTTTCCGACACTGGAATTCCAGACATACTCATCTTTCAGGACAAACAGCCCGTCATGAGTCAGATCGCCGAACTCACCGCCCTCTTTCAGGAGGATAAAGGGTATCTCTGACCCGAGCGCCTTCATCTGGTAGGCTGGCATTTCGGGTTTGGTCCAGTTCGCCAAGCGCTGTAAATCGTAAGGCCTGTAGCGAAGGCTTGGCCATAAACCTTCCCCCTTCATGTGTTCGCTGCTGGAGGATGAAAAACGCAGGGGCAGGTCGATCTCTGCGTCATAAGAACGCATAAGGCCGTCCGTATAGGCCTTTCCCTGGCTTGAAATATCATTGATGGCCTGAACTGTTTCGTTAATAACGGTTTCCTGCTCGGTTCTGAGCTTGTCGAGCGTGTTGGCGTCCGCATTGGCCGAGACGTTATAATCCAACCATATGCGGTTGACCATCACGAGATAGTTAAAGGGCCGGATACAATCGTCCATCTGCTGAAAGAGCACGTCGCACTGCTGGTGCTCAAAGGCAACGGTCTGGTCTGTGACGCGTTTGGCGTTATCTAACAGCGTGATGCTGTTTGTGGGGCTCAAAACGGGCTTCGGATTACTTCGGTCGTAGGAAGGATAATACCGGCATGCGTACATGGCCATTTTTCGCAGATCGCTCTTGAAGCTGATGGGATCGCCGGTTTTTGTGGGGTCAAAGTTTTCAGTGAAATTGATGAGAAAGCCGTTCATCTCATGCATTTCGCTTTCGATCGCCTCGGGATCGCCGGTCTCAAGGGCTTTCGTATATTTCTGTGCCGCATCCAGATAATTGGTGTAATCGGCGTAGGCGCTCTCGTATTTGTTCATGATTTCAGAGTACTCGCGCCGGTTATCGTACCAGGTATTCTCATTGATCAGCTTTTCCAGATTGCCGACCAGGGAATCCAGCTTATCGCTGATGGCGTCCATCTCTGTCTGCATGGCGTCCAGCTCGTCTTTCATTTCCTGGCACAGCTTTAAAATTTCCGAGGTATCCTTGCCCGAGGGAAAAGTCAGCAGGTCCGCCATGGTTGAGAACATGTTGACGCCTGTCTTGTCCGCGGCATAATTGAGCCCGGAGACCACCCAACCGTCGACGACCTCAATACATTCGTCGGCAATCTTTGTCACAATATAATCGGTCACAGGTCCCTGAACCTCCTCATCGCCTGCCGCCGCGAAAACCGGGCTCACCAGGGAGACCGTCCAGAAGCCAATGATCAGAAGGCTCGTAATCTTTAATATTTTTTTCTTCAGCATTTTTTCTCTCCCATCACGCATCGTTTTCTATAAGTTTTATTATAAGGGAGCGGTCTCCAAAATAAAATCATCCGGTATGAGGTCTGGATAAAAAAACATGTGGGCGTCTTCCGGGAAAAAGCTAAAATACCACTGATAAACCTCATACCGTATGAAGAAAAACTGGAATTTAATGCTTTTCTGTGATAGACTTTACTCAATTATATATGAAAAGGAAATCATTATGAAGGATAATCCCACAAGCTTTCTTAGCGAAAAATTCACTCCCTGCCTGCTTCCAGAGGTGTGCGCTCCGCGTCATAATCTTCTGCGCGCCTTTAACCGGGCCGCCGATAACCGTTTTATCTACGTTGGCGCTCAGGCGGGCAGCGGGAAAACCGTCTCGGCCCTCCTGTGGGTAAACGCGAGCGGCCGGAAAACAATCTGGATCGGCCTGGACCGCTACGACAACATCCCCTCTGTTTTTTACAAGCAGCTGGCCACAGGGCTGTTCTCCCTTCAACCAGACAATGAAGCCATGCACGCTCTGTTAGTTCACCCGGATTTCTCGGCCTCCCCCGTGGAGCATACCGTCCGTCTCATCTCGGAGATGCTCCCGGGCAGCCCGCCCTGCTGTCTGGTGCTCGATGACATGCACCTGATTGACAATGCCGAGATCATCAAGTCCCTGCCTTTAATTTTAAAGCGGCTGCCCCAGACCTTTACCATACTGATCCTGTCCCGGCACGCTGTTCCCGATGCCTTCAGTGTCCTGTTTAAAAGGCCGGATACCAGTATCATCCTGCCGGAGCAGCTGCGTTTTTCCGAGGATGAAATCCGCCTTTATTTCGAAAGTCTCGACCGCCCTCTGACAATGGAGAAAGCGCATTTGGTTTATCAGGCAACTGATGGCTGGGCAATTGGCGTCAACGCCATTGCCAAATCCGGTCAGATTAAAACCGGTATCGCGGAATATGATTTCTCACGGTATTTCGAGCGGCAGCTCTGGGATAAATGGCCGTCTGAGCTCCGGGAATTCTGCCTGAAAACCGCTGTGGCGGATACTTTTGACACGGAGCTAGCAAAAGCCCTGACCGGAAAAAAGGATACACTGGAAACATTGGAATACCTGAGCCGCACAAACTCCTTTCTGATTTGTCTCAATGAAAACACCTACCGCTACCACCATCTGTTTCAGGATTTTCTGCGGGAGCACCTCAAAACCTCCGGGCTGGAAACCAGCCGTCTTTATAAAACAGCGGCCTTTTATTATAAGGAAAAGCATGACTACTCCAAGGCTCTGCGATTTTGGATGGACAGCGGTGATTATAAGGGAATCGACAGCTACCTGGCTCTTTTTCTCTTTGAAAACAACCGGGGCATTGTCGCCGACTACGCGGATTTTCTGAGATCGTTTTTTGTGAAGGAGATTCCTGAACAGGCCTACCGGGAATTTCCTGTGCTGCATATCCTGGGGGCCTGGTACTACTACCTCACCGGCAGACACGAGTCCTATGCCCTTCACATGGACGGCATTATCCGAAATCTTCCGCGCATTGCCAAAGCCGACCCGCGGTTTGTGGAGTACGCCATTCTGGCCTACAGCGTGGACTACCGGGTCAGCCTCCGGGTAAAAGTCCGCAATTACAATCTCTTTGGCCGTTTTGTCAGACGTTATACGCCTGAAGGACTCGCTACCGCCATCGCCTCCTTTACGCATAACCTGCCCTATATGCACCGCAGCAATCTCGATTACTCCGAGCTGGCCCTTGACCCGGGTATTCTGGACAAAATTGATAAAACTTTTGCTCCGCTCCTGGGCGCAGAGTGGGCATACATCCGCCCAGGCATTGGCGTTTGCTTTTTATATGAGCGCAACCGGCTGGAGGAGGCACTTGAGCAAAACCACCAGACGCAGTCTTTTATGTCTGAAAGCAGCAAAATTGAGGGACGTATCTGTGTGACCCTGATGGAGCACACCCTGCTGTGGCAGTTGAACCGGGACGAGCAGGCAGCCAGAGTGATGGAAGCGCTGGAAAGGCTCGTAGACTGCTCTGCCCAGTTCTTTTTGCCGAATCTGGCAGCCTATAAAACACGGCTGAAGCTGCTTGACGGGGACCTGGCTTCCGCCCGGGACTGGCTCGAACAGTACTTTGTCGTGGAAACAGATCACATTGAGCTTTACCGGACGTTTCAGCACTTTACTACAGCCAGAGCCCTTATGGTGCTCGGAAAAACCGAGAGGGCGATGCACTATCTTAATCTGCTGGAGAATTATGGTAAAAATCTGAACCGTCCTCTCGACGCTGCTGAGGCCATTATACTGCGTGCGGAGCTGGAATGGTCACGCGGCAATAAAAAAGAAGCGGCGTCATTACTGAAAAAAGCTTTGATGCTGCTGCAGCCCTATGGATTTGTGCGTCTTGTGGCCGATGAGGGCGCCGCTATTTTGCCGGCGCTCAAATATCTCATGAAACAGCTGGAAAAAAGCCCGGACGGGCTGAACCGTATTTTTGTCAATGACATTAGTCTGGCCGCTTACAGTATGTCCAAAAGCCATAGCGGCATGCTGCCAGCCAGCGAAGACAGCCAGAAGCCTGTAAAACTGTCAAAGCAGCAGCGCTATATGTTAACCCTGCTCTCCCAGGGCTACCGAAACGCTGAGATTGCTGAAATCACAGGGCTGGCCATTCCAACCATCAAAAGCCATACGTCGATCGCTTATAAAAAACTGGGCGTCAACAACGCGATGGACGCCGTACTGAAAGCCCGGGAGCTTGGGCTTATCGATTAAAGCAGGAGACCGGTGTAAAAACGTCCCGGTTTCTTGCTTAATACAGAAAAGACAGCCGCACGTTTGCGCGGCTGTCTTTTTTAGTCAGCTTTTTTCCTGATTATCAGGAAGAATAATACAATCCCGATACCGAGTAAGATGTGGCCAATGCCGGCGATACCGGAAATGGAGGCGTTCAGGCCGCTGCTGACCGGAACCGACAGCACCTGAATAATACCGCGCCATGCCAGTGTGACGGCCGTAATACAGAGACCGAAGTTATACAGGATATAAAATACTTTGAATTTTCTGTCGGCCAGGACATCGGGCAGGTTCTTGACAAACAAGGCCACAACCAGAAACCCGATCATGCCCAGTATAAAGAGATGCGTATGGACAAAGCCCAGGTTTGTCTGGCCGGTAAAGTGGTTGAATTTTGTGAATTCTCTGTAAAACACACCGCCTGCCATAGCGAGTAGCGCATAGGTAAAGGCTGTGTTGATCATTTTTTTCATTTGCTTATTCTCCTTTAATATGAACAGTGTTCATTATCAATCATAGTGCATATGAAGTCTTTTGTCAAGTTTACGGAGAGAGCACAGCGCAAAATTGCGCTGTGCTCTCTAGTCCTCGATTCCAAGCTGGGTTTTATACATGCGGCTGTAAATACCGCCCAGAGCCATGAGCTCACAATGGCTGCCTATTTCGGCGACACGGCCATTTTCCAGCAGGAGTATCTGGTCGGCGTCCCGGATCGTGGACAGTCGGTGGGCGATGATAAAGGAGGTCCGGCCTTCGGTAAGCCGCAGCATGGCCTTTTGTATCCGGCTTTCGGTCCGTGTATCGACGGAGCTGGTAGCCTCATCGAGGATGAGGATGGGCGCATCGGCCAGAATCGCGCGGGCAATGGTGATGAGCTGGCGCTCACCCTGGCTCAGGCTTCCCCCGCTGTCGGTAATGAGCGTCTGATACCCCTCCGGCAGCCGGCTGATAAAACCGTGGGCGCCTGCGGCTCTGGCAGCCTCGACCACCGCGCTGTCCTCAGCGTCCTCCCGCCCATACCGGATGTTTTCAAGAATACTCATATGAAACAGGGCTGTATCCTGAAGTACCACGCCAAAACAGCGTCTCAGGTCTGCCAGGCGGTAATCCCTGAGGTCGTGGCCATCCAGAAGAATCTGCCCCTCTGTCACGTCATAAAACCGCGTCAGAAGGCTGATAATGGTGGTTTTTCCGGCTCCAGTCGCGCCGACAACTGCCATGCGGGTTCCGGCGCTGGCCTCAAAGCTTACATCCTTGAGAATGGGGATATCGGGTTCATAGCCGAAGGACACGTGTTCAAAGGCCACATCGCCTCTTGGATTGACAATGGGCAGCGCGTCCGGAATGTCAGGCGGCTCTGGGATTTCGTCAAAAATTTCAAAAATACGCTCAGCGCCGGCCACGGCGGTCTGAAAGACATTGTAAATATTAGCAATTTCATTAAGCGGACGCGTAAACTGCCTTGAGTACAGCAGAAAGCTCGAGATAGTCCCAATGCTTACCATGCCCTGGGCAGCCATGACGCCGCTGACAATGGAGACGGATATAAAGCTGAGGTTTTTGATCACGTTCATGAGCGGCATGAGATAGCCAGACCAGACCTGGGCTTTGGTGCCCACATCGCAGAGCGCGTCGTTGTTTTTCTCAAATTCTGCGATGACAGCCTCCTCTCTGCCGTAGGCCTTGACAAGGGTGAGCCCTGAAATGGTCTCCTCAATTTCTCCATCCAGGCGGCCAAGCGCTGCCTGCTGCTTTTTAAACAGCTTGCGGGTGACACGGGTGACGGTGCGGGTCAGTAAAAAGACCAGGGGCACCACCGCCAGCGCGGCCAAGGTCAGCCATACATTGAGAGCGAGCATAATGCCAAGGACCCCCACAAAGGTAAAGACCAGCATCATAAGCTGCGCCAGCGAATCGGAGATGGTGGAGCTGATATTGTCGATATCATTGGTCAGGCGGCTCATGAGATCGCCGTGGGGGCTCCGGTCAAAAAAGGCCAGCGGCAGATCCTTCATCACGTCAAACAGCGCCTTGCGGATATAGCAGATCATGCGCTGGGACACCGAGGCCATGATGTAGTTCTGGCCAAAACGGACAGCCCAGTCGCCGATATAGGCCAGAAGCAAAAATGCGAGGAGTACGGCGGACAGTTGGCCGTTGTTGATGCTGTCGATGATCTTTCCGATCAGCAGAGGGGTGAGCATGGCAGACAACGAAGCCAGCCCCGACAGGGCAAAAACAAGCCACAGCCCCTGCCGGTGGCCTCTGGTCAGGTGCCAGAGACGGGACAGCGTGCCTCTCATGTTTTTGGGCCTGACCGCCTCAGCCATCCTGTGTTTGCCGGGTGAGCGCCGGACTGGGGGCAGTCCTGCTGGGTTAGCGGCGGGCATGTTCATCATCTCCTATCTGGGATTTATAGATTTCACGGTAAACCGGACTTTCAGCCATGAGCGTTTCGTGGCTGCCAAGCCCGGAGACGCGCCCTTCATCCATGCAGAGAATTTTATCTGCCCGCATGACCGAGGCGATCCGCTGGCTGATGAGGATCACCGTGGTTCCTCTGGCGTATTCCCGGATACGGCTCATAACCGCTGCCTCGGTGGTGGCGTCAAGGGCGCTGGTACTGTCGTCCATCACCAGTATTGCGGGATGGCGGATCAGCGCTCTTGCAATGGAGAGCCGCTGCTTCTGCCCGCCGGACAGGTTTACCCCGCCCTGCCCCAGAACCGTGTCGTAGCCTCCGGAGAAGCCGTTTATAAACGCATCGGCACAGGCTGCGTGGGCCGCGGCGGCGAGAGCCTTATCGTCGGCGTCTGGATCTCCCCACTTCAGGTTATCCCGGATGGTGCCAGAGAAGAGCAGTGATTTTTGGGGAACCATACCGATAGCCGCGCGAAGCTCCGAGGTCTTCAGGCTCCTTACATCCCGGCCCCCCACCAGCACCCGCCCGTCTGTAGCGTCGTAAAACCTTGGGATCAGGCTGACCAGAGTGGATTTGCCGGAGCCCGTGGCCCCGATGACGCCCAGCACCTGCCCGCTTTCCAGGTTAAAAGATACATTGTCCAATGACTTTTCTGGCGAGTGGCTATATGAGAAAGAGACATGCTCAAAGGCTACGCTGCCGTCGGGCTTTCCAGCCGCGGGGCTCTCTGGTTCGCTCATGGCGGGCTTTTCGGAAAGAACCTCCTGCACACGCTGGGATGAGGCCGTGGCCCTCACCATAGTGTTGAGGATATTGGAAACCATGGACAGGGCAAAAAGCACCTGGGTCATATAATTGACAGAGGCCATAAGCTTTCCCACGTCCTGGTGCCCACCGGTTCCACCCAGCCACAGCAGCACCACGATACCAATGTTGACAGTCAGATTGATGAGCGGCCCAAACACTGCCGTCACCCGGGTGGCCGAAATACCGGAGGCGGCCAGCTCTTCGGCAGCAGTGCCGAACCGTCCGGTCTCATAGTCCTCCCGCCCAAAAGCTTTGACGACTCTTATGGAGGTCAGGAACTCGCGGCTCACGCTGTTCAGGCGGTCCAGCCTGCGCTGAAGCCGGACAAACCTCGGGTAGCCAAAGCGCATGTTCCCGGCGATGAGCAGCGCCGAGATAATAAGGATGATCACAATCATTGGGATCTGCGCTGGCGTCTGGGTTATGATGAGGATAATGGCGCCGATACAGGTGATGGGCGCCTTGACCAGAATGCGCATGGTGCCGTTGACAAAGCTCTGAATCTGAGTGACGTCATTGGTGATGCGGGTGATCAGTGACGCGGGGTGAAGCCGGTCGATGTTTTCAAAGGAGAAAGACTGAATTTTGCGGTACAGCTCTGAGCGAAGCTCTTTCCCGATCTGCTGGGAGGTACGGACTGAAAGGTTGTTCCGGATTACCGCGCCAGCCGCGCCTATAAAGGCAACGATCAGCATAATGCCTCCAAAATAAAGCACAGTGCCCACTTCCTGATTTTTTACCCCGTCGTCCACGATATGGGACATGAGGGTGGGCTGTAGCAGGTCCGAGAGTGCCTCAATGGTCAGAAAGAAAATGGCAGTGAGAAACAGCCACAGATGTTCTTTGATTTTGGTTATGATCAGCTTCATGTTAATCCCTGCCTTTTATTTTCGGATAGGTCTATTGTAGCATAAAAAAACGGTTAAGGGGATAAAAGTAAATCCGTTATTGTGCTGTTCAGGGCATTTTTACGTTTATAACAGGCGCGGCTTTATTAATTGAAAAATTTTTTTGAGCTCCAAAAGATCTTATTCGATATATTTCCTTTAATTTGCATTAATTTTGTGTTAAAATTGGCTTGTTTGTGGAAGCAAATATAAAAAAATAAGGAGGAGTATTTATGGAAACAATCGATGTTGGTTTCTTATCGCTGTTACCACCGATCATCGCGATCGTTCTGGCGTTATGCACCAAAGAAGTTATTTCATCGTTGTTAATCGGAATACTTTCAGGGGGACTTATCTACGCGTTAAACACAGGCGGCGGCATCATCGAGATGAGCAGCGTAGCCTTCGGCGTTACTGCTGAGACCGTTGGTTCGCCTGGCAAGTTTAACATCATTCTCTTTTTGGCCCTTCTGGGGGCGCTGGTTTATGTGGTCACGATGGCCGGGGGCTCAAGAGCCTACGGTAACTGGGCCTCAACCAAGCTGAAAAGCAAGAGAAGCGCTCAGCTGGCCACCAGCTTTCTGGGAATGCTGATTTTCATCGACGACTATTTCAACTGCTTAACAGTCGGTACTGTTATGAAACCCGTCACAGACAAGTACAATGTATCCCGCGCAAAGCTGGCCTACATCATCGACGCCACCGCGGCACCGGTCTGTATCATCGCCCCGATCTCAAGCTGGGCGGCGGCTGTTGGATCAACCCTGTACGAAACCGGAGCCTTCACCAACGAATTACAGGCTTTCTTCGCGACCATCCCATACAATCTTTACGCTATTTTATCCATTATTATGGTACTGGCGCTGGCCGCAACGAATCTGGAATTCGGACCCATGGCCAAGGAAGAGTACAAGGCTGAGAAAAAAGGTGACCTGGGCGCTGTCGCGGATGATCTTGAAAGCAACCAGGAGGTATCCGACAAAGGAACCGTCTGGGATCTGATCATCCCCATCGGCGCGCTGATCGTGTTCTCAATCATTTCCATGCTGTGGAACGGCGGCTACTGGGCCGGCGAAGGCCTGAGCATCGGCGAAGCCTTTGGGAACTGCGACGCTTCCGCGGCCCTGGTACTGGGCGGCTTCTGGGCGCTCGTTGTAACCTTCCTGCTGTTTATTCCGAGAAAGCTTGTGAGCTTTAAGGAATTCATGGGCGGCATCGGCGAAGGCGTTAAGAGCATGGTTCCGGCTTACATTATCCTGACTCTGGCATGGACCATCGGTTCCTTATGCCAGGATTACCTGGGTACAGGTGTTTATGTTGGCCAGCTGGTTGAAGCAAGCCACCTGCCCATGGGCTTGATTCCGGCCATCGTATTTTTGGTAGCTGCGGGTCTGTCTTTCTCTATCGGTACAGCCTGGGGAACCTTTGGGATTTTTATCCCAATCGTTGTGTTTATCTGTCAGGCATCCGCACCGGAGCTGATGGTTGTCACCCTGTCTGCAACGCTGGCAGGCTCTGTTTTCGGAGACCACTGCTCACCGATCTCAGACACCACCATCCTGTCTTCTACCGGCGCGGGCTGTGACCATATCAAGCATGTGGCCACCCAGATGCCTTACGCGTGCCTGGTAGCAGCGTGCTGCTTTTTCGGCTACATTGTGGCCGGGTTCTCATACGGCAACATTGCCCTGACACTTGGCACTGGCATTATCCTGCTGGGCGTTACCCTGTTCGTGCTTCACCGCCTCTCCAGCAAAAAACTGGAAAGAACAGAAGTGACTGCCGAGCCGGAAGCTTAAGCAGACTTTTAAATTTTGTGGAGAATCCAGAACTTTCTGTTGTGGATTCTTCATTTTTTTACCCTTAATAAAAAGAATTTTTCAAGCAAGTCGTTTACAGATATGTTATAATAAAGAAAAAAAGGGGGCTTGAAAATGGGCGAAAAAGTATTATTTAAAGAATGGCTTTGTGCCAGGTACTCAGGCGATGCGTCTTATTTTGGTGATCTGGCAAAGGATGTGGCCGAGGATAAAGGCTTTCCGGACGACGGCTCAGCCGATGATTTTATCAGCTATATTGAGAGCCAGGGCGCCAGCGAAGAAGCGCTGAAGGTGATGAGCGACGCCTACGCACTCTTTATGAAGGGCGACAACTAAACGAAAGAGAACCTGTCTTTTAAAGATGGGTTTATTTTTTTGCCTGGGAGGCACAGCGCAAAAATGTGCCGTGCTCCCCTACCGTCTGCGGCGGAACCTCTGCAGAATATTTCTGCCCAGATCCCGGAGCCCGGAGCTCTTCACAAGCCGGGTTGGAAAATCCGGCTCGCGGTCATAGACAATCTGGAAATACTGGCTCCTGTTTTCCGCGTCCATACTGGTAAAAACCAGCCCGTATCTCAGGGCGCCGTCTCTGCTCTCATCTGTTCGAACCACTCTGGCCTCCAGTCTGGCGCGGTAGTGGCCGGACTGGACAAGCACCTCCAGCGGCAAACTCGGGTCCAGTGTTTTTCCGGTGTCAAGCGCTATGGCCATGCCTGTTTCGGAGATATCGAGCGTATGGCCCGAAAAACGGCCACAGGGCGTTTTTAACAACACGGGCAGCTCTGCACTGAAGCGCACGTTTTTCCGGCTGTTTTTCCGGCCTAAAATAAAAAATACGGCCATGATAAGAATAAAAATGTTGAGAACCAGCCAGTACATGACGACCAGAGCCGCCACAAAGCTGGCGGGCATCCACACTGTGTAGCACTGGTAGATGGCGAGCGCGGACAGCAGAATAAAAAACAGGTGCGGAAGCGCCAGAGTAAAGCTGCGCGAGTCGGTCACCGCATCCTTGCGGGTTACAGAGAACTTCTTTTCACGGATGCCCAGAGTTTCCAGGATAATGGGAAGCGTCAGATACGGAAACAGGGCGGTGTCGATAATGTTGCTCCACCTTGCGCTGCGCATGCTGCCGGAAAGAAATTGCAGTGACAGGCCGTAGAGCAGATAGGCTGGTATTGAAAAAATCAGCAGCTCGGGCACAGTGCAGTCCACGATAACAATTTGGAACAGGGTAAAAAGGATCGGGGCTGAAATATACACAAATCGCCGGAAAAAGGCCCACCAGTATAAAAAGGAGCTGTAATAGCTGAGGCGTGTCCTGAGGGGCAGGCCCATATGCCTGAGCCAGTGTGACTGGCGCAGGGTCTGGACGCACCCCCTGCCCCACCGCCTGCGCTGGCTGATGAGGTCCCGCAGGGTGGCGGGAGCCAGCCCGTGGGCCAGAACGGTCGGAATGGCATAGCACCGGTACCCGGCGGCCTGAATACGGATACCGGTGGCAAAATCCTCGGTGATGCTGTCCGTGGCGATGCCGCCCACCTTTGTGAGCGCCCGGCGTGAGATAAGGGTGTTTGACCCTGCGTAGATGGGCGCATTGGCATAGTTCCGGTTGACATTAACCTCCTTGAAAAAGTAGTCCTGTTCGTTGGGCAGCTTTTTCTCAGAGTACAGGTTATACTGGAAAAGGTCGGCGTTGTAGAAGCTCTGGGGCGACTGGATAAAGCCGATGGGCCCCTCCTCCAGGAAGAAGTAGGGCACAGTTTTCATGAGAAAATCATGGGTGGGGATCATATCCGCGTCAAAGGTGGCGATGAGGGGCGAATGGGTTTTAAAGATCGCGTTGTTGAGGTTCCCAGCCTTGGCGTAGGGGTTGTCCCGGAGGCCAAAGTAGCCGACGTCCATCTGCCTGGCCAGCGCGGCGACCTCTGCGCGGCCGGTATCGTCGCAGAGGTAAATGTGCACCCTGTTTTTGTCCGGATACACCATGTATCTGCAGGCGTTGACGGTTTTATAAAGGAGCCCGGCCGACTCGTTATGCGTGGCGATGAGCACATCCACCTCCGGATAATCCGCGGCGGGAATCACCGGGAGCTCTGGTACGGCAGATCGGGAATAATTCCGGTAGAGCTCGAAGGTTTCCAAGGCGCCTGTGAGCTCTGTGATGAGCAGGATAACGCCGACGGCTGAAGCCAGCGGCCCAAACCGGAAGGGCAGCGTAAAAAACAGCCGCCAGCCGAAATAGACGGTCATGGCAACCACTGTGAGTATAAAAATCGTCTTCTTGATTCGTATTTTATTTTGTTCTTTCATGCTTTCCTCTTGAATTTTAAGTCTCATTTAAAGTTTACCCTGAAGCAGTGCCGGAAAACAAAAAAGAAAAGCGGAAACCGGTTAAGGCTTCCGCTCGGTTTCCTATAGAAAAAGGGGAGTAATTCTAAAGGAAAAAGGATTATATGTGATATTTATTATTATAGAGTTATTGATCCCAAGTTGCAAGGCCAAATTTTGCAATATCGTTTGCAGATTTTAATTTGTGAACTGAGATAAATAAAAAGAAAAACCTGTGAGCAGAATGCCTCTGAACATCAGGTTTTTCTTAGCTTTCGAGGGTCTTTTCATCCCCTGTCAGATTCCGAGATTTTTATTGGCGGTTTCCATCATCAGCTTGATCCGGTTGATCTGGTTGACCTCGGAAGCGCCGGGGTCGTAATCGATGGGAGCGATATTGGCCTTCGGATAGCGCTTGCGGATAGGCTTGATCATCCCCTTGCCCATGACGTGGTTCGGCAGGCAGGCAAAGGGCTGGACACAGACGATGTTTTCGACGCCGGACTCGATAAGCTCCATCATTTCAGCAGTCAAAAACCAGCCCTCCCCGCCCTGGTTTCCCAGCGCGATGAGCTCCCTGGCCTTTTCCGCCTTTTTGTAGATGGTTGACGGCGCGTGAAAATGGCGGCTCTTATCCAGTGCCTTTTTCATGTTTTTGCGGTACATTTCCAGCACCTTGATCCCGGCGATACCGGCGGTTTTTCCTGATTTGCTGCCTGACAGCTCGTCGTATTTGTAAATCGAGTTATAGCAGCAGTAAAGGAAAAAGTCGATGAGATCTGGCACCACCACCTCAGCGCCCTCGTTTTCCAGCACCTCAATGAGGTTGTTGTTGGCGGTCGGGTGGTACTTGACCAGAATCTCCCCTACAATGGCGACCTTCGGGATTTTCTTCTCAATTCTGGGCAGACGGTCAAAGTCCTCGACAATCTGAGTCACATTGCGTTTAAAGACTGACCATTTCGGCTTGCGGATGTCAATCTTAACCCGCTCTTTCCACTTGTTATAAAGGGCCATGGCGGAGCCGGGCACCTGCTCGTAGGGCTTGGTGGCGTAAAGCACACGCTGAAACAGGTCGCCGTAGACCATGCCGATCATGGCGCGGTTGGCCAGCCCAGGCGTGATCTTAAAGCCCGGATTGTCCTCCAGGCCCACCAGATTCAGTGAGATTACCGGCACCTGCTCCATGCCCGCTTCCTTCAGCGCCTTGCGGATAAAGCCCACATAGTTGGACGCGCGGCAGGGGCCGCCGGTCTGGGTCATGAGCACAGACACATTATCCAGATCATATTTGCCGGATTTCAGTGCTGCCATGATCTGCCCGGTGGTGATGATGGTCGGATAGCAGGCGTCGTTGTTGACATAGGTCAGTCCTTCATCCACTGCCTTTTCGTCCACGCTTGGCAGCACCTCGACGTTGTAGCCGCTTTCGGCCATGGCGTCCGCGATAAACTCGAAGTGGATGGGCGACATCTGAGGTGCCAGCAGCGTATGACGCTTGCGCATTTCCTTAGTGAACACCACTTTTTCAGGAAGCTCTTCACACGGGAGCTTGACGTGGTTTTTTTCACGTTCTTCCATGGCTGCCTTCAGCGAGCGCATACGGATGCGGACAGCGCCCAGATTGTTGACCTCGTCAATCTTGATGAGGGTATAGATATTGCCCTTACTTTCCAGGATTTCCTGAGTCTGCTCGGAGGTGACCGCGTCCAGGCCGCAGCCAAAGGAGGTCAGCTGTACCAGCTCCAGAAAATCATACTGAGCGACAACCTCCGCAGCCTTGTAAAGGCGGCTGTGGTATTTCCACTGGTCCAGTACGCGGAAGTTTTCCTCATCGAGCTCAGCGGCCAGATGGGCGATGGAATCCTCGGTGAGTACGGCCATGCCCAGGCCGGTAATGATGTTGTCGAGCCCGTGGTTGATCTCAGGGTCGATATGGTAGGGCCTGCCGGCCAGCACAATGCCTTTTTTGCCGTTTTTTTTCAGCCACTCCATGGTCTCCTCGCCCTTTGCGCGCATATCGTCCCGGAAGCGGTCCTTTTCGCCCAGTGCCAGCTTCAGGGCAACGCTGATCTCTTCCTTCGGGATACCCAGCCCGCCAAAAATTTCGGTGAGCCGTTCCTCCAGCCGCCTGTGGTCATCCAGGGCGATGAAGGGATTCAGGAAGGTCACGCCGTTTTCTTTCAGGGATTCCATATTGTGCTTGATGGTTTCGGGGTAGGACATGACAATGGGGCAGTTGTACCAGTTGTCCACTTTTTCAAATTCCCGTTCCTCATAAGGAATGCAGGGATAGAAAATCGTCTTGATTCCCCGGTCGATCAGGTCCTGGATATGACCGTGCACCAGCTTAGCCGGATAACAGACTGATTCGGAGGGGATGCTGGCCATGCCCTTTTCATAAACCTTGCGGTTGGATTCCTCAGACAGCTCGACCCGGTAGCCAAGGCTGGTCAGGAAGATGAACCAGAAGGGATAGTTCTCATACTGGTTGAGCACGCGCGGAATGCCGATCACACCGCGGGACGCCTGGTTGGTGGGCAGGGGCTGATAATCGAAAACACGCTTGTATTTATACTGGTACAGGTTTGGCAGGTCCTTGTTTTTTCTTCCCTCGCCGGCCCCAATCTCACAGCGGTTACCAGTAATGTGCCGGCTGCCGTCATTAAAACGGTTGATGGTGAGCAGGCAGTTGTTGCTGCACCCGCCGCAGCGGCGGTGGCTGACCTCAACCTCAAAGCTGTAGAGCTTATCCAGATCGAGAAGGGTGCTCCTGTCGCCCTCGGTATAGTTTTCACGGGCGATCAGCGCGGCGCCAAAGGCGCCCATCAGCCCGGCGATGTCTGGCCGCACTACGTCCTTATCGGTAATTATCTCAAAGGCGCGCAGCACCGCGTTATTGTTGAAGGTGCCGCCCTGGACAATGATATTTTCGCCCAGATCCTTGGGGTTATGCACCTTGATAACCTTCTGCAGGGCGTTTTTAATGACCGAATAGGACAGGCCGGCGGAAATCTCCCCGACCTCGGCCCCTTCCTTCTGGGCCTGCTTTACCTTGGAATTCATGAAGACCGTACAGCGGGTGCCGAGGTCTACGGGCTTTTCGGCCAGCAGAGCCTGGGACACAAAGGCGTCCATGCTCAGGTTCAGAGATTTGGCAAAGGTTTCGAGGAAAGAGCCGCAGCCCGAGGAACAGGCCTCGTTGAGAATAATGCTGTCAATGGTGCCGTTCCTTATCTTCATGCACTTCATGTCCTGGCCGCCGATGTCCAGAATAAAATCGACCCTGGGCATAAAGTATTTAGCGCCTTTATAGTGGGCTATGGTCTCGATCTCGCCGATATCGACCTTGAGCGCTGTCTTGATCAGGCCCTCGCCGTAGCCGGTGACCGCGGATTTGCCGATAACCGCGCCGTCGGGCAGTTTGTTGTAAACATCCTCCACAATCTTGATGGCCTGGCCCAGAGGGCTGCCCTCATTGCTGCCATAGTAATGGTACAGAAGCTCGCCCTCACGGCCGACGAGTACTGCCTTGGTGGTCGTGGAGCCAACGTCGATACCCAGGAAGCACGCGCCAGTGTAGGCCTCAAGGCTTCCCCGCTCCACACGGTCCTTTTGATGGCGTGAGAGAAAACGGTCCAGCTCCTCCTGGCTTTTAAAAAGCGGGTCCAGACGTCCTACCTCGCTGTCACCAGCGCCGTCGGTGTTCTGTACGCGTCTGACCAGCTCGGAGAGCGGCAGCGTGCCGTATTTATCGGAGGAGTAGGCAGAGCCCACGGCCACAAACAGGTTAGAGCCTTCCGGGAAGATTACCTGCTCAGGCGACAACTTCAGCGTTTCGATAAAGCGCTGCCTGAGCTCAGACAGGAAGTACAGCGGCCCGCCCAAAAAGGCGACATTGCCGCGGATAGGATGCCCGCAGGCCAGACCACTGATGGTCTGGTTGACCACTGCCTGGAAAATGGAGGCGGCGATATCCTCTTTGGCAGCCCCCTCGTTGAGCAGGGGCTGTATATCGGTTTTGGAAAATACCCCGCAGCGCGAAGCGATGGGATAAATGGTCTGGTGGGTTTTCGCAAGCTCATTGAGCCCGGTGGCGTCGGTTTTCAGCAGGGTGGCCATCTGGTCAATAAAGGCCCCGGTGCCGCCAGCGCAGGTACCATTCATCCGCTGCTCAATATTGCCCTCGAAGAAGGTGATCTTAGCGTCCTCACCGCCCAGCTCAATGGCGCAGTTTGTCTCAGGAATCAACTGCTCAACCGCCACTGTCCCGGCTACCACTTCCTGGATAAAAGGGATATCCAGCCATTTGGAAATCATCAGCCCGCCGGAGCCGGTCACGCAGACCTTGGTGGTGATGTCGCCCACCGCCTCAAAGGTTTCCTTTAAAAGCTCCGCCATGGTCAGCTTGATATTGGACAGATGTCTTCGGTATTCTTTGTAAATAATATTGTCGTTCTCGTCCATCACCACCACTTTAATGGTGGTTGAGCCTACGTCAAGGCCCATCTTGTAAGTTTTGTTCATGTATTATGCCTCATTTTTATTAATCATCAATCATTGTCAGTAATGCTTGGTTATTGTACGCTCTCTATTTTTCCCAATCGTTTATACAGCGGTTTATAGCGCTTATACGCCTTTTTATACACCTCGCGGTAAAGAACTGCGTAGTGCCGGCTTTCTTCGGGATCAGGCATGAAACGGTGCGATTTTCGCACCATCTCCGCCCCGGCTGTCTCCAGATCCGGATAAACGCCGAGCCCCACGTAGGTAGCCATGGCGCCGCCGAGCCCGGTGGTCTCATAGGTCTGAACCCGGTAAACCTCCCGGCCAAAGACGTTGGCCATAATCTGGGCGATGTTGTCACTGCGGGAGCCGCCGCCGGACAGGCCGATGGTATTCACCCGCACGCCAGATTTTTTCTCGATGGTTTCAAGGCCCTCCAGAAGCGCGAAGGCCAGCCCCTCGATAATGCTTCTGTAAATATGGTATTTGGTGTGGCGCTCGCTGAAGCCGATAATGGATCCCTTGGCCTCCGGCTTAAAGGATTCCTGTCCCCAGTAAGGCTGCAGCACCAGGCCGCCAGCCCCCGCGGGTACGGTGGGCAGTTTCCCGTTCAGAAAATCGAACAGGTCCTCACCCCGTTTCTCACAGTCCTCCCGCTCCTTTGCGGCAAACATTTCGATAAACCAGTTGACCATCCAGAATCCGTGATAAACTGTGATCTCAGGGTTATAAGCCTCTGGGTCCACCCCGGGGAAGGGCGGATAGAAGGGCACCAGCTCATAATAGCGCTTGGAGGTTGTCTCCACCGTGGCCTGGGTGCCAAGGGATACACTGGCGCAGCCCTCGTTCACGCAGCCGACCCCAATGGTCTCACAGCCCTTATCGGTTCCAGAGCCAACGAGAGGCAGTCCCTCGGGCAGACCTGTCTTTTCGGCGGCCTCAGGGGTAATGACACCGATGACCTGGCAGGAATCCACCAGGTCACAAAGCTTTTCACGCTCGATCTGAATGATCTGGCGCTTGATTTCGTAAGGACCGCACCATTTCTTATGCTTGAAGTCAAAGGGAAAGTGGCCCGCAATATTGGAGGTCGCGTCCACCATTTGGCCGGTCAGTTTATTGATCAGGTAAGTCGAAAGAAAAATGTATTTATCCGCAGCGTTCCAAAGCTCCGGCTCATGCACCTTGATCCAGTGCGCGTGTGTGCCGGTATTAAAGCTCTCGGTAAAGGCTTTTTTGCCCGCTATCCAGAAAGCAAAACGGTAAGGCTGCGGTATCGTAAGTGGTTTCTCCAGCGTCCGCCGGTCCATCCAGCTGATGAAGTCCCGCAGGCCCTCGCCTTTTTCGTCCACAATGGTGGCGATATCGCGCTGCACCGCGATATTCATACCCGAAAGCGCCTCGACATACTCAGGATAATGGTTTTTCATCTCCAGAGTAACCCTGGCCAGATCCTCCCAGAACATAGCGGGCGGTGCTTCCACATAATGCGGCTTCTTTGAGTAGTAGCCCTCAAACCTTTTCTCGGTTTTTGCCAGCGCCCGGCCCGTTTTGTCAAACACAATGGCCCGAATGCCCTGGGTGCCACAATCAATGGTTAAAACTAATTCCTTCTCCAAACCTTAACCTCAAAATCAAATTTCTTCTTATTTATTATATATCAATTCTTAAACGACCACTATTATAACAAATCTTCAAGAATTTATCAAAGTTTTCTTTAGAACTATTTAAATTGGGAAAGGGTTACAATTGATTGAAGTTTTCCCCTGGCGATTAAAAACTTCTTTCAGTCTTTTCAGGTATAATAAAAAGAAACCGCAAATTATGAACAAGAAACTGGAGGCTTCCATGAAAACAAAGCTCGCCTGCTGCCAGATGCCGCTGACAGCAGATAAGGAAACAAATCTGAACACTGCTGAAAAAATGATCCGCACCGCCGCAGAAAACGGGGCCGGGATGGTGCTGCTGCCCGAAATGTATATATGCCCCTACGCCGGGAGTGATTTTCTGACTGCGGCCGAGCCTGCGGACGGGCCTGCCAATACCCGCATGTCTGCCCTGGCCGGAGAGCTCGGCATCACGCTGTTCGCCGGTTCTATCCCCGAGATGGAGGACGGTCATATCTATAACTCCTGTTTCGTTTTTGGACCGGATGGCAGTTTGCTTGGACGGCACCGGAAGGTGCATCTTTTTGATGTTGATGTCAAAGATGGTATATCCTTTAAGGAGTCGAATGTTTTAACTGCTGGTGATAGCATCACTGTTGTGGAAACGCCCTTTGGACCTGTGGGCGTGGCCGTCTGCTTCGATATCCGTTTTCCCGAGCAGTTCCGCATTATGGCAGAACACGGGGCGAAGCTGGCAGTGCTGCCCGCCGCCTTTAACATGACCACCGGGCCCATGCACTGGGAACTGGCGCTGCGCTCCCGGGCTGTGGATAATCAGTGCTACATCGCGGCCTGCTCCTCCGCCCGGGATGAAAACGCCAAATACGCAGCCTGGGGACATTCCTGCGTGATTGACCCCTGGGGCAATAATATCGCCGGGCTTGATGAAAAGCCCGGCGCCATCTCGGTCGAAATCGACACCCGTGTCGTTGACGCGGCGCGGGAACAGCTGCCCATTCTGTCAGCCAGAAGAAAGGATCTTTACAGGCTGGAGGAAATAAAATGATTGAGCTTATTTTCGGGAACAGCGCTGCTGGAAGTCTGAGCTGCGCAAAATCCATGAAACATGGGCAGGAGATAAAGGATACCTATTTGCTGCTGCGCGATGATAGCTGGTCCACAACTACTCACTGGCCCGGACTCTCGCTGGGCGGCAGCCCCGGGGATGTGGCGCCCCTGTGGCAGTCGCTGGATATCGGAGAGCTTGATAACAACGATACAGAGAGCGGCGTCCGGCTTTCTGTGCTGAAAATCCTGTACGGCGAAACGCCCGGCGTGGCTGAGGAAATTGCGGGGCTGAACCGCAAAACCCTTGACCGTCTGGAAAAAGCCAGGGAAACCCTTGAGCCCGTCCGAATCTGGCTGTCCGAGAACGATCCGGCCGAGGTCTGCGGCCTTCTCTTTATCTGCCATTTTTTCAGAGAAGGTTCAGTTCCCTTATCCGCAGTCTTTGTCTCCCGGCAGACTGTATTTGACGGCAAAGCGCGCCAATACCTGAGCACAGGCAATATTTTTCCCGAGGACTTCGGCAGCCTCGCCCAGCTTGAGGAACCCCTCGCCCCTGTCCAGGTAAAAGCCTGCGCAGCGCTGTGGGAACAGCTCGTCAAAGAAAACGCCCCTCTGCGGGCTGTGGTAAATGGCCGCGTTATGAGCGTGCGCGAAAACTTCTATGACGCTGTTCTCCGGGCGAATATACCGGACGGTGACTTTATGCCCGCTGTTCCCATCGGCAGAACCCTGATCCGCGTCCCGGGGGTGAGCGCGCAGTGGCTGTTGATGCGTCTGCAGGCCATGGCTGATGACGGAGAGCTTGTGGCAGTTGCTCCGTCAGAGGACGAGAACCCTTATGGCGGCATTATGCGGCGAAAAGACTGAGCAACGTAAAAACGGCCGGATCGCTCCGGCCGTTTTTGGTTTCGCTTACGGATCTATTGGTCCTGTCCGGAATATTTATTCCGCATTTTAAAATAGAACAGGCGCCAATATATCGACTCGATTAAGGTTTTTAACACTACTTCTCTTTCCTCGATTCTTTTATTTTTGTAAACGAATTTGTACTTGTATTATATACCCTGAACTCAGAAAAATCAATTGTATTCAGAAAAACACCCATAGGATTTAAGAGATGATGGCAATCACTGTTGTGTTACGTAATATGCACAGGAATTAAATGTATTAATATTGAGTTTTGCACTTGTTTGGTGTATGATATACAAAAGCGGAGGTATATGATGGATAAAAAACATACCGTAGATAAGCAGGTCTTCGGCCAGCGCCTTAAATACCTGATGACCAATTTTAATGAAACCACCTATTCGATGTCCCGAAAATTCAATCTTTCTCCCCCGAGTATTTCACGCTATACCCGAGGCGAGATGGCCCCGAAGATTACGACCATCCGGGAGATGGCGGCCTACTTTGACGTCAGCCCCCTGTGGCTTATGGGGCGTCCTGTCTCGATGTACGAGAGAGAGGTGCTTGACGACACCCGGCCTTTTGGGCCGGAGGTGACACTCTCGGTTTTCGGGAGCATAAAATACCAGCTGCCTGTCTTTTCCAACGAGAAGACCGTCCATACCCTTACCCTGCCCAGCGACCAGCTGGCAAAATGGGGCCCGGTCTTTGCTCTGGAGATTACAGACGCCAGCATGGAGCCCACACTCATGAAAAATGACCATGTGGTGGTAAAGCTCAACACCTTTTTAAAATCCGGCGATCTGACTGCGCTGCACGTGGGTGAGTCGGATCTCAAAATAAGGAAGGTCTCTTTCCGGAAAAATCAGGTGATTCTCCAGCCGCACAACCCAGCTTTTGAGGTGGAGGTTTATGACCTTAATAAGGATAATGTCCAGATCATCGGTTCCGTTGTCTATCAGAAACGCATCTATGAGCGCTTCTTTGAATGTTATTAATTTTATTTATAGGAGGACTTATGAAATCTTATCGAAAAGAACTGCATTTTAACTTGCCGACCCGCAGAGGCCTTGTCAATATCACGCCGGATGTGGAGGCAGCGCTGGCTGACAGCGGTATCCGGGAAGGACTGGTGCTGGTCAACGCCATGAATATCACTGCCAGCGTGTTCATCAACGACGATGAGAGCGGCCTGCACCATGACTATGAGGTGTGGCTCGAAAAGCTGGCGCCCGAAAAACCTTACAGCCAGTACCACCACAACGGTTTTGAGGATAACGCCGACGCCCATCTCAAGCGGACCGTTATGGGCCGTGAAGTGGTGGTGGCCATCACAGACGGCCGCCTGGATTTCGGCACCTGGGAACAGATCTTTTATTTTGAGTTTGACGGTAAGCGCGATAAACACGCGCTCATTAAAATCATCGGTGAATAAAAAAAGCACGGCACATTTTTGCGCCGTGCTCAGACTGTAGACAAAGGATATCAGGAAGAGCTAAAGCGTTAAAAAGAGGCTGTCAAGTTGATAGTTGACGGTTGAAAGTTTAGGAGCAAATCAGCCGTTGGCCGATTTGATTGGACGAGGCCTTTGGCCGCATATTAATCGCTTGAGCCACAGGCGAAAGCGCACTACAACTATCCACTATCAACTATCCATTATTAACGCAGACAGCTTCAAGCTTTAGCTTTGCAGCTCATGGATAACTTCGTCGACACGCTGAGCACGGCACATTTTGTGCCGTGCTTTTTTAGTAAAGTTTCTGTCTTTTGTAGGACCATACAGCCAGCCCGCCAAACAGCGGGATCTCCACCGCGGCGAACAGAAGGCAGGCGCAGGGCCGCCACAGGACAAGGTCGCCAGCGTTAAAAAATTCCAGGCTTTTCTCTGTCAGCATCTGATAAAAGCCACTGCTCGAGACGACGCCGGCAGAGGGCAGCAGAGAAGACAGCACGCTTTCCTCAATATGGAGAAAGGAGAAGAAAACAGGCAGCAGGGCGATCACCACACTGGCCGACACAGCTGCCACCGGCACTTTGCAGCGTGAGGATACAAGCATGGCGCAGGATACTGTGGCCAGCAGGGTGAGAATGCCTGAAAGCACTGTGGCGCCCATAACGCCGCCGATGGTCATTGGTGTGATCGCAGTTGTGAAGTAACGGGTCTGTAGGGATGCTTTCAGCCCCTCCCATCCAAATACGGTGTTGAGGGATAGCAGATAAATCCCGGTACAGACTGTCACCAGCAAAAGAACCAGGACATATACGGCCATCAGCCGCGCTGTTCCAAGCTGCGGCCCATACCGGCAGCAGCGCTGGATATCATCGGCCTGGCTGTGATAATCCTCAGAAAAGACCGGCGCAGCAATAACCGTACCGAAAAACACCAGCACAAACAGGAGAAACACCAGAAATTCTGGCCCGTCGCTGTCGCCGTAACCATAGGCGTAGTAAAAAGGCGTTTCGACCCTCTGGTTAATGTTTTTGGCGGCATTCTGAACCGCTGGCGAACCAGGATACTGCTCTTTAATGGATGCGTTGATGCGCGCTTCACGCTGTCTGTAAAAGTCAGCGGCAGCATCAACAGAAATGTCGCGGGTTTCATAAGTATACGACAGCAGGCGCAGCAGCGGCGACAAAGGCGCTGTCGTTTTCTCCCGGAGCGCGTCTGGCATTTCGCCTTCCGGGTAATCTTCTGCGATATCCTGATAGGTCCTGAGGGCTGACTCCAGCTTTTCAGCTGTGACAGAGCCGTATGACGGCGCGTAGACTGTTCTCGCGTGGGCAACGGCGTCCAGGCCGCTTCTGTACGCCGGGCTTTCGTATGAGCCATAACGGGTGTTCGATATGACCACATACACCAGTAAAATGGTAAACAGGACCGACAGGATCGACAGCGCCTGAACGGTCTTGTTCAGGCACAGCCGCTTAAATTCATGAAAAAAGACGTTTAGCATGGCCACGCTCCGAGGTAGCTCAGGCGACCTGCCGACCCTTGTGGGACAATATGGTCAGCAGGACAAACAGTGGAATCTCCACCACGGCAAAGAGGATATAAGCGTAAGGCAGCCACAGGGTAAAGCTCCCAAGGTGAAGGAAGCTCGTGCTGTTGAGCGTCAGGGCATAGTAAAAGCTGTTTTCCATGGCCATGCCGCCCGAGGGCAGCAGCGCGTACAGCCATTTTACATTGACGCCCGCAAAGCCCAGGAAAATGGGCAGCAGGCTGACGCAGAAGCTGATGATGAGCGCCGTTGTGGGCGAGTTACACCGGGAGGATACAAACAGGCAGCAGGACGCTGTGGCCAGCAGAGTGAGAATGCCGGCAAAAAATGTCATGCGCACCATATCCCCCACATTCATGGGCGCGATGCCCCAGGCCACAAAGGCCGTCTGAAGGGAGGCTGACAAGCCCTCCCAGCCAAAGATGCTGTTCAGAATGATCAGGTAGACACCGGTGCTGATCACTGTTATACCCAGGGTGAGGATGAGCACAGAAAGCGACCGCGCGGCGCTCAGCTTTCCCCTGCCGTAGCGGGTGCAGCGCTGGATGTCATCGGCCCGGCTGTGATAGTCGGCGGCGAAAGCCGGCGCGGCTATGGCGGTGCAGAACAGCACAAGAATCAGCAGCAGTAAAACCATAAAATCCTTTCCATCACTGCTGCCGTAGCCGTAAGCATAGTGAAAGGGGGTTTCAACCTTGCTGTTGAGCTCCGTAGCCGCCTGCCTTGCCTGCGGTGCGTTGGGATATTTATCCTCCAGCATGCTCTGGACATTCTGGAGACGTTTGGCGTAGAAGCCTCCCACCTCATCGGCGTTTGTGATTTCAGAATCGTCAAAGGCGCTGAAAATCCAGCTGAGGGCTGGCTGGACCGGGGTTATTTTTTCTTTGTAAACCGAGGCCGGCTTTTTTTCCTCATAGGCGTTTGAAGTGTTGATATAGGTCTCAAAGGCAGACTTAAGCTTTTCGGGCGTTACCTCTCCATAAAGGGGCTTATAGGCTTCCTTGAGGGCCGGGATGGCCGCCAGCCCGTTTTTGGCGTCCGGGTCGTCCCGCCTTCCGTAGCTCACATTGTCCACTGCCATCACGCACAGCAGCAGAGCGGCAATAAGCGATGCGGCGCACAGTATCCATACCATGCGGCTTTTAAAAAGGCGTTTAAACTCCATACAAAATACGTTAAGCATCACTGCACCTCCTCTGTGCCCTCTGGGAAAAGCCAGAGGTATAAATCTTCGAGCCGGGGTGTTTCCGGGGCTGAGCCCGGCAGTACGGCGGTATCGGCCAGATAGCGGAGTGCGGCCCGTCCTCCGGGCTCGCTCCGGATATTAGCGACACGGACAAGGCGCTCACATTTTAACAGGTCCCTTTCAGGCACCTCGGTATGCCATACACGTCCTTTCATGGCTGCCACCAGCTCATCCGTGCTGCCCGCTGCGATGATCCGCCCGTCCTTCATGACTGCGTTACGCGTGGCGATATTTTCTACGTCGGACACGATATGGGTGGAAATGAGCACAATCCGGTCTTTTGCAAACTCGGCCAGAATATTGCGGAAACGCACCCGCTCGCCCGGGTCCAGGCCGCTGGTGGGCTCGTCCAGAATCAGGATTTCCGGATCGTTGAGCAGGGCCTGGGCAATGCCCACCCGTCGCTGCATACCGCCGGACAGCCTGCGGATTTTTTTGTTTTTCACATCACTCAGTGCGAGCATCTGGAGCAGGCTCTCGATTTTTGAAGACGCGTCTTTTCTGCCAATACCCTTGAGGGCGCTCATATATTCCAAATAGCTTCTCACTGTAAATTCAGGGTAAAAGCCAAAGGTCTGGGGCAGATAGCCAAAGATGTCCCGATAACTTTCGCCCAGATCGGCAATGTCTATCCCATCGTAGAACACCCCGCCGGAGGTTGGCTTTAAAATGCCTGCCACCATGCGCATCATGGTGGTTTTCCCCGCGCCGTTGGCGCCGAGAAGCCCCCAGATTCCCGGCGTTAATTTCAGGCTGACACTGTCCACGGCCAGCTTATCTTTATATTGCTTGGTCAATCGGTTGATTTTAAGTTCCATCATTTCACTTCCTATTCAATGTTATAGTCGTTGACGAGCTTCCTGCACTGCGCTAAAACACCCGCTCCGCAGAGGAGTGTGAGCACCGTAAGCGGTCCGGTCTGCTGATAAATGACCGGGTTCAGGCTTCCGGCCAGCCACAGGGCCAGAAAAAGCGCACCGCAGAACAAGGTGCAGAAAAAAAGCAGACGTTCTCCGGGCACATGCCGGATGATCAGAAGGCTGCCGAGACAGGCACTCAGAAAGGGCAGCAGCAGATAGACAGCGGCGTTTAAGCCGCTCAGGCTGGTCTGCCAGAGGGCCGCGGTAAAGGCGGCGGCCAGAATGAAAAAGTCCACCAGCCCCAGAATGAGCAGCCGGCAGAGGATGAGGCCGGGCAGGGATAAACGCGTCGCCGCCTCCGTCTCATACATCCTGTGCTGCCAGGAACGGCTGATGCCCGGCAGGCTTGTGGCCGCGACCACCACCGCACAGAGGCTGAGCAGCTCGGGCAGATGCTGCGGCTTTATGGCGCTGAAATCGCCGCCGAGAATGCTGTTTAAAACCAGAAAAAGGGCAAACAGGGCGCCGCCCTGCAAAAGCCAGACCCAGACGCCGCAAAAACGTATCTGCATAAGCAAAAACTCGGGAAAAGAAATTTTTTTCCGTTGCCTGCTGTCAGCGTAAAGCCCGCGGGCGGCCTCCCTTGTCGCTTCCAGATGCTCTTCGGATACCGGGGCCGGCGCTTTTAAGGCCTGCCTCATTCTCTTTTTGAATTTATGGTTCATGGCATATTTCTCCTTTTAACAGCTGTTTTTTAATTTTTTTCAGGGCTGACCGCAGGCGTGACTGAACGGTGCGCACTGGCAGCCCGGTAACATGGGCGATCTCGCGCAGGGTAAGGTCCTGAGCAAAGCGCAGGAGCACCAGCTCACGGGCTTCCTCTGGCAGGCCCCTTACCATACAAATAAAATCAGCGTCCGATTCGGCGCGCTCAAAGCCCGCTTCATCATAGGTAAGGTTCTCCGGCAGAGGTTCCTCGTCGGCTTTTCGCCATCCGTCACGGCACACATTGGCGGCAATTTTATAGAGCCAGGCCCTGAAATGCCCCTGATGGCGGTAGCCGTCCAGAAAGCGCACAGCCTTCAGAAAGGTCTCCTGGGTCGCATCCTCGGCGGCGGCCCGGTCTCTGGTGTGCCAGAGGCAGTACCGGAAAATATCCGGGTAATAGTCTGTAATCAGCCCATCCAGCGCCTGCCGGTCTCCATTTTCAATTTTTCTCAGTAAAATATCTTCACGCGTCAAGTTCTTCCTCCTCCGGGCGTCCCCTTGTATTATATAACGTTTGAGGAAGCCCTGAGGATTTAATTTAAGAAAACTTTTTTTGTATTAAAAAAGCACGGCGCAAAAATGTGCCGTGCCAGAATACCATCACAGATATTCGCTGTAGATGGTCAGCACAAAATGGCCGGCAGTGCAGGCTTTTTCCTTGGGCAGGGGGCTGCCGAAGTACCGGGTAAGCTGATCCAGGGTATAGGCGCTGAGGGACTCTCCCCGCTCAGCCCTGAAGATGGTTTTATGGCTCACGCCCACAGCTTCCGCAAGCTGAGGCTGCGTGAGGCCCCTGGAGCGTCTGTTGTCACGGACCCAGCGGGCCAGCTCGCTGCCGCTCATTGCTCGTCCACCCACTGAAGCCTGAGCACCAGGCCGGGCACATCGTCCTCGGCATTGTCCAGCAGCTCGGCAAAGGCATCCTCAGCCTCAGACAGGGTGCGCGCTCTCAGGCTGATGTGCAGGGCGCCCTCGGCCATGCAGTCGTAATCGGTATAGGCGGGGTTGGTGTCAAACCGCTCGCCGTAGAGATCGGCGTAGGTATCCTTTAGTAAGCCCATTTTTCTTCCTCCTCCCTTGCTTTTTGTTCTCTCAGAGCCTGCTCAGCCCAGAACCGCTGGACATCGTCCGGGTATTTCAGGGCAAGAGCCCTCCGCTCCTCCTCGGACAGGGCGGGCGGAATCCAGAAGCCGCAGGGATTATGATCTTTTACAGGACGCGCGGCTTTATCCCCTGCCGTGGTCCATACGCTCAGGCTGGTGTGGTCTTCCAGGCGGATGGCCGTCTGGACGGTTTTGTGGTCAAAGGGCTTCAGAGCGTACTGGTAGCCGCCGCCGGTTTTCCGGTAATCGATGCGGCCGTCCCGGATCAGGCGGCCTCGGTAATAGGCGATCTGCCGCCGGTCCTCCAGGTTTAAAAAAGCCTTGAGCCCGGGGTTATCCACCTCAAACCATACGGGCCAGTGCCAGTCCCCCGCCGCATCTCTCACGGCGCTCTGGTTGTTCTGATACAGCAGGTAAACCCAGAAGCCCTTGTATTCCAGCGCCCTTTTGGGGT